>PBTG01000146.1 GCA_002726535.1 Myxococcales bacterium | reverse complement strand
TCGCTGGTTTCGCGGCGTGGGGGTCGACCGGGTCACGCCTGACCCAGGGTTGGGATCGTCTGATTGAAACGCTGACCCTCACCGCATGGCTGCTCGCGGCCGAGCCGACGCTCGCGTTCGCACTTTATTTTTCGCTCTGGCATTCGCCAGGCCACCTCGGGACCCTCGGTCAGACAAGGCGTTCGCCTACCTCTGTGTCGCAATGGCTCAAGCTTTGCGGCGTCTACACAGCCATCTCTGCCGCTGGTATCGCTAGCGTCGTTTGGTGGGCTGCTGACCGGTTCGACCTCGATGCCCTCGCAGGTTTCGGTCTCGCAGCACTCGCGTGTATTGCAATCCCACACATCGTCGTCGTCGAGTTGTGGAGACGCCGCGAGTGGACGAGTTGGAGTTGAACGGCCGAGTTAACGAAGCTCGACTTGTTTGAGTAACTCACGGAGTTTGTCGTTGGATTCTCGGACTTTGACGTCGATCTCGATCATGTCCTTGGTGATCCTGGCCAGCATCGCGTTGTTTTGAGACAACTGCTTGAGCAGACGCGCCCGCAGCCTCGCCGCGACGGAACCTTTGGGTAAGGCCTTGAGATTGGCTCGCAGTCTGGCGCCTCCGCGCTCCAAGAGCATTCGCTTGCGCCGCAAGGGGTGCAGCGATTGTCGTAGCCGGTTGAGTTGACTGTGAGCCTGCAAAAAGGCTTCAACTGGTCCTCGAGTCGCGTCATCCGCGTCGATGCCTCGAAGGTGAAGGCGCATCGCGGTGAGGGTGAGCCCGCTCGCGTAGCTCGTCACGGTGTTGACGGGAGATTGTTCGATGACAGTGACGGAGCCTTTTTCGTTGGGTCCCACCTCGACTCGGACGAAAAAATCCCTGCCTACGCTCACGCATCCCTTGGGCACCTGGGCCAACTGAGTCCCTCGACTTCGGCGCATCTTGACGTACGCGATAGAGGCTTTATTTCGTCGAGACAACACCTCAATCTGATGGATTCGTCGCCTCTTGTAGCTCACACTAACCTTGCCGTCGTGAACCTTGACCAGGCGTACGTCCGCATCCTTTTGGCTGCGTCGCATCCGCACGCTCAGGCTGTTGTCGAGCGAGTAGGGGACAAAGGCCGTTTGCCCTGCTGCCAGTCTTGGTAAAAAGCCCTCTCCGGCGAAGGTTCCATTGACGTACAGGGTGATCGGGCCGCTTTCGAGCGTTCCTGCCGATCCTTTGGCTGCCTTGTCAGCCGTGAGACGTACGGCTCGATAGGCTTTTGAGGTCTGCGGGAAGTAAAAGACGTCTTCTCCCTGCATCTTTCGATTCACGATTGGGATTAGCGCCGCTTTGCCATCGGGGACTGTAACAGGAGACATCGAGTCATAACTGTAGAGTGCGCCGACCTGGCGGCCTTTGACCAAGGTCTGTGCGCTCCGGGCGATGGCCGCATGACGCTGTGACTTACTCCACCGGCCTCCGATCCTATCTTCGGTGTTTTCGCGCTTGGCGCTGAATCCTTTTCGACCTCGTCGCCCTTTGAGGCGCCCAGAGACGCGGCGTGAGGTTGCCGCCTTGTCTGCGACGCGACGACGTCTCGCTTTGTACCCAGCGCGGCTCTGAGGTGGGGCTTGCGCAGCTCGCGGTAGCCGATGATTCAGACTCGGTCTTCGGACATGGTGAGGGCGGTGTAGTTCGTATCGGAATGACAGTGGTGACCCCCCCGCCATACTTAGTTGAATATCTCGCCAGTCTTCACCGGAAACATTGTCAACGATCGCCCATCCACTCAGACGGACCGGCTCTGCGTTGCTGACCCAAGCCCGATAAGCAGAGCGCCAGACCGGGACCTCTTGGATGTAGCTGACCAACAGGTTGTGAGGACCATCGTCGGCGAATCTCAGGGTGACTGTGACGGGCTTCCATCGCCCCTGGTCCCGCGCAATGTCGAGGCTGCGCGACAAGCCTTGGGCGAGCGCCGCGTCGAGGATCTGCAGTCTCCGCAGGTCGCTGGTCTTGAGCGTCACCATCTCTCTGGCGCTCGTAAGCAACGTCAATCGTGCTGTTTTGCCGTCTTTTTCAACGCCGACGACTCGGCCGTCGTAGTCCCGATCCTTTGTAGCGATCTGCACCCGAGTGCCCCGCATTACCTGGAGCATTTGCAGCATGCCCCGGGCATTTCGCACCTGACTGGGTAGTTCCCGTGCCAAACGATCACTAGAACGTTCGACAGGAAAACTGACTGAAGAGGCTCGGCTGCCACCGCGTTCGAGGATGGTTAGGGACTTGAGGACATCGTTGATCTGATCGGGGCGCACGCGGATCGAGAATTCGCTGCCCGAGACCTGGCCTTTGCGTTCGAAATAACCGACGCCATTTTGGTACAAGACGACCTTGCTGATGGAGAGCTTGTCCGCATCCGCGACGCCAGAACTCGACAGGCAGCTGCTGCAAGTCATCAACAAAGCCAGCGCTAGACCGCCGCGGGCAAAGAACTTCGAGCTAGACATGGAGACTCCTCAATAATCCGGGGTGCCAACTTCCGAGGCTTGTGCCATGAGTTTGCCTGTCAGCCCTCGGGTGCACAACGGCGATAGATCCCAACGGAGGCTCAATCATCGCAAGCTCTGAACGACGAATTGGACGCGCCATAACGCCCCGCTTAGACCGATGGAGTGCCCTGTCTTGGGGCTTTGTAGTTGCATCCATGTTGCCGTTCGAAGCTTGTTGTTGCTATCCCGCCAAAGCAGTCGGCTCCGGCTGGCCTGGGCGAAGATTATCTCTGACCTCTTGAGAACCTGACGGCCACTCATGGAGTCGAATACGTCTAAGCGCCCTTGATACAAACACACGATGTGCGCTCCATCTTCCGCCAAAGTGCAACTTTTTACGGGTCCAGGCAGGACCATGGCATCGAGCACCGCGCCAGTCTGACCGTCGCGGACAATCGAGCATCCACGATGGAGTTGAAGGGCCTTTTGCGTAGCTCGAATAAGCCTCAGCCTTCCTGCTAGCGCCCACTTTCGAGTGACCACTTGATTGCCGACACGCTCGAGCGACCATGTCTCGGTGGCATCTGAGCCGACGTGAAGTTGATCGACGCCAGCCTGGACCTGCGCTCTAACGGAGCCTTTTGACGTGGGCAACGCCCATCGATGGATGGGCTTGAGACTCGCGATGTCCCAGAGCATCACCCAGTGTGCAGCGCTGCCTGCAGTTGCGCCTGCGCTGATGATGAGCCAAGCGCTTTGGCCTCGGTCATCGACACTCACTTGCTCAACCCGCCCGCCATGCTGCCAGCCGACGCAGTGTTGCCCTTGGTCCTCAAAGAGATCGGTTCGAGTCAGGCAGATTTTTTTTGCCCGGACGGAGGCCGTCACGACCGTGTGCAGAGCGGCGTCAACCGCCCAACTCTGATAGCCGATGGGCAGGGTGGCCTGACCACGTTTGCGACCTGTCCATGTGTGAATGCGCTCGACCCGACGTCCACGCCGGTATAGAGCGGCGAAACCACTCACCGCCAATCTCCAGTCCTGAGCCTTGGCCGCGGAGATGAAAGGAGATACGCGCCCAGTTAAGAGTTGAATGACCCGATAACGCCCTTTGTCATTACCCAACGCCACAGCGTCACCATCTGGGCTGACGGCTACCAAGGTGTCTGTCGGGCCGCTGACCAATCGGCCTGCCCATTGGGGCGCTGTCACGGGTTTCAGTGCCGATTTCGGTGTCCACTGGACCTGCAGGGGCTTTCCAGGGGCGATGACCTTGCCTGGACCGACTTGTGGCATCTGTGGGGCCCGTGCGTTTGGGCCGGCGAGCGGATTGGCTAGCCCCTCGTGCGGGCGCATCATATGCAGGCTCAGGCCAAGGCTCAGCGCCCAGACCGCTCTGAAGAACAAGGCTCGTGTCTGGCCGTTCAAGAGGGCTCCTTACCGCGTTTTGATCACGCTGAGATCCCAGAGCCCACACTGCGCACCAACGCTTGTCAAGACGGCTCTGAGGCGGGTCAACTCGAAAGTGCCCGCTCAACCCTTTAGCCGCGACACATGCCGACCAGAGCGGCTTTGCTCTCGTCGCTTCGTGGAATCAATGGAAACTTCAGGTCACACGTTGTGCCGCCGCCGCACGCAGAGTCGTCTTTGCATAGACGGCCGCACACCCCGGTGCCGTTGGTGTTGAGTAGGCAGTAGCCGCCTTTGCAAGCAATGTCTCCGGCGAAGGGGTCGCAGCTGGCTCCATCGTCAAGGGTGGGGCCTTCGGGTTGGGTTAACGTCTTGAGCTCGACGCAGCGAAATTCCAAGGCACTGGCTTTGTCGGGCCCCCAAGTGATGGTGTATGCCCGGCAGGCTTCGGTACCAGCGCAGGCACGCTTCGCCTCGCAATCATCACGGCTACTCTTTTGATTCACAGCCACACAGTGTGGAAGGTAGACGTCATCTTCTGGTGCGCTGGTGCCCGCGTGGTTGGTCAACAAAGAGTCACAGACCGTAGGAAAAACTTGTCCGTTGTAGGTCAGCGTGTCGGGGCAATCTTTACTCGACTCGCAGAGTTGCGAGCAGACGCCAGCGCTCTTTGCCGACGCGTATAGGCATAACGTTGAGTCACAGAGCTTACCGAGCCCCTCTCCGGTTGAACTCGCGCCACAGGCTTGCCCGTAGGGCTGCTTTCCCGCTGTCGGAGTGACGCAGCGTCCTTCGCTCGCGAATGCAGCAGCGACTCGCTTGACCCAGGGACGGCAGATTTGGCTACCACCACAGTCGGCGTCTTTGTCACAAGCTCCCGATTCTTTGGGCAGAGGCACGCAGATATCGATGGGGAGCCAAGCGATGGCATCGGCGCCATCTTCCGCCGAAACCGGAGCGCCATATTCCGTGACGCCGCATCGAGTCTCGGCCGGGCATTGGCTGTCTTGTTCACAAAGCGCACTGCAGATCCCTTGCATACAAGCCGAAGGGTTGACGCAAGCCGCGAGGATTTGATCTCCGTCGTTGGAAAAGGGGTCGCAAATTGCGCCTTCTTGGACTTTGCCTGCGGAGTCGTCCTCGCACACGTTACTCCAGCCTGGCAAGATCGGTGGCTGACCGTCTCCCTTGAGTCTTTTGACGCCGTTGTAATAAAGCGCACAAAACGCATCCGTGTCGCAGACGCCGTTGTGCGTACAAGGGATTGGGCCCGAGTTCGTATCGCTGACGGCGCCGTCGATGCCACCGATGGTGCCATCGACGCTTCGCGCCGAGGCATCCGTCGTTTTACCTGAAACGCCCTCGTCATCACCTGAGCAAGCCCCCAGACAACTCAAGAGCAACAGTGTCATGACCACGACCAACAATCTACGCATGGGGGCTCCTTTGGGCGATGCATCCCGACCCGTTCGGTCGGGCTCTGCTCACAAAACGCACTGACATCGTGCGTGATTCACTCTCTGTCGTCTATGGAGCATCAAAGTTGGTCGTTCTGACATCGAATTGAGTGGACTGAGTCTTGATTTGAGGGGCTCAAGGGTCTGCACAATCCGGTCGCTTTGAGCTATGTTACCCCGGGTGCGACGCTCCGGTCCGGAGTGTTGAGTGAGGAGTGTATCCATGGTGGCTGCTGGAAAATCGCAACAAGGTCAAGAGCTTGCGAAAGGCCCCTATCGACCTGAACACAAAGTTCGGGTGATTACGGCTGCGAGCCTCTTTGACGGCCATGACGCCGCGATCAACATCATGCGCAGGATCCTACAGGCCACCGGCTGTGAGGTGATCCACCTGGGTCACAATCGCTCGGTACTCGAGGTGGTCAACGCCGCCATCTGTGAGGACGCCCAAGCCATCGCGATGTCGTCTTATCAGGGCGGCCACATGGAATACTTCCGCTATATGGTCGATCTCCTCAACGAGCGAGGAGCGAGTCACATTCGCATCTATGCCGGCGGTGGCGGCACGATTATCCCCGAAGAAAAGCTCGCGCTTGAGGCCTACGGTCTCGCTCAAGTCTTCCACCCAGAAGACGGTCGTCGGCTCGGACTGCAGGGCATGATCAACATGATCGTCGAGCAGTCAGACCACTCAACCCTGACGGATGCGTGTGGTGGATTGCCCAACGTCACCGAGTTGACCCGTGACAATTGGAGAGATCTCGCTCGGGCCATCAGCCTTGCTGAAGCGGTCGAGGCGGGGGACCACCCGCGCAAAGATTGGAGCGACCTGCTTGAAACGTTGCAGGCCAATAAACCCGAAAAGACGATCCCGGTCCTTGGGTTTACCGGTACTGGCGGAGCAGGCAAATCGAGCTTAGTCGACGAGTTGGTTCGTCGCTATGTCGAAGATTTTCCAGATCATCGGGTCGCAGTACTGAGTGTTGATCCGACGAAAAAACGAACTGGCGGAGCCCTGTTAGGTGACCGAATTCGCATGAATAGCCTCGCCAGCGGCCAGGTCTTCATGCGCTCGCTCGCGACCAGAGCCTCTGGGTCGGAGATCAGCCGCGCGCTCGACGAGTCGATCGCGCTGTGCAAGGCGGTCGGCTTTGATTTGGTGATCGCTGAGACCTCGGGCATTGGCCAGGCCGATAGTTCGATTATCGATCTCGTGGACGTGTCGGTATATGTGATGACACCAGAGTTTGGCGCCCAGACTCAGCTCGAAAAGATCGAGATGATCGATTTGGCCGACGTGGTGGTGGTCAACAAGTTTGACAAGCCAGGAGCGCTCGATGCGGTGCGCGATGTAAAGAAGGCCTATCAGCGCGCACATGAACGTTGGAATGACCCGGTAGAGGCCATGCCGGTGTTCGCCACCATGGCGTCGCAGTTCAATGACCGCGGCGCCAACACCGCGTATCTCGCGCTTCTAGACGCGCTGGGTCAACATCACGGCGCGCCGCTCAAGGGGCGATTTACCGATTCGCTGCCTACAGGCGAGCCTGATCGAGCTTGGTTGATTCCGCCTCGACGAGTTGGATATTTGGCAGAAATTGCCGACGCCTTGCGTGATCGACAGACCGCAGCTGATGAGCAGTCGGCTTTAGCCAGTGAACTCTGGGCCCTCGGCAAAGCAGCGGCTGCCTTGGGTGGGTCTTGGACGGAGCGGCCGGAGCCCTTTTCCAAAAAGAGCCTGGCCGAGGCGGAGGGCGCAATCAAGGAGTTGATGGCGACCTTCAACGCCACCTTGCCCCAACTCAGTGAAGAGAGTGTCGAACTTTTGCGCGACTGGTACACGCTCAAAGAGCAGTACCTCGGCGAGCATAATCGATACACCGTCCGTGGTCGCGACATTGAGGTCGCCAACCATGTCCAGAGCTTAAGCGGCAATCGAGTCCCGCGAGTGGCCGTGCCCCGCTATCGAGACTGGGGCGCCGTACTGCGCTGGAGAATGCTCGAGAACTTGCCCGGTCACTTCCCCTTCACGGCGGGTGTGTTTCCTTTCAAGCGAAAGGGTGAGGACCCCGCCCGAATGTTTGCCGGAGAAGGCGGCCCTTGGCGGACAAACAAGCGCTTTCACTTGCTCAGTGGGCACTCGGCCGCCAAACGACTCAGCACCGCGTTTGACAGTGTGACCCTATACGGGGAAGAGCCCGATGAGCGTCCAGACATCTGGGGCAAGGTCGGTAACTCTGGCGTCTCCATCGCTACCGTCGAGGACATGGAGGCGCTCTATGCCGGGTTTGACCTCGTCGATCCGAAGACCAGCGTTTCGATGACCATCAATGGTCCAGCTCCGACCTTATTGGCCTATTTTTTCAACACTGCGATTCGTCAGGCTTGCCGACGCTCACTGATGCAAGATGGTACGCTCGAGATCAGTGAGGCCGAGTGTCTGCAGCCCGATTGCGGCCGCCCAGGACAACCTGAGTTCAGTTGGGATCGTCTCCGGGCGATGGTCAGTGACGAGCGCTACCAGCAGTTGGCCTCTGAGACCCTCAGCCAGGTGCGCGGCACCGTGCAGGCCGACATCCTCAAAGAAGATCAAGCCCAGAACACGTGCATTTTCTCCACCGAGTTCTCTTTGAAGGTCATGGGAGATGTGCAGCAATACTTCATTGATTATGGCGTAAGGAACTTCTATTCCGTAAGTATTAGCGGATACCATATCGCTGAAGCGGGAGCGAACCCCATCAGCCAGACTGCATTCACTCTGGCAAATGGCTTTACTTTCGCAGAGTACTACCGATCACGTGGGATGCCAGTTGACAAGTTTGCTCCAAACTTCTCGTTTTTCTTCAGTAATGGAATGGATCCTGAGTATGCCGTCATCGGCAGGGTCGCTCGGCGGATCTGGGCCACGGCCATGCGTGAACTCTACGGCGCGAGTGAGCGTTCACAGAAGCTGAAGTATCACATCCAGACCAGTGGGCGGTCCTTGCACGCCCAAGAGATCGATTTCAACGACATCCGCACCACGCTGCAGGCCTTGTTGGCCATCTACGACAACTGCAATAGCTTACACACCAACGCGTATGACGAAGCCATTACCACGCCAACCGAAGAGAGCGTCAGGCGAGCGTTGGCGATCCAGCTCATCATCAACCGCGAGTTCGGTATGGCGATGAACGAAAACCCAGGACAAGGCGCCTTTGTAATCGAAGAGTTGACCGACCTCGTACAGGAGGCGGTCCTCAAAGAGTTCGACCGAATCAATGAGCGGGGCGGCGTGCTCGGCGCCATGGAGCGCATGTATCAGCGCTCGAAGATCCAAGACGAGTCGATGCTCTATGAGCATAAGAAGCACTCCGGAGAATTGCCGATTATCGGGGTCAACACCTTCTTGGGCAAAGACTCGTCAGAGGCGACGAGTATTGAGCTTGCCCGGTCGACCGATGATGAAAAGGCCGATCAACTCAAGCGGCTTCGCGATTTCCATAGCCGGCACGCAGACCGTGCGCAGGCCGCCAGTGAGGAACTCAAGCGAGCCGTCATCGAGGGCCGTAATGTCTTCGAGGTGCTGATGGGCACCTGCCAAGTATTGAGCCTAGGTCAGGTCAGTGAGGCGCTGTACCGGGTCGGCGGTCAATATCGCCGCTCCATGTAGCCAGACGATATCTCAAAACACACGGCTTACTCTACAATTGTCGATCGCGATTGAATGAATCGCGAGGTTGGCTCGTCTCCTAAACAGATAGTTTTCGTACATCTCAACCAGGAGGTGAACGTCATGAGACGATTGACTGTTTGTACGATTTTCCTGCTTTTCCCTAGCGCTCTGCACGCGCTGCCCAGCCCACAACACGACAGCCCCTGGAATCTGTCGAACCTGGCTTCGTGGCCATCGACGATTTTAGATGTCGCAAAGAGTCGTAAAGCCATGAGGCTCGCCGATACCAAACGAGTCAAGAGGCGACGCTATGCCCCTCGTGGCGCGCGCTTTGACGTGCCCTTTCGCAGCGGCGAGCAACTCAACTACAAGATGCGCTGGATGGGCATCCCTGTAGGGACGGCGACCTTTCGCGTCTCCAAGACCATGAGCTTTCGTGGCAAGCCGGCGTGGCACTTTGAGATGAAAGCCCGGACCAACAAATACGCTGATGCCATCTACAAGGTCCGCGATCACATGCACAGCTGGGTGCAGCCTGACATGAAGCGCGCATTGCATCACACCAAAAAGCAACGCGAAGGCAGCTACCGAAGAGACGTGACCTTGCGTTTTGATTGGAAGCGCAATCATGCGGTCTACAAAAACCAATGGCGCGCCTTTCGACCCAGGCCGATCTTCGCGGACACCTTTGATCCGCTTGGGTTGCTCTACGGCTTTCGCTGTCAGCGCTTCGATCGCCCAGGGAAGGTCTGGATGAGCGCGACCGATGGACTCAAGACCGTGCGGGCTCAGGTCCGCGTGATTGGGCTCGAAAAGGTCGAAGTGGGCGACCACAAGGTCGACGCCTGGCACGTAGTTCCAGAGCTCAAGGATGTCGGCGGTATCTTCGAGCGCAGCCCTGGCGCGCGAATGGACGTGTGGTTTTCAGCCGATGAGCGTCGAATCCCCGTCAAGCTCAAGAGCAAGGTGATCGTCGGTAGCTTTACCGCCACCTTGGTCGAAGCACGAGGCCTCAAGAGCTAAGGGCTCGTTCGCCCAGGGGTCATCGACGTCGGTGTGATCGACTGCTTGTCAGCGTGATGTGCCGAAGTTGATGGCCGCTGGGTCGTCGCCGCCGCTCTTCGGAGCCGGTGGGTCGCGAAAAATCGACCAGGCCACGGCGCCGGCTGCAATGGCGCCGCCGATAGCGATGCCCGTTTGAGCGTCATAAGCCTGACCAACGATCACGCCCACTACAGCGCCGACCCCAATCAGAATGCCCAAGGTCTTGCCGCTAACTTCGCGCCCAGTCGGACCTCCGGAGCCATCGCTCCTCTCGACTAGCATGCAGCACTTTTTGTACTTCATCCCACTGCCGCAGGGGCAGAGAGAATTACGTCCCACCTCGATCATTGGCTGACTCCGTTGCATATAAGCTCGCTTAGACTAACGCGTCTTGAGTTGGATCGGAACTATCATCTCTCGCACCGCCGCTCCTTACGTCGATTCATCGTGTGTTTGGAGCGTATCGTCGTAGTGCGGTTGGTCGCCATTGCTTGATGAGGTGCGATTTGGGAACATGTATCTCCGCGTAGCACCTATGGCGCTCGTTGAGGGGGGAGACCCATGTCTAAGATTCGATATTACGACGACTTCTTACCTCCGGCGCTACAGGCTCGCCAATGGAGCCGCAGTGAGCCCATAGAGGCGGTTGAGGGCCTTCGCGTAGCCCCGGGTTTGCGAGACGAGTTCGATGAGGTGGAAACGGACGAAGCGCTCGAGTTTGTGGTGCGAGTCTTTCGAGGTGTTCGCGACGAATTAGACGCTGTGCTTCGTCAGCGAGGGGTTGACCGCGAGTTTATCGACAGGGTGACGAGTCGATGCGTTGAGTTCAACAGCGCCATCCCTTTTCACAGCGCCGAGTACAAAACCGTCGTGTCCGAACCCGATGAACAGGGCCGGATTGTAGTCGGCCCGCATCCCCAGGCGCCCTCTCAGAGTCCGATGGTCGAGGTCCCTGCACATTTGCAGGGAGAGCAGGTCACGCTTTTCGGCCCGCCCGACACGGCCAAAATGACCATCAACGCGATGAATACGATGCATCGGCGTTTGCCCAATGAGCCAGCTATCGTCGAGCAACTGCTCGCTGAATCGGGTGAAGTGCCCCGGTGGGGTGCGGACAACGAAGACTCCAAGACTCCGCTACCCAGGAGTTTGCTGGCCGCGAACGACAATTTGCTCAAGTGCTTTGACCGCACCCTACGCTTTGAAGACCCGGCTCGTGGCAAGGTCTACGAGTTGGCGGCCGAGCGCTTGGCCAAACCGATCAAAAGGATTCCTGGGCTGGCATTGCCAGATGCAGGGCACATGCTCAACGGCGCGTCATTGCCCCTTCACTTGGTCGATTTTGGATTGCACCTCTTTCACAACTGGGACCACCCAGAGGCGCTGGCCTTTTACGTGCCAAAGCTTGAAAACGAGCAAGAGGCCGCATACGTCAAAGGCTTCATCAGCCTTGCCGAATCGCTGATCTGTGAGCGTTTTGAGGGCTATGAGCTGGGGACGGTAAAGCTCTTCGTGGTCTTTGAGAGCCCGCGCTCGATCTTTCGGATCCGCGAGATGGCTGATGCCCTCTACCCTCACTTCGTTGGTGGGAGCCTAGGCTGGCACGACTTTTTGGGCTCTACCGCGCGTATGTTCCGCTTTGATCCGAACTATCGAATCCCGGTCAAAGCCGATCCGAACATCGTCATCAATCACATCCGCGAGTCCCACCAGATTCTCGTCGAGTCGCTCGCACCCATCGGTGCTGTAAAAATCGGTGGCATGTACGGGGTGCTCTATGAAGAGGGCAACCCCGACTCTTTTGAGGTCTCCATGGTGGGCTTCATCAAGGATGTCTATACCCAACTCAAGCGGGGCCTCGATGGGTTCTGGGTCGCGCACCCGAGCTTTGTTCGCATTGGTCTGGCCATGGTGGCGGCGTGGCGCAAGCGTCAGGCAGATCCAAGCGACTCGACGATCGCCGAGTTGATTCGCGCTCTGGTGCCAAACCGGACGGAATCCGAGCCTCTGCTGGCGTTTGTAGATGGGCCAGACGTCGAGGGGTTGAGCCGGGACCATCCGCTCTATACTCGAGGGGTGTTGGCGGCTGATCTACAGATGTCAGAGCTCATCGCCAACGACGACCCAGAAGAGGTGCGCTACAACGTCTTTCAAGCGCTGCAATATTTAGCCGATTGGCTCAGTGGCAACGGCTGTGTAGCCTTGCCTGCGATCACCCGCAACAATCGCGGACAAGAGGTCTTTATTCGCGTGATGGACGACCTCGCGACCACAGAACGCTCGCGTTGGGAATTGTGGGCAGAGGTCTTTCACGGCAGAGTGCAGGTCGATGATTTTGAGCGAATTGTCAGTGAAGAGGTCGCGTTCATTCGAGAGGGTAGGCAGACCCCGACCAAACGAGTACAGGTGCCCTGGGCCGGGGAAGCCGCTCGTTGGTACCCAATCGCCGTGAGGTTGCTACGCCAGTTGGTGCTCAGCGAGGACCCGGTGGAATTCGCCACCGAGTTGCTGATGCCATTCGCATTGGACTTTGTCCGGGAATCTGCCGACCCATGGGCGACTGTTGTCGAGTTGGTGCCTAAACACTACACCCACTGAGTCGCAGCCGGTGAGACCCAAGCTCCGGGTCTCAATCTGCCGAGAAACGACTTCGCCAGTGCTGCGCGATGTCGATGCGGCGAGCGATCCATACATCTTGATGGGCTGTAATGTAGTCCAAAAACCGGCCCAACGCGGCGGCCCGTGCGG
>PBTG01000145.1 GCA_002726535.1 Myxococcales bacterium | reverse complement strand
TGCCCATACGCGGTCGAATCCCCGGATGGTCGACCCTCGTGAGCAACGGCGCGGGTGGGTTTTGGTGGATCATCACCAACGATATCGAAGAGGCGGTCAATCAAAGCCTCTCCGCTCTCGAGCAATGGTCGGATCTCGCCCAGACCGACCCCGAGGCTATGGAGCGACTTCAATCCAAGCGCAAACAACTCATGCCGCTGCTCGACAGACTCATCTCGACATCAAAGCGAGGGCGAAGACAAGGTCGCCGAAAGCACTGAGCTGCTGAAGGCCGCAACGACGCTGCCAAAATGGACAGCGCCCCGTCGCTGATAGCTGCGGGGCGCTGTACACCAAGCGATGTGAGCGTTTACTTAACGCTACGAATTTTCACGTCATCGACAAACCAGCCTGGGCCGCTGTTGCTGACCGCATCTTTGGTGTCGAAAGCGAAGCGTAGGTTAATCTTCTTTCCCTCGAACCCGTCGAGCGGCAATGACAGCTTGATCCACTGTGACACAGTGTTGGGCGCGGTATTGTTGAGCGTCCACACTTTCATATCTCCACCGCTGACGAAGTTGTCCGACGACACCTCAACGGTGCGCAGGTCATAGCTCTGAGATTGCTCGACGCCGTGATAGGACCAAAAGCTCAGGACTGAGGTGGTTGCGGCGGGCAAGTCGACCGCCGTACCGAGTGTGACGACTCCAGCGTTTTTCGCAGATTGGCCGAGTGAATCTTTGAGGTCGTAATCGGCGCCATTGTTGTAGTTCAGCGAGCACTTGCCGGTGTGTGCAGCAGGTGTCGAAGGCGTTCCGTCGGCGGCCCAACCGGGGCTCTGTCCAGCGGCTGCGGGCGCGAAGGTCCACTTTGTGCTGTTGCAGTCGATGTCGTCGCTGAACTGATCTTTGCAGACCGAGGTGCCGCCAACGCATTGACTGGTCGCGTTGCACTTAGTCGCGCTGGTGCAGAGGTCGCCGTCGTCACAAGGCTGGTTCGCAGCGACCGGTTTGTGATCACAGATCGGCTGAAAGCTTCCTGGCTGCGATGTACAGCTATCGATGGTGCAGCCGTTGCCATCATCGCAGACGGCAGTATCTGGAGTCCCAGCGCAAACGCCGGCGCCGTCGCAGATATCTTTGGTCGTGCAGTACGATCCATCGCTACAGGCTTTGCCTGTGGCGGTGGCGTCCGGTTGGCCGTCGCACAATCCTCCGAAACATAGGTCGCCGCTCGTGCAGATGTTGCCGTCGCTACATGGAGTGCTATCGGGGAGAGGCTTGCCTACGCACTGCCCGGCAGTGCATGTATCGCCAGTCGTGCAGGTGCTGCCATCGCTACAAAAAGAGCCGTCGGTCTTGACCTCGTTTTTACAGTTGCCGCTGTTCTTGTCGCAGCTGTCTGTGGTGCAACTGTTGTCGTCATTGCAACTCTTGGACTTACCTGAGCAGGTGCCAAAGCTGCTGCAGTTGTCATCTGTCGTACAGACGTCACCGTCGTCACACACGGTCTTGACCGGCAGCACGACGCCTTTGCACGCACCAGCTTTGGTACACTTGGTGTCTTTCGTACAGGTCGTACCATCGTCACATTTGGTGCCCTCTGCAGCAGAGGGCGTAAAGTCGCAGCCGGTCTTGGGGTCACAGCTATCTTTGGTGCACGTGTTTTTGTCGTTACAGTCTTTGGCTGTCCCTGGAGCGCACACACCCGCCGAGCAACTGTCTGAAAGTGTGCAAGTGTTGCCGTCAGAGCAAAAAGAGCCATCGGTCTTGTTGATCCCGCCGCCGCATTTGCCAGCGGTGCAGGTCTGTTGAGTCAAACAGTCGGCGGCGGCGCAGGACGAGCCATCCATGGCGTTGACGTACACACAGTTACCCGTGGCTGGGTCACAACTGTCTTGGGTGCAAGCGTTGTCATCGTCGCATTTACCAGCCGGGTTCAACGACTTTGTGCATAGACCAACAGAGCAAGTGAAACTGTCGCATGCGGAGTTTAGCTTGGCGCAATCCGCATCGACGGTGCAGCCGCAGAGCTTTTGAAAATCAGTGCAGCAATCATCAAAACTCTCGCAAGCCGAATCGCACTGACATGAAGCACCTCCTGAATATTCCCCGCAGCGTCCAGCACATGAATTGGCAGATGTACCACCTCCATCGGGGCTCCCGGCGTCCATGCCACCACTGGAATCTGACGCATTTCCCGTATCCCAGACAGGCGATCCAGAGTCGGCCACTCCGCCCGTATCTGCTGGCGAGCCGCTGTCTGCCACTGTCGTATCCGCGGCGGAAGTTGTGTCTGCAATCATAGAGTCGGCGTTGTCAGACGTCGTATCCGTGGATGCTTGACTGTCTAAGCTCGGGCTCGCGTCAAAAGTCGTCATCGCATCTTGAGTCTCACCGGGCTCGAACGCGTCCGGTGCGTTACTGCCACAAGCCAGTGCTGAGCCCATGACGACGATGTATAGAAGCGAGCGCATGTTGAACTTGTTCATGGTCACCGATCTCCATTCATGTAATTGTCGGGGTGGCCCTGCTAAGCCTTCGCGTACAAGGACATCCCGATGGACGGCGGAAAGTAGCGGCCAAGCTCGGGAAATGCAACGACAATCAGCACGCATGGGGCGTCTAATACCCAAGAGCAGAGGTGACCATGCCAACGTTAATCTCCAAACCAACAATCATTCCACCTGCCGGTCACCCTCCCAAGCTAATTCGCGAACACGTGGGCCGTGTAAATACGGGCGACTCAGAGCTATCGATTGCTCACATGAAGAGTCCGCCTGGATGGAGTGAGCCAGGGCAGCGACCGGATTTCAAAGAGTTTACGGTGGTGCTACAGGGGCAGATGGTCGTCGATTATCACGACGACACAAACCAGCTCCGAGAGATGGTGGTCGAAGCCGGCCAAACGGTCATCACCGAGGCCGGCGAGTGGATTCGCTATCGCACACCCAAAGGCGCCGAGTATATCGCGATTTGCAGCCCAGCATTTTCGCTACAGGCCGTTCACCGAGATCCACAATCGTAAAAGGCGGAGTCGTTCATGTCTGAGATAGATCCTGGCAGGTCCTTTGTTTGCGTCGGGGTGGCCGTTCTCACCATCTCCGATACACGAACCTTGCAGACCGACACCTCGGGGCAAGTGCTCGCAGACGGCGTCAATACGTTGGGTCACCGATTGATTGAGCGCGCATGGGTCACCGATGACGTCGAGCAGATCCAAGCTACCCTTCGCGCCTGGATCGCTCGAGATGATATTTCCATCATTTTGACGACTGGCGGCACTGGCATCACTCGCCGCGACGTTACTCCAGAAGCCGTGAGCGAACTCATCGACAAGCCTATCGACGGTTTTGGTGAGCTCTTTCGCTGGTTAAGCTATTCAAGCGTAGGTACGTCGACGATCCAGTCTCGAGCCTTAGCCGGCGTGGCTGAGCAGACGCTTATCTTCGCGCTACCGGGTTCAAGTGGAGCGTGCCGTGACGCCTGGCAGGGCATCTTGGTCAGTCAACTCGATAGCCGACATCGCCCCTGCAACTTCATCGAACTGCTGCCAAGGCTTTGAAGCCCTCTCAAGCAGATTAGATCGCCGGAACTTGCTTGCCCTTCGCGGTGACCGACTTGATCAGAGGCGAGAGCTTGTTGCTACCAGCCTGCAAGAAGTATTCAACCTGTAAGAACCGGCCCTCGACCTTCTTGGCGGCTTTGGTCAAATCCACTGGGAACTTCGTCGGTGGGAATGGACCCAACTCAGCCGACCAAGGCAGCTTATCCAAATCCTTGAGATTGTCGCCAGCTCGATAGCGCAGCTTCACGAAACCCTTAGGCGGCACGGTGATTTCAGCGTCCAAGCTCTCCCAGAGGGTCTTGGTCTTGTTCTCCGCGACCGTCCCACTCCATCCACCGAAGCCAAACACGTGGGTGTATTTGCCCTTGGGGGCGGTGTAGTTGTTTAGCGTGTAGCCAGTCATGTCGGAGTAGGTGTACGGGCTGTTGCCCACCGGGTATTCACCCACGACAGAGTTGGTCTTGGGATCGACCTTTGACGCGGACGCCTTGGACTGGTTGACCGCCCAAACGTAGCCGTCATAGTCGACGGCAATCCCGACGGGATAACGACCGCTACCCAATGAAATATGCGCCTCTGTGACCAAGGTCACCGCGTTGATCTTGGCCACCGAGCTGGTCTGGTCGAGGGCGACGTAGATGTAACCATCATTGCTGGTCGCGATGCCTCTTGAGCGCTGATTGTGCGAGACCGGAGACCACTTGTTGGTCACTGGGTCAAATCGTGAACTCCAATTGGTCGTATTGGCGATCCACAGGCGGCCAAACATATCGACGTTGATGCCATAGGGGCTGCCCTTGCCGCCATTGCCGTGCTTGCTGACCGCTTTGGTCTTCGGGTCAGCTCGAACCAACTCCGAACAGCCACGACCAGCAATCCAAATGACGCCCTTTTGGTCGATCACCAACCCGTATGGATTACAGCCGATGTTAATCGTATCGACCACTGCTCCATTGGCTGGCTCGAGTCTCCATAGGTTTTTGGTCCCCCAGCCGCCGACCCACGCGTGGTTGTCTTTATCGACTCCCACCGCGCGGATGACGCTTTCGCTGCCATTGGGCTTGACCACGAAGCGTACGCACTCGTCTTGTTTGTAGGGCAACATCTCAGAGGTCGAGATTTTGCCATCGCCATTGGTGTCTGTAGACGTGTCGATCTTGCCGTTGCCATTTTTGTCTTTGCACTTGGTCTCATCGACCTCGATCTTCATGACCTCGCCGCCACTGCGGCAGCCAACCCACACGTCTCCGTTGAGGTCGACCGAGGTTCGAGACGGGCTTGAACAGCTCCGATAGCGACCTTCCTCTTTACCCGTCTTCGTGTTGACCTTCGAGATCGTCTTTTCACCCGTTCCGGCAATCCAAATGTGATTGAGGTTCGCGTTGGCGGTCTTTAGATCGAGCTTTAGGTAGCCGTTGGCATCCAGACCCACACCATTGGCGTTGGTCTTGTCCAACGAGAAGGGATTGCCGAAATCGGGTCCCATCTTCTGTTGCGTACAACTCATGTCACAGGTGCCACAACTACTCAGCACGCCCTCATCGACTAAGGCATTGCAGTTGTTGTCTTTGCCGTCGCAAGCCTCGGGTGTAGGGAGTACCTCACCGTTGCAGGTGCCCCAGTAGCCATTTTGGCAAAGTTGGACACCGGCTTGGCAGATGCCCTTGCCGATCCATTGGGGATCTCCTGTGTAACAGTTCGCAGCAGTACCTTTACAGGGGCAGCCTGGGTGATTTGCTTTGGCGCAATCGGGGCAGATCAGGGCGAAATTTGGATTGTTGTCATCGCAGTCTCCGCCGTTGACGCAGCCGTTGCCGTATCCGTCTTTGTCTAAATCGACACAGCCTCCGCCACCTTGGCCTGCGTCCGGTTTGGCGCCGCCTGCGTCTTTGCCGCCGCCTGCGTCCTGACCACCACTTGCTCCCGAATCTGCCGCCGCCGAAGCGTCGCCCTGGCTGGCGCCAGCGTCTGTGTTACCGGAGCCTTGAGTGTCTTTCGGATCTGGGCCAGCGGCATCCGCGGCGCCGGCATCATTGCTGGCTTGGCCACCAGCGTCTGAAGCAGAAGACCCGTCCTGACCGCTTGAGCCGGCATCTGCGACAGAACCACTCGAATCACTCGAAGCGCCGCCGCTCTGGGTGTCTTCAGCGGTCGAGACTGTCGTATCTTCAGAGCCGTTATTGACTGCCGCGTCGGCGCCGGTCATCCCCCCGCCGAGTTGAATCGCAGTCGAGCTTGGCGCGCTGGTGCCACATCCCCACATGCTGAACACAGCGAGTAGAGCAATAGCCACACCTTTGGAACCATGATAGCTCATATCTATCTCCTAAACCGAGAGGCTCGGCCACGAATCACTTCGCTGGAATCTGTTTGCCCTTCGCCTGAACCGATTTCACGATTGGCGAGATCTTGTCTTTGTTCGCTTGCAAGAAGATCTCAACCTTCAGGAATCGGCCCTCGACTTTGGCAGCTTGTTTGGTCAAGTCGATGGGCAACTGGCTCGGCGGAAAGGGGCCGAATTCTTTGGACCAAGGCTGCTTGTCGATGTCTTTTAACGAATCGCCGACCTTGTAGCGAATCTTCACGTAGCCACCTTTCGGGATCGTCACCTCAGCATCGATGTTCTCCCACAGGGTCTTGGTTTTGTTCTCAGCTACGGTGCCGCTCCAGCCGCCAAAGCCGAAGATGTGCGTATAATGCCCCTTCGGTGCCGTGAAGTTGTTGAGCGTGTAGCCCGTCATATCCGAGTAGGTGTAGGGCGTACTTCCGACTGGATACTCGCCGACAACCGAGTTGGTCTTGGGATTGACCTTCGAAGCGCTGCTCTTGCTGTAGTTAATCGCCCACACGTAACCGTCGTAGTCGATGGCCATGCCGACCGGGCTTCGCCCTGAGCCGAGGCTAATCTGCGCCTCTTTGACCAAGGTGACAGCGTTGATCTTCGCCACGGAACTGGAGCCATCGTTGGCCACGTACACGTAGCCGTCGGCGCTCGTGGCTACGCCGCGTGAATTGCTCGCGTGACTCACGCTAGTCCACTGGGTGTTGGTCGGGTCAAATCGCCAGGTGAACGTACTCGTCGAGGCCATCCAAATACGTCCAAAAGCATCGACGTTGATACCGTAGGGATATTTACTGACGGGAGCTTTGTACACCGTTGTCTGCTTGGTTTTCGGGTCGACGCGTTCAAGCGCTTTGCACGACCGACCAGCGACCCAAATGATGCCATTTTGGTCGATTACCAAACCGTAAGGCGCACACTTTAAGTTGATGGTGTCGACCGCGTTACCATTGACGGGCTCGAGGCGTTTGAGTCGCGATGTATACCAAAATCCGATCCATGCATGGTTGTCGGCATCAACACCGGCTGCTCGAGCCATCTTCTTTTCGTCTGGGTACACCAGAAAGCTCATACATTCGTCTTGCATCAAGGCTTTCATCTCGTTACCGGAGATCTTACCGTCGCCGTTGAGATCAGTGGAGGTGTCAATGGTGCCGTTGCCGTTCTTGTCCTTGCAGTCCTTCTTGTCGTTGAGGAGCTTGGCGACGCCTCCATCGCTGCGACACGCCACCCAGGCGTTGCCATCGAGGTCGACCGAAGTTCGCGATGGGTTGTTGCACGTCTTGTAGCGCGCCTCTTCCTTACCAGTTTTCGTGTTCAGCTTGCTGACGGTGGCTTCACCATGATTGGCAATCCAGATGTGATTGAGGTTCTTATTGGCGCTTTTCGAGTCCAGAACAATGTAGCCGTTCGCATCAAGACCGACGCCGTTGGCGTTGGTGCCGTCTAAGGAAAAGGGATTACCAAAGTCAGGGCCCATTTTTTGCTGAGTACAGCTCATGTCACAGGTGCCGCAACTGCTCAACACACCTTCATCGACCAGCGCATTGCAGTTGTTGTCTTTGCCATCACAAGCCTCGGGAGTCGGCAGAACCTCACCATTGCACTCGCCCCAGTAACCACCTTGGCACAACTGCACACCGGCCTGACAAATGCCCTTGCCGATCCACTGCGGATCGCCTGTGTAGCAGTTCGCCGCGGTACCCTTACACGGACAACCAGGGTGATTGGCTTTGGCGCAATCAGGACAAATCAGCGCGAAGTTCGGGTTGGCATCGTCACAGTCGCCTCCCTTGACGCAACCGAGTCCATAGCCGTCTTTGTCGGCGTCCACACAGCCACCAGCCGGAGCGCCCGCATCTTTAGAACCGGTGTCTTTGGGTGCGCCTGCGTCTGCCGTGCCCGAAGACTGCTGTGCATCACTAGCATCTGCGGCCCCGCCAGAACTCGATGTGTCTGTGGATCCTGCGCCAGCGTCGCCCGGCGTAGCGGCGCCGTCCGTGAGGGCGGCATCTTGCCCCACGGCGCCAGCATCTGCGGGCGCCTGTGCGTCCTTGCCGCCCGCATCGGCGGCGCCACCAGCGTCGTTGTCGCCCCCTGAGCTCGTATCAGCTACAGCTGTGGTCGTGTCGTTCGATACGCTCGACGTGTCGGTCCCCGAAGGCACAACGCCCACGTCAAAAGAGATGGGCGTGACACCCGGACTGCTGTCACTGCAAGCCATGGCAGTGCACGCAAAAACACCGACCATCACAATGTTCAGACCGATGTCCGCCAGTGTCCATCTCATCATAAAACCCCCTGCGCGGCCGGAGTCCCGATACGCGCGCGTGGGTATAGTATAGCATCCTCGGCCGCTTGTTCAACGTGATTGATTTGTTCAGGTACGCTTCGATCGCTTCACGCGCTCTTGACGATGCGTGAACGTGCGTCTGGACGAAGAGTATGAAAACGCAGCACAAGCTATAAAATGTATTGCTCTAGCTTGGGGTCTTCAACGACATCCTTGAGCGCGCTTTGGACCCATGATGCGTTGACGCAAACCCGTTGTCCCCGCATGTCTGGAGCCAGGAACGAGACCTCTTCGAGCAGGCGCTCCATCACCGTGTGCAGCCGACGCGCACCGATGTTCTCTTGTCGGGCGTTGACCTCACTGGCCACTCGAGCGATCTCGGCTACACCGTCGTCGGCGAAATCGAGTTCAACGTCCTCAGTCTTCATGAGCGCACGGTATTGCCGTGTGAGGCTGTGTTCGGGTTCTTTTAGGATCCGAACCAAATCGCTCTCATCGAGACTTTCGAGTTCCACTCGAATCGGAAATCGTCCCTGAAGCTCGGGGATTAAGTCGCTGGGCGAAGCCACATGAAACGCACCCGCAGCGATAAAGAGCATATGGTCTGTCTTGACCATCCCATATTTGGTGGTGACGGTAGAGCCCTCGACGATTGGCAAAAGGTCCCGTTGAACACCCTCGCGACTGACGTCAGGGCCGGCGCCTGCGCTGTGGCGAGAAGCGACTTTGTCGATCTCATCCAAAAAGATAATTCCCTCTTGCTGCGCGCGCCGCAGAGCCTCCTCTTTGACGGCGTCTTCGTCGACCAGCGCGGCAGCTTCCTGCTCTTCAAAAATGGTTCGTGCCTCCGCGACTGTGACTCGTCGTTGCTTGGTCTGCTTCGGGAAGAGCCCGCCCAAACTCTCTTTGAGGTTGAAGCCCATCTCTTCCATGCCGGAGTTGGAAAAGAGCTGCATCATCTGTGGAGAGGACTGTTCGACCTGGACGTCGATCTCCTTGTCATCGAGGTGTCCTTGGTCCAACAGATTCGCCACCTTTTGTCGCCGTGGGTCAATCTGCTCGCTATCTTCTCCGAGCACATCTAGACCGCCCTGCCGGGGAATGAGCGCATCGATAACACGCCGTTTTGCAGACTCTTTGGCTCGAGCGCGAACGGCCGCCTTGGCCTGCTCTTCGACCAACTTGATCGCCACCTCGACCAGGTCTCTGATCATGCTCTCGACGTCACGGCCGACGTAGCCCACCTCGGTAAACTTTGACGCCTCAACTTTGATGAAGGGCGCGCCCGTGAGCCTAGCGAGGCGTCGCGCGATTTCAGTTTTGCCAACTCCAGTCGGTCCAATCATGATGATGTTCTTCGGCGAGATCTCATCGCGGAGTTGTTCCTCGACGCGTTTGCGACGCCATCGATTGCGCAGCGCGATGGCTACCGAGCGCTTGGCCGCCGCCTGACCGACAATGTAACGGTCGAGTTCAGAGACGATGTCACGCGGCGTCAACTCGCTCAACTCAACTTGGGGTTTGAGATCAGTCATCTGCGGGCTCCTGAGGCAACACCTCAAGGGTGAGGTGGTCGTTGGTGTAGATGCAGATCCGCGCCGCAATCGCCATCGCCTCGGTGGCGATTGTCTCCGCACTCATCTCGGTGTGCCGCAGCAACGCGAGCGCCGCCGACTCTGCATATTTCCCACCGGAGCCGATGGCCACAGCGCCTTCATCTGGCTCGATCACATCGCCAGAGCCCGAAAGCACCAAGGTCTCGCTTGCGTCGCACGCGATCAGCATGGCCTCAAGTCGTCGCAAAGACTTATCTGTGCGCCAATCCTTCGCCAACTCCACAGCCGAGCGCCTGAGATGCCCGCCGTAGGCCCTGAGCTTGGCCTCAAAGCGCTCAAAGAGAGTAAAAGCATCAGCGGTGCTTCCAGCGAAGCCGACGATCACCTCACCGTCATGAAGTCGTCGGACCTTGCGGGCGGTCCCTTTCATAACCGTCGTACCCAAGGTCACTTGGCCATCACCGACCACCACCACCTGGTTTTGCCGCCGTACAGCCAAGATGGTCGTTGCGTGCGCGTTCATGGCATTGCCTCCCGCGGCGCTCAATCGCACCTGGGAGCAGGCAAGGACAAATCAGGCTCGGGTCAAGGGGGCGAGTTCAGGGGCACCCTTGGATTTTGCGCAGCAACGCGATCTCATTGACCAAGTCAGGCTCTGTTGCATTGACCAAGAGCTTGTCGCCTTTGATCGTGAGTTTTTTGTCGCCCTTGGTGGCCTCAAGGTAGAGCCACGCCCTGCCCCACACCGTCAAGATCGCCTCACGCCAGCACTTGTTCTGAGACAAAATCTCATAAGAATCGGGATACTGCAGGCGCGCCATCTGCAGATAGCGCGTCATGTACCAAACAAAGGTCAAGATTCCATCTCGAGCGCTCGTCGCGCCGAAGATCTGGTCTTTGAAGGCCACCGCTTCGGCCAGAGAATTAACGTACTGTACGACCTCTTCGAAGAGCATGTTGAAGCCCTGATCTCCCGACTCAAACTTGCCGTCGTTCGGGTCGCCGTTGAGGTAAATGGCCGCGTAGCTGTCGCAACCTTGATCACCCAATTTGGCGCAAGGTTTGTTGGCACTGGCCCATTTGTCGGTATTGATCAGACTACGCGCGAAGGTGCTCTTAGCCCCTTGGTTGGCGGCGCCTGTGCAGGTAAAGCCTAGGCCTTCGGTAATCTGATAATGCGAAGCGCCGAAGGCCTTGCCCTTCTTGTAGATGTCGTAAAAGTGACCACACTCATGGACGATAACGCCCATCCTTGACAACACCTGCGATGCAGAGCTCCGAAATGAAGCAGGAAGGAAGGTGTCGACGCAGTGTTGGGGTGCCCTGTCAATCGCGTCAGTGACCAACATCTTGCCAAGGGGGTAGCGACGCTCAAGCGCAGTGTTGATAAAGCTCATGTAGCCCGCAGGCGTATACCCACTCACGAGATCGCTGATGTCTTGCTTACCGGTCGGCAAAACCTCCTGATATTGGCCATCGATACAGGCTGGGTCGACGAGCGCAGAGGTCGGCGAAGCCACGTCACCGGCAACTGCCGTGTCTTTCGCGACGTTGACGTCTTGCTGGCCGACCGTATCGACTACAGGAGACGTGTCTGAGGCTGCCCGGCCATCGAGCAAGCCACCGCCGTCCTGAGTCCCAACGCCGGCCCCAACTCCTGCAGCAGGCTCGTAGGTGGATCCACATCCGATCAACGCCATTGTGGTCAAAGCGATCGTCAGCCGGAATCGTGAATCAGTCGAAGTTGTCGAGCTCATATGGCCCTCCTCATGTTGCCGCCGTCAGTCTGCCACCGAATGACACAGCGAGAAAGACAAAGCCCTATTGTCGACAACAAAATCGACCCCTCGCGAATCTCGCGCTTTATGGGGTGACCTCCTGTGCGTGTGCAGGTACACTCAGCGCGCAAATCTTGGGGCGGTCAGCGCGTGTAGGATCGCGCGTGCACCCGACCCCGATTCAGGCACTCCGCGAATGACGCGGGCCATCAGGACGGCGAATGTCGACCCACATCTCCGAGTTGTTTCACTCTCACGACCAATTTATTGACCGTCATCTAGGTCCCCGACCGGCAGATGCGCAGGCGATGCTCGACGAACTCGGTATCGAGGGGCTCGATGCATTGATCAACGCCGCTTTGCCCGATGACATCCGGACGACGCGGCCGCTTGATTTACCGCCCGCTCGCACCGAGACAGAGGCCCTCGCAGCGCTCAAGAGTCTCGCTGAGCGTAACCAAGTGCTTCGGAGTTTCATCGGGCAAGGTTACGCCGGCACGATCACGCCGCCCGTGATCCGTCGAAACTTGCTCGAAAATCCCGGCTGGTACACGCAGTACACTCCCTATCAAGCGGAGATCTCTCAAGGCCGCCTGGAGATGTTGCTCAAC
>PBTG01000019.1 GCA_002726535.1 Myxococcales bacterium | reverse complement strand
TGAGTTGCAAGTCGACAAAGGACTGCCCTTATGTGGTGCAAGATGGCCAAAGCGGCGAGTTTTATGCAGGTCAAATCAGCTGCAATAGCGGGTTGTGTAACGGCCCGGCGGCGAGCATCCCCTCTGGTGGAAAAAAACTCGGTGATACATGCGTCAACAGCAACGATTGTGACAGCCCACTTTTTTGCCAGCCTGTGAGCGGTAACAACTCGGTCTGCAGCCAGCAGTGCAATCCACAGCAATCGGGCTCCTGCCCGACGGGATTTACCTGCTATGGCTATCAAGGATCGAGCACCCAGGGTGCGTGTATCAAGACTCAAGGTGGTGGCGGCAATACCGCAACCAAGAAAAAGATTGGCGAGACATGCTCAAGCAGCACCGAGTGCGAGAGCCAACTGTGTGTGGGCGGCGGAGGCCAAGGCACCTGCGAGAAACTGTGCACCAGCGACGCCCAGTGCTCGCAAAACCAGCAATGCTCCAAATTTTCGGGCAAAAACTACGGCGCCTGTGTCTCTACACCTCAAAGCAGCGGTAAAAAAGACAACGGCCAGCCCTGCAGCGACTCCACACAATGTAAAAGTAGCATTTGCGTAGGCAGCGGAACGCAAGGCACATGCTTGGCCGATTGCACCACAACTCCCTGCCCCGCCAAAACCAACTGCGTGGCACTGAGCGGGGGTCTCAAAGGCTGCGTCCCAGCAGGTCCCAAGGGATTGGGCGAATCGTGTCAATCGGGCTTTGACTGCTCGACCAATATCTGCGCGCCTGCGTCTGGCAAGTACATTTGCAGCCAGTTGTGCGGCGCCGGTAACCCCGCGTGCCCGTCGGGTTATAGCTGCACGAGCATCAATCAAAATACGTCGGTGTGCCTACCGAGCGCGAGCGGTTCGAAAAAAGGCAATGGGGACACCTGTCAGGACTCCTCGGAGTGCGCCAGCGGGCTTTGCATCGGCTCGGGCAACAGCGGTACATGTCTACAGCCCTGCACGACCAATCAGCAGTGTCCTGCCGGCTATGGCTGCGCCTCACTTCAATCCGGTGGTGGCGCCTGCATCAAGCTAGGGGACAAGAAAATCGGCGAGCCCTGCAACCAGGCCAGCCAGTGCGCCTCGGGAGCCTGCTACAACCTTGGTAAGGGCAACGTCTGCACCGACCAATGTCAGTCTTCAGTCGATTGCCCCTGCGGATTCGAGTGCGACAGCTTTCAAGGTGGAGCGAAACTCTGCGTCGCTGGCGCCAAGCTCGCGTGCCTGAGCAACGGCGAGCAGTGCGCCACAGACGCCGAGTGCAAAAGCGACCTCTGCCTACAAGGAAAATGTGTGGAGAGCTGCTCGATTTATGCGGGTTCGAAGGCCTGCACAGATCCGTCCAAAGGTTGCATTCGACTGCAAGCTGGGCAGCCCAAAGGCGTCTGCGCACAAAAAGGGCCCGAGGGCTACGGAGCGGTTTGCACCGACGACACCAACTGCGTCAGCTTGTTCTGCAACGCTGGCACCTGCGGCGAGCCCTGCAACCCGTTTGGGCCCAATACGTGTAGTTTTAAGTTGGTCTGTAGTGTAGCTGATGGAAATGTTGGCGCGTGTCTACCTAGCTCATCTGGTGGCGGCTCCAATACGAACGTAGATGCAGGCTCGAACCAACCGGTCGACGCAGGTGGGGCCACGACGGATGTAGGAGTCACCAACGACACTTCGGCCGTCAGCGGCAATGACGTTGCGATTGGTGGCACTAAGCCCACGGGTGAACAGGGTTCGGACTCCGGCGGCCTGTGCAGCGCAAATCCAACCGGGGACCCAGCACCAACCGCTTGGCTTGTGCTCTTGGCCACGGTCGCGGTGGTCCTGCGTCGCCGTCGAGTCGGTGGGACCGAGTAACCACAGAGTTCGAGTGCAGCGCAAAAAAAACGCCCCGTCACACGGATGTGACGAGGCGCTGAAGCGGGCAACCGGGCTCGAACCGGCGACTTTCAGCTTGGGAAGCTGACGCTCTACCAACTGAGCTATGCCCGCCTCTCCGAGGCCGGACTTTGGGCCGACCTCAAGTTGGTGTCAAGCTGAGTGCAGACTCTTCGAAGCATTGAGATCCGATCATGACTCGATGCTTGAACTCGTTGAGAGTCAAAAGCGCTTCGGGTAGTCTCTCGCACCCATTGGTGTGACGAAATGAGCCAATCGCGCCGCACGCTGTCTAACTGGAGTTCATAGATTGCCAACCGAGCCGACCAATAGCAGCGCCAATAAGCGCATCGACGCCCCCGAACGCGCCACAGAAGCCTTGGCCGGTGGCCGTCGCTGGTCGTTGGCGTACTGGACACTTTTTGTGTGTCTATCCGCCCTTGGTATCGCTCCTGTCTGGGTCTCGGACATCTTGCCCGTGCTCGATGCCGCCTCTCATCTGCACTTGATGCGGATCATCCATGAATATGGCGACAATCTGCTCTACCAGCACCACTACGCAGAAGTAAACGCCATCGTTCCCTACCTGACCTATTACAAGGTGGTCGATTGGCTGCAGTTTTTCACCGACGTCGAGCAAGCCAACAGGCTGGTGCTTTCGGTCTGCTTGCTCGGGATCCCGCTCGGTGTTCACGCCTATCTCAAGTCCATCGGCCACAATCGCTGGTTGGTGCTCGGCGTGTTTCCGTGGATGCTAAATAGCGATTTTTTCATGGGATTTTTCAACTATCTCATGAGCATCCCGGTGTTCTTGTTCGTGCTCGCTGCGCACGTCCGCTTCCTCAGAAAACCGAGTCTTCTTCAGGCAAGCCTGGTCGCCAGTCTGCTGATATTTTTGGCGGTTACTCACTATCTGCTCTGGGGAGTGAGTCTCGCCTTGCTCCCTTTGTTGGCATTTGTCCTCGGCAGCAAAAAGGGTTGGCTTCGGGGCGCGGCCTGGGGAGTCCGCGACATCGGTCTGGTCATTCCGAGCATTTTGGTGCTGATGCCATGGTTTTTGAGCTACTTCGTGTTCGCCGACGGCGTCAAAACACCTGACCAGGCAGTGCTACATGGCAGCACTTGGATGCAACGCTTGCTGCGAATCTACAGCGGTCAACACCTGACACCGCTCGATAGCATCACCCAGATCTTCGAACGCCTGTTCAACCGCTTCGCCGAGCAACCAGCTCATATCCGTGGCGTCGCGGACTTGATTTTCCGACGTCACGGCGAGTTGATCAGCAGTATTTGGTTAATCGGTCTTGCCCTGTGGTTCATTGGCACGGTTAAGCGCAGACAAGAAAAACCCGCTGAGCCTGAACCAGCCGCCAAACCTCGCAACGAGTTTTCTCTGGGCGAGGCCAGCAGCATCTTCTTGCGAGACATTCGAGACAGCGACAATCACGTCGACGGTACGAGCTACGCCACCTGGGGCCTAGGCCTCGTGACGCTCGCGTACTTCATCTTGCCACAACATTTGAGTCGTCCGATCATCTTATACGGCGTCAATTTCCGTCTCGTCGAAGTCTTAGGTCTCCTGGCGATCGCCGCTTTGCCAGTAAGCCCTCTGGTGCCAAGGCCGCACGTGCGCTGGCAGGTCTGGCTGGGCAGCCTCGCGATGTTGATCGCAAGTGTCATGATGCCGCTCTACACCGCTGGCGTATTCATGCTCGCCAAGACCGAGTACGGGTCAATCCGGGACGCCTATGGTGTCATTCCTGCCAATCGTTCGGTGTTGACGCTGCGAATGAAGCGAGAGTCACGCTGGCTCAAAGAAAAAGTGTTCTCAAACATCGGCGAGTACTACGCAGTGTTTCGAGATGGGTACGTGCCTTACAGCTTCGCTGATAGTAGCAGCAAGCCGATCATCACCAGGACCGACGCCTCCATTCCAGGGCCTATTTGGTATGACCATGGCACCTTCCGGATGAAAGCTCACGGCCAGTACTTTGACTACGTGGTGATTTATCGTGGACTCAATGAACGAACAGGCTCATGGGAGCGAAAACTCAAGCGATGGCACAAGATCTATCATCGAGATCGATGGCAAGTGTATCGAAACCCAGACAAGCAACGCTGGCCTCCCCTCACCCCAAAGCAGCAAGCGCTCAATGAAGCCGTCGATCATGCGATCGGTGTGCATCTCGAATTGATTGGATTAAATCGTATGCAGCGAGGCGCCTTGTCAGCAACAGACCTGCTGAAACTTTGGAAACCCGACTTGAAAGCGCGGATCAAAGAACTCAAAAAGTCTGGACCCAAACGTCGAAAGAACAAACGGAAAAAACGTCGCCGAGAACGTCCTCGAGGCGATGTAAAGAGAGCCGAACAGATCAACGCCAAGCCCAATAGGCCTATCAACAAGCGCGCCTTTGTGGAGCCAGCTGTGTTGCAGATTGGAACCAGTCTACCGACCGTAACCGCAGTGCTGACCAGCCGAAAGATCCCCACAGTGCCGCCCGCCACAAAAGCGACGACACTGAGCCCATGGTGGCAACTGCCAAGTTTAGACGGTGACGCAAAGCCGGCCAACTCAGCATCCAAAGCGACCGGCCCTTAACCAACACTTGCCTCTGCGTGCGGTCTGGCTATGTTGTAGACCCTACTGCAATGGGAGCTATGCGTGCTCGGATCGCCTACACCACGCCCTGTAATGAACGTCCTCGGGATTCCCGTGAGCGTGAGCTTTAGCCATGTGATTTTGCTGCTTTTCTTGGGACTGCAAACCCTGAGAGTCAATCAAGCGATGGGCATCGGTGTGATGCTGCTGCTTTCTTTTTCTATTTTGCTTCATGAGTTAGGTCACGGACTGATGTGCGCACGCTATGGGTTACACCCGCGAATCGTGCTCGGTGGATTGGGTGGCGTGTGTCTGCACCAACCGACGTCGTCGCAAGCGCGCCAGTTATGGATCACGATCGCCGGCCCGGCGATGAATTTCTTGCTCGCCATAATCATGTATCTGGGCGCCCAATATGCCGATGGGATGTTGTGGCGACTCATGATGGCAGGCTTCCAATGGAATATTTTGCTCGGGGTCTACAATCTGTTGCCCGTGCAGCCTCTAGATGGCGGAACAATCACCTTGATTGCAGCCAAGAGAGTTTGGCCCAAAGGTCAGCGCGCCGAGCGATTTGCCTATCGCCTGGGCTTCGGAGTCGCTCTGGCAGTGGCTTGCTACGGTCTTGCGATCGGCGACCAGTTGATCTTGCTTGTGATGGGCTTCGCCGCCTACGGCAACTGGACTGGTATGAAAGAGCTTGGCCAGTCACCAACAGCGCGGTCTGAGCAACCTCATCAGAGCGTTCGAATGCTGGTCAAAAAAGCCCGTGAAGCCTTCGACCAAGGAGACTTCGACAGCGCTTCACGCCTGTGTCATCAGGCCAGGGCCGAACCTTTGCTCAGCGAGGACGAGCTTCGACATGTCTGGCAAATTTTGTCGCTGTCCGCCGCCCGGCAGCGACAGTGGGCAGATGCGGCGCGCTACGCACAGCGAGTCCGTGGCTCGGCAGATATGGCTCGAGTAGAAGCCGTGAGCATCATCGCCCTCGCGGAGGCTTCTCTAGCCCGCGAATTTTTACGCTCGGACGTTGCCGACTACGCTTCTCCACAACAACTTGAATCATTGCGCAGGCTGACACGTTCGACTCAGTGACATCGACCACTGTCGACGCTCTGTGGGTTGGAGTTGACAGCCTGCAAGCATCAGCCGGAACATAGAGGCCCATTAGCACTCAAATGCAAGGAATCATCATGCGTCTGCTCACCACTGTGTTGTTGACACTTACCCTCGCTGCTGGCTCCGTCCAGGCCAAAAGAGGGCCAGACAACAAGCTCCAAGCCTTTACGACTCTCAAAGCCGGGCTGAAAAGCGCTGACTTTCAGGCTCGAAGTATGGCCTATCAGGGAATCGCTCGAAACAAGCGTGACAAACAACTCAAGACGCTACTCAAAGACGGCACGCAAGATCCCCAGTGGGTCGTCCGAGCTGGTGTGGCCCGTGCCTACATGTATCTGCGTGACAACAAGTGGAAGCGAGTCATCCAAGACGGTCTGATCAACCGCACCCTCGACCCAAGAGAAGTACTGCCAGCTCTCGATGCGCAATCCAACGGCAGCGCAGTCAAAGAGATCATCAGCGCCATCGCAGACAAAGAACATGAGCGTCAGAACGCGATCATCGATGGCGCCGTCGCGCGCAATCATAGTCGTCTCGGGCTGCTCGTTGTCGGCGCCCTGAATTCAAAGGATGACCTGGTTCGCTCCACTGGCATGCGTGGACTCAAGCAGCTCAAGCCTGTCTTGCACAGCGCGCACCTACAACTGGTGGCCAAAAAGCTAGGCCGTCGTGCCGACGTCATCGGCACGCTGGTCGACATTGCCAACAAGGCGCTACTGACTCGCCCTTGGAGCTACCTAAAGGCACTGAAACCCGGAAAAAAAGCGCCGAAGCTGCAGCACGCCGTGGTGATGGCGCGAGCTCGCTACGGTGACCGGTCAATGGCCAAAGCGGTCCTCAAGATTGCATCAACAACCCAAGGCAGCGAGCAAATCAAAGCCCTCGAGGCCTATAAAAAGATTGCCGGTAAAGCCGACGGCACGAAGCTCAAAGCTCTGCTGGATGGAGAGCCAGATAAGCGATTGATTTTCGCCGTCTACGAGATTCTCGCCATCATCGGAGACCGAAGCATGAGCGGCCAAGCGCAAAAGCTCGCCGATGGTACCAATGTCGACCTACGCCCAACCGGCGTGTACTACTTGGGGCGCATCGGTGGCGGCGCGCAAATCGGTCGCATGCATCGATATCTAGCCGACGGTTTGCGAGAGGTTCGCCTCGCAGCCGCAAGAGTCCTGGCATGGATCGCCTCGCCTATCAGTGTTCGCCCGCTCCGCGAGTCGTTAGACGTGGAGACCGACCTGGAAATTCGTCGGGAGCTCGCGACGGCCCTCGCAGCGATCAAACATCGTAGTGCGCTCGATGCCTTGGTTCTCGTCCAGCGTGACAGCGATGCAGTCTTACGCCGCCGCGTGGTTCACGCCCTCGCCGAGTCCGGCGAGAGAAGCGTTCGTCAAGGCCTGCGGATCGCGCTCAATGACAATGACAAAGCGGTACGGGTCGAGGCTGTTCGCGGCTTTTTGATGAACGACAAGGCCAACGCAGTCAGCGTGTGGAAACGCTCGTTTAGTTGGTTGCCCCGCGGCACCATGATCAGTCTAACGGCAGAGTTTCGAGACTCTTTCGAGAGCTTCGTTGAGTTGGCGTTGCGCTGCAAGCGCATCCGAATCCGCGAAGAAGCGCTAGAAGCGCTCGCCATGTTGCCGAAAAAGCAAGCGCCGTTGCTCCGCAAGGTGCTCGCAAGAACCAATGACCCAGACCTCCGGATTCGAGTACTCAATCGTCTCGTCAAACTGCTTGGCAAGCGGGCATCAACGGAGATCAAGAGCATGGCGCTGTCCTCTGGAAGCGCGCGAGTTCGAGTGGCTGCGATCCGTCACATGGGCTTGCTGCGCAGAGACAAAGAGGCCCGCAAAATGCTGACGAACATGCTCAACGACACCAATCAATCGGTTCGAATTGCCGCAGCCCTGACGTTTGTCGGTGGGTGAACTCGCTGGTGTTGAGTTGGCACAGGAGCGGAGTCATGCGTAGCCTAGCGCTGGGTTTTGCGCTTTCGATCGGACTGTGTTCGACCGGATGTACTCAAAAGCAAAATCAAGTTACAGCGCCCCCCCAACCGGCTGCCAAACGTGCTGAACGCATCGTAGTCGGGCTTGGGACCAGTTGTACCAAGGACGCCAACTGCGGCCCTGTTGGCAGCCGCGGCGCCTGTATTATGACGACTTGCTTTGGTCTATTAACCACCGAAAACCCCGCCGCTCAGATGACACTTTTAGAGCGATTGCGTGTGGCAGACCCACAGGTTCAGGCCGTGGCTGGGAGGTTGTTGATACAAGTCGCAAGCTCGAATCAATCCGATCGTACCGGTCGTATCGCAGCGGTCCGAGGGTTGGGGACGCTGCTCAAGCGTGACGTATGCAACGAGGCTTGCCGGAGCTTGCGTACGATCGCGCGCTCCGAAGACGCGCGTCTCGCGCTGCTCGCACGACTGGCGCTGTCGCGTCGGCTCGATGACACGATCATCGATGATTTGATGGTGGATCTCGAGCGCGGTACCGAGCAACTGCGCTGCGCTGTGGCCAGACGTATGGCGAACTACAAGCAACCCAAGATCCAGTCTGCATTGAAGCAGGTCACAGGCCTGAACTGCCTGCTACCACCCGGAGCCAACGAAGCACCGATCGCCCCATAGGGGTAGGTCGTCTCTGGAGAAAACGTGGGATCATCACTCGTGAAAACATCGTTCGAAGCTTTCAGTCTAAGCAAATGCTCCTGGTCACGGATAGCGGTCCGTTTGACCTGCTTGTGCTTGGTCGTCCAGATGAACGCTTGTGACAAACCAATGCCGAAGACCTCCAAGCCGGCGGCTCCCGCGCCCCCGACCGCACCGGAGGTCAAAGCCGAGGGCGGCCCCTTTGTGCTGCGTTACTTTTCACCGACAACAGGCTCGCTGCTTGTTGCAAAAAAGCCCGCTGACGTCCCTGAGGGGTCGCGCTCACAGGTCCTGGTGGTACCTAATGACCCAACGCTGCATGGCCCCTGGCTCTTTGTCAGTGACTTGACCAAGGTCGACCAAGGCCAGCACCCCACACGGGTCGTCAATCGATACGAACTCGAAAAGCAGCATGAGCAGACACAGGCGGCCAAGGCACAAGTCTTGCCGGAGAGCTCTTCTGGAGAGGTGATCTTGTACAAGACCGCGTGGTGTGGATATTGCACGAAAGCCGGTGATTATCTCGAAGCCAAAGGAGTTGCATTCCAAACCAAAGATCTCGAGCGCGACCCGGGCGCACGCCAAGACATGCTGCGGCGAGCCCAAGAAGCTGGTTTTGATCAGTCCCGACTGCAAGGCGTCCCAATTTTATACATCAAAGGCCGTATCCTCACTGGGTTCTCTCGCGACGCCATCGACCAAGCTCTCGGAGGCTGAGAGCCCAGTTGACGATTTTTTGGACAAGCTCGTGGCCTGACCGATCCTCAATCTAAGACCTGCCGAACATGCGGGCCGGAGGATTCATGTCGAACTTTCACAACGTTATTTCTCTCGATGATTGGCGGGTCAAAGTCCGAGGCTCTAGCACGAGCGGAACCGATGATGTCGAGTGTGACCTCACGAGCATTGAATCGGACCGCGCAGTGTTAAAATCTGACGCAAATGTGGGCCGCTTCGCATGGCTTGAAGTCAACTTGCCTGACGGCAGTGACGTCCGTGTCCTTGGCGAATTCGAGCGCCGCAAAGATCCGCTGCAGTTGGCGCTTGAGGTGCGATTCAAACACCTCTTCCCCGATCACAAGATCCGTCTAATGCGCGCTCTCGCTCAGGGCTAAAAGTGTATACTGAGGCACGAGCCTCAGCCGCGACTGACCTGGCGAGTTAACACACCGAAGCTCTCAGTCAATCTCCAACCCAGGGTCTCCAGTGAAACTCGCTGGTGGAGCCATCGGCGCCACAGGCGCTGCGGTTGCTGCAGGTGTGGGCTTTGGAGCCTCAGGAGGCTGCGCGCGCATCACCGGTGGACGTACCGGCTCAGAGCGCTCCTGACTTGTCAGGCGCACCTCTTGTCCATCCACACCACGCGCGAAGACATGTTGACCCTCGACACGTAGCTGCCCCAACTCAGCGGGCCCTCCGCGGCCTTGTAGCTCTCTGACGAGAGTCGAGAAATCGAGCTTCACCAAATCTGCTACAGGGTCGGTCGGAGCCGCTGGAGAAGTCGCCGTTGTCGGCGCCCCACTGGAGAGCAATCCTGCCGTCACCGCCGCCAACTGCTTGGGTTCATGGTGTCGAACGAGCGAATCCATGATGGCGTTAACGTCCGAGCGCGCTTGTTGGATCTGGGCTTGGGTCGCCGGCGACATGTCAGCCGTATCGGTCCTGCAATTGAGCATGACCGTATCCTTGAAGCTCGCATCAACGAGATTTGCTCCCCGCAGGTCAACGTTAACCAACACGGCTCCGTCGAAGTTAGCGCGAAAAAGACCGGCGCCACTGAGATTGACACCACAGAGCACTGCGCCAGACAAATTGGCGTTATCCACCACGGCGCCACCCTGACGCGTATCCGAAAAGGTGCAATTGAGCAGCAAGG
>PBTG01000144.1 GCA_002726535.1 Myxococcales bacterium | reverse complement strand
GAAAATGCGAGCGCTTGGCGTGTATCTTCCCGGTCTGTCCACCAAAGGCATCGACCGACGCCCACATCCTCCAGGCCAGCACGGCCAGGCTCGGCGTAAGCGTCCGTCTGACTACGCGCTGCAGTTGCGTGAGAAGCAGAAGCTAGCCTTGAACTACGGACTGACCGAGCGCCAGATGCGTCGCCTGATGGATCAAGCGCGTCGTTCGCCTACGGCGACCGGTGAAAAACTCGCTCAGTTGATCGAGCGCCGTCTCGACAACGTGGTCTACCGTGCTGGCTGGGCCAAGACGATCCCGGCCGCTCGCCAGCTCGTCAACCACCGCCACGTCACCGTCAACGCACGAGTCACAGACATCGCTTCGTACCGCGTCTCGGTGGGTGACAAGATTCAGTTGCGCGAAAAGAGCAAGGAGCACCCCGCTGTGGTCGAGGCTCTCGACGGCGGCGTCCCATACATGCCCTGGTACCTTGAGACTGGCGAAAACAACAGCTTTGAGGTCACAGGCCTTCCTGGCGCGAACGATCTGCCATTTGAGCTCGATCTCAAACTGGTCATCGAGCACTACTCGCGTCACCTCTAAGCAATAACAATCTGCACAAGATTCGGAGAAAAGAGCCATGGCTGGTCCCGGAAGCAAAGCAAAATTAGCTCACGAGCGTTCATCACAATCTGGTGATCTGCAGCAACGCCGTTTTTCCTTTCAGGAGATCGTCGAAGTGACCGAGCATGACGGCAAGCGCGTCGTCGTGGTCACCCTCGACGCCTCTGGTGAGCGAGGATTGATTCCTGGATTTTTCGTTCACAAAGTGGGCAACACCGAAGAGTGGGAGCCCTCCCCGATGGCGTGTCCAGCCGTTTATTGCGACGTCCGTCGCAAAGAGGCCGTGGACGCTCTCGCACACTTCGAATCGCAGCGTGCCCCTGAGCCGGAAGCTGCTGAGGCCGCGCCAGCTGCAGGCTAACACCGCTTAGATACGCCGCTCAGCATCAATGAGCGAGCGAACTCAACTCATGTGGGGTTGAGTCACTCCATCACACCTCGATTGTGTGGGGAGCGGCTCAACCCCGCAGGCTTTTTGGTACGACAACTTACAGTGTAGTTGATTTTGAGGGCTAAAATTTGCTCTCTCTTGCCTACACGTTGTTCGGCCTTATCAACAAAACATTCGCTAACGATCGATTGCATGGAGGCGATTGATATTCTTTTTTGATAGTGAAAGTCATTTTCTATTGACAATGATTTTCACTATCAGTAAGTAGAGCGCCGTGGACATCGGGTCCACTCTCACAATTCGATGTCTCCGCGATTGCAAGCGGAGTTGGAAACGGAAGGTTATGAAGCATTTAGTGGTTATTCCTTTGGCTTTTGTGGTCGCGCTCTGCGTCGGCTGTGGCAGCGATGATGACAACAAAGACACAGGTGGCGGTTCGGCTGTCGACGCAGCTGTTGCTGCTGACGGCGGCTCGAGCGCGACTGACTCCGGTAGCGCAGCTGCTGACTCTGGCAGCACGGCTTCAGACTCAGGTAGCGCCGCGACTGACTCCGGCGCCGGCAAGCCTGACAGCGGTGGACATGGTGGAGCGCCGAAAGCGCCGACGACCTACAAGTTCACCAGCGTCTCTGAGAAAGGCCCTGGCTGCTACAGCGGACCTCCGACACACAAGTGCGACTGCGCTGTTGCCGAAGCCGACTGCAAGGGCACCTGGACGGACACATGCCCGTGCGGACCTTCGAGCGTCTCTCACGGCGGCCAGACTGCGCGTCACGTCCTCATCGCTGAGATGAAGACCTACCTCACCGACCTCACCGCTGAGATCAAGAAGGACCCCGACACCTACGGTAAGGGCGGAGTCGTCAAAGACGGCATCAACTTCTTTTTCCTCTTTGACGCTTCTGTCGCGGGCGACCAGCCATTCAAGCTGTCGACTACACCCGAGACCATGCAGAAGACCTGGAACGACCTCAGTGCGCCGAACCTCAAGGGTAAGATCGCTGGTAACGACGCCAAAGGTCAGCACAAAGAGTGGAAGACCGAAGATACCCTCCAGGGCTGGAAGCTCTGGGCGGCCGGCGACCTCAAGACTCCAGAGGGTCTGTACAACAAGTGGGTCGGCATGATCGACGACTTGGCCGTGAGCCACGCCAAAGGCGAGGCTCCTAAGGACCCAGCTGGCAAAGACATCACCAAGGTGTTCGTCAACTCCGCCGGTCACGACCTGCAGCAACTGCTTCAGAAGTACCTGCTCGGCGCCATCGCCTTCTCGCAGGGTGCTGACGACTACCTCGACGACGACACCGACGGCAAAGGCCTGAAGTGCGACAACACCAAGCCCTACACGAAGGGCGACAAGACCTACCCATACACCGCTCTTGAGCACGCATGGGACGAAGGCAAAGGCTACTTCGGCTCCTCGGACGACTACAACGACTACACAGACGACGAGCTCGCCGGGAAGTCGGACACCAAGAAGAACTACTTCGACACCGATGGTGACGGCAAAATCGACCTGAAGACCGAGTACAACTTCGGCCACTGCCTCAACGCAGCCAAGCGTGACCGTGGCTCGCAAGCCGACTCGAAGACCGACTACAGCAAGGCCATCTTTGATGCCTTCTTGCAGGGTCGCTTCATCATCTCGTCGGCTAAAGGCGCCCTGAGCGCTGACGCCGCCAAAGATTTGGCCGCCCAGCGTGACATCATCGTCAGCAACTGGGAAAAAGCCATCGCTGCGACGGTCGTTCACTACATCAACGACGTGCTCGCCGACATGGCGACCATCGGTACCGACACGTACAGCTTCTACGACCACGCCAAGCACTGGGGTGAGTTGAAGGGCTTCGGATTGAGCTTCCAGTTCAGCCGCTTCTCGCCCATGAAGGACGACTTCGTGAAGTTCCACGACTTGGTCGGAGACGCGCCTGTACTCGGAACAGCTTCGGCTGACGATCAGGCCGCCTACATCAAGGCACTGAAAGACGCTCGCGCTCTACTCGGCAAAGCCTACGGCTTCGCAGACAAGAACGTGGAGAACTGGTGAACTGGTGAACCTTACGGATCCTATTTCGGGCCGGGATCTGTCTGGTTCATTGGATGGGGGGCGCTTTGCGCCCCCCATCCTTCTTTCTGGGACTGTTTCGAGGCGAGCCACTTGTACAAGGTGAGCACATTCATGGCCTCGACAATCCGCAAGTCTCGTCAATACAACGAGCTTGTGGTCGAACAAAGACGAAAAACCTCTCGCCAAGGCCAAGCCTAGAGGCCAAACTAAGGCCGCGAGTACGGAGACACTCATGTGGAACATCACAAGCCGAAATCCCACCGCGAATACTCTCGCTGTGTTGCTTTGCTCAGCCTTGTTGCTGTCTTGCTCCGATGAGTCTGACTCTGCGACGACTGCTTCAACCGTTGATGCTGGCGGGGCTGTAGACGCCGCCGCAGCCGATGCATCAACCAGTGTCGACAGCGGCTCTAGCTCCACCGCTGACGGCGCTCAGACAGACATGAACTCTGGCGGACAAGCGTCCGCCGTCGACGAGGCTGTCATTGCATGGATTGGCCACGAAGTCATCGGCCGTGGCTACAGCGCCGTAGGCCAAGCCACAGCGGAGCTCAAGACCTCACTGAGCAGCGTGTGCACGGATTGGGAAAAGTCGCCCAACGAGATGGACACCGTCCTCGCGGAGCCCCGCGATGCGTGGAAAAAGCTGATGGCGGCCTGGCAGCGAGTGGTCGGCATCAAAGCCGGACCAGCCAAAGATCCGAAGCAACTCATCGGCGAGATCGTGTACTCCTGGCCGCTGGTTAGCACCTGCGCGGTTGATCAAGACGTGATGAAGCTACTTGAGACGACCGACGGCAGCTATGATTTGTCGTCGCGGACAGCAAACCGCCGTGGCATTGACGCGCTTGAGTACCTGCTCTTCGCGAAAAACTATGACATGACCTGCTCGACCGTCATCGCGCCCAAAGGCTGGAAAGCGCTGACAGACAGCCAACGCGCGGCAGCTCGCTGCAAATTCGCTGGCGCCGTCGTCGATGATTTGACCAATCAGGTCAAGATCCTCACCGACGCATGGGACCAAGACCAGGCAAGCAGTTTCCTAAGCGCGGACTGGCTCAAAGCCGGTAAAGGCGGCTCAATCGCCAGTACGAAAGCGGCGTTGAATCTGCTCTCTGACAGCATGTTTTATCTTCATGACGTGGTCATGGACGTCAAGCTCGGCGCCGCCTTGGGCATCAAAGACAACTCGTGCTCCATACAAGACAAGCCATGTTTGGCCGATCTTGAGTCCAAGCATGCTGGTTTTAACAAAGAGATGTTGATCGCGAATCTACAGGGATTCCAATCGCTGTTGACCGGACAAAATCCGGAAGGCAAGCAGGGACAAGGCTTCGATGACGTGTTGACCGAATTGGACGCTAAAGATCTCGGTGAGGACATGGTGAAAAAGACGGCTGCGGCCATCTCTGCTCTTGAAGCCATCAAAGGCACCATCGCCGAAGCGCTCGAATCCGACTACGCCAGCGTGGCCAACGCCCACAAAGCGATCGTCGCCGTCGTCAAAGTGATGAAGACGGAGTTCATGATGACCGTGGGCTTGGAGATTCCCAAAGAGGCCGCAGGAGACAATGACTGAGCTCTACGAGGGTCTACGGCGGTTAAGTGAGCCGCTCTTTGATCCGGGACACCGGATCTACTGGCCCTTCCTGGTTGGCTCATTGCTCATCGCTGGATTCGCAGCTGCTATCAAGGGCCGTCGGCGACTGGTTGGTTTGCTCTCACCTGAGCTCTGGCTGCATCGCTCCGCCCGTGTGGATTATCAGCTCTGGTTGGTCAAGCATGGAGCGAAGCTCGCTGGCTTGTTGGTATTGCCGCTCAGCACACTGACTGTAGCCCGCTGGACAGTCCGCTCGTTGAGCAATCACTTCGACTTGGTATCGGCGCCAAATTGGCCCTCATGGCTGATCAGCGCGCTCTTCACAGGCGCTTTGTTTGTCTGCTGGGACCTGAGCCGATACCTGCTTCATCGGTTGATGCACTCGATTCCTTCATTGTGGTCGCTCCACCAGGTCCATCACTCTGCCGAGGTGCTTACACCCATGACATTTTACCGAACGCATCCGCTGGAGAGTCTGCTCTACCAGCTGCGCGGCGTGCTTGTGGCCGGGGTGCTTACGGGCGTGTTTTTTTGGTTGTTCCAGACGCGCGCCCAAGCTTGGCAGCTCTTGGGCGTTAGCGGCGTGGGATTCGCCTTCAATTTACTGGGCGGAAACCTTCGGCATTCACATGTCTGGCTTTCATATGGCCGCGTGGAAAAATGGCTCTTGAGCCCCGCACAACATCAACTTCACCACGCCGAGGGTTGCGTCCATAACTATGGCGCCTGGTTGGCTCTGTGGGACCGAATCGGCGGCTCTTTGATGCTCGCTGGCACCGAACGGCAGTTGACCTTCGGACTGCCAGAGCAAGATCGCAATCATCAACCCGACTCTCTGTGGTCAATATTGTGGCGTCCTGTGCTCGACGCGCTGCGGCTATTGAATCCCTTGCGTACGACGGCAAGCGCTGACACACGCGCTCAATGACATGCGAATGCATTGAGCGAAAACGTCGACCAACGTGACAGCTTCACTGTGGGCCCAGCCCCAACGACCTCTCGCCACGTTGTCGCCACGTTGTCGCGACGCTGAGACCTTAGGCTTCCGCCGTCGGAGTCCCAGACCATTCACAGGCTTGTTCGGCTCGGTCAGCGAGCAATGAGTCGAGGCGATGGGCTGCGACGCCAATGCTCCGAGCCAAGAGCAAAAACTGCTCTTGAGTCAGACGCACGCTCAGAGTACGGGTGTGGACATGAACCGTGCCGCAATCACATGAGTCAATGGTGCACCACGGGTCGTCGATCAGACGCATCGGCTGATGGCTGTGACCGTCGAGGTCGTCTGGCTGATCTGGATCGTACATTCGATTCTCCTTGTGGGCGTCAGCCCAAAGCGAAATATGAGTCTGCGAGCTTGGGGGGCGGCTGCTGGTGGTAGTTGAGCGCTTAGGCCCGAGACCTTGAGGGGAGATACAAAGAGGCTGCTGGATGGATGCCAAAGGTCTTCATATGACCGGGGTGGTCCACTTGTGGTGGGCATAGGTGAGGCATGACCGAGCCTGTAGTCTTGGCGTCGTTGGTCGAGAGTGTGGCCGGTCCAACCATGATTTTCACGCGGCCTGATGTGCCGACATCATCGTAGTAGCCCTCGATTTTCACCTTGAAGACCTCTCCCTGCAAGGAGCGCACAAAGTACACTCGCTTTCGAGGTGTCAGGGTGTGGTTTTCCATGTCATAGATATACCAAGCCTCGTTGGCCAAGAACGCCAAATCTGGTTCAGAGTCGTCGTCATCTCCGTCAGCCTCATCGCTAATCCAGCCATCAATAGGCGCCTGAGATAACTCTTCAAATGGCTTGTCTTCGACGTATGAGGCCTCATGTCCAGCTTCACCACTGACGCCGCCATTGACAGCGATTTTGTAGCGTCGAAAGGCCAAATCCCACTCAGTGCCGTTGCCCACCGTCTTGGTAGGGTCGACAGGGACGAACTCGCTGGCCTGAACGCTTGTAGTGCCCTCGATCTTCACAAACACCCAGTTGTCTTGATCAGTCGCGTCGATGAGCAACTCAACAGATCCCACGAAGGGTCCAGTCGCGGCTCCTGTCACCGGGTCAAGTCCGAGGACCTCTCCCTGAACTTTTTCGCCAGGTGTGACCGCAGGGCCATCGTCGGTATCTTCGTTGAGGTCTGCAGCACAGCCCATAGCGACCATCAAGATCAGGCCGACGCAGCCATGGATAATTCGACGGGCCCAGAGCCCCCTATACCTAGCGTCTGTCATAGCGTCTGTCATAGCGTTTTGCTCCATAGCTCCCATCGATGCCAATCACTGGCTAAATCTGCCCGCGAATCCCGGCCATCCACAGCCGAGGTTTGAGTACGAGATCAGGCTCGTCGCCTGCGTTAAATACATTGTCGACGCCCACATGTAGCGTCAGTTTGGAGCTGATTGGCTGCTCCAAACGCAGGTCCGCCATGGTGTAGGCAGGTGACTGCACCTTTTCGTCCTTGCCGTTGCCATCGAGGTCCTGATAACGACGACGACCCTGCCAGGCAGCTACGCGCAGATTCAAACGCGTGCGAAGCCGTGGAACGCGTACGCTCACCGACGCGCTGACGCTGTGCGGGGACCTGCCTTGAAGCAGTCTGTCTTTGCTCTGATCGATAGCATTGAGCCACGTCCAATCCAGACGAGTCTGGATCCGGGATGTCGGTTTCCACCGCACCCAAGTGACGGTCCCTAAGGTCCGAACTCGGTTGATATTTGCGTAGGCATAGACAACCTGAGCCCCCTGAACACCAAGACTCCGAGTCGAAATCAGGTCGTCAACCCAAGTGCAGTGAGCGTCTAGACCTGCAGCCACTCGCTGCCAACTGGAGCCAGTTCGTCCACGTCGTCGCCAGATCGCGCTGAACTGTAGGCTTGTGCTCTTTTCAGGCAGAAGATCGGAGGCTCCAGTGACGATGTAGCCGACGCTGGTGTTCTCAAAGCGCATAAAGCGCTCCTTGGCGTCTGGAGCTCGGAATCCAGTACCCACCCCGAGCCGTAGGTTCCAGCCCGGAGCCGGCACAAATCGCAGGCCTAAGTTGGGTGTAAATGCATTACCAAACCCCGAGTCGACGATGGCTCGCGCGCCGCCCTGGACGCTAATTGTTGGTGCGAGGTGCCAATCGTCCTGACCAAAAAGTGCAACTCGGCCTCGCTCGACGCGGTCTACCGAGACCCTCGACGACTCTAAGCTCTCTGCAAGCGCGTCTATGCCTACGCTCAACGTATGTCCTCGAGGCAATTGCCGTTGCCAACGAGTAGACAGCGTCGCGAGGCCCTCACGTGCATCGTCGTAGCTGTCTTCAGCCGAAGCGCCCCGTTGGTCATACAAAAACTGGTGTCGCATGTAGCCCACACGACCCGCGGTCTGAAGGACGCCGCCCCCGAGTGGATGCCGAAATTTGAGACCGACACCGAATATTTCCGTGTCGGATCGCCGGTCAAAGACGGCGCCAGTGCTTCGGACCTCGAGGCCCTCTTTCATCACCCTTTGAGTATCGAGGTACAGAGTCGCGACGCGATCGCGATCACCTCTCCAGCCGATACGTACGCCTACATCATACGATTGTTGAGCGCTGCCACTGGTGGTGTCGTCATCTGGGTTGAGATCCCAAGAGCCATTGGAGTGAAATCCGCCAGCGACTTGAGCGCTCCATCGCCGCCAGCCATATGAAGCTAAGGCCGTCGCATCTAGCGAAGAGACCGAGCCTCCTTGAACAGTGCCTTGCAAGTTCCAGCCCTGCCTAGGCCGCCGCGTGATGAGATTGATAACTCCACCGAGAGCATCAGAACCGAAGAGTGCGGACGAAGCACCCGGGACGATCTCGACCCGCTCGATACGAGCCAAATCAAATCGAGACAGGTCAATCGCTCCGTCGAGTCGGCCTAGAGTTCGAAATCCATCTGTCAGCACCAAAGTGTGGCGAGGCGACAAGCCCTGACTTTGGATCGACATCCCTGCATATGTCCGATTGATCCGGAGTCCAGGAGCCTCAGCGAGCAACTCCGCGAGATTATCAGCGCCGCTTTTTTGGATGCTCCGTCTGCTGATAACACGAACGCGAACGACCGCGTCCTTCTGACGCTGTGAAGAGCGGATTCCCGATACGATCACTGGAGAGACGGAGAGCCGCATCGATGCCGGCTTCGGCGCGGATTCGGCTTGAGCGACAGTTGTCCGAGTCGCTGACTCCGACATGGCTAAGGCGTCAACGTCACGATGGGACAAGACGACAGCCAAGGTCAGAGACAAGCAACACAAGATACATGTGCGGTCGAACACCCTGACAATCCGATGACCCACTCGTGACTCCAAGTGATGCATGAGCACGTCTACTCTCTAAGGCAACCTGGGAGCAGACCATCATTTATGTCCGCAATTGATATTGAAAGTCAATATCAATTTCAGTAAAATAGATGCCTGCCCGGCTCACTAGGAGTCGCCATTTTGTGGCATACAACGCCACACTTCATGGTCTCAATGACATGGAGGTCTTGAGGGAGACATTGTCTCTGGGCTTGAACAGATGCGGGCGCTGCCTCAAATCAGCGTGGTCCGGCAATCTACGGTCCGGAACACGAAGGCAGCCAATGACTCCAGTCACCCTTGATGGGGATTGGAACAACCCGTCCGATGATAAGAGGCTTTGCGATGAAGATTTCACTGAACATAGAGTCACGCCGAGGCGATCGAACCTTGCGGGCCATGGCCCTTCGATGGACATGCGCGTTGACTCTGGCCGCGGTGGTCTGCGGCTGCTCGAAGCAGTCCAAGCCACAACCTTCTGCACTTGGCACCAAAGCGGGGCCCGATAAGACGACGTCAGCACCGGCGCCGGCGCCGGCCAAGGTGAGCGAAACCGCCGCGAAAGAGCCGAAACAGGTCAAGCAAAAGTTGATTACCCTCGGCGGCTCGATCACTGAGACGGTCTTTGCCCTTGGCTCGGGCGATTCGATCATCGCGGTCGACGTCAGCAGCGTCTTTCCGCCAAAGGTCCATCAATTGCCCAAGGTCGGCTACCACCGTCAGTTGAGCGCTGAGGGCGTCATCTCGCTGTCGCCTGACCTCGTGCTTGGCTCAACGGCAGTGGGTCCGCCGAAAGTCGTCGCTCAACTCAAAGAAGCGGGGATTAATTTGGTCCAGGTCAACGACGAAAAAACCATTGAAGGCACCCGCAAACGGATCGCCGCAATCGCCAAGATCTTGGGCAAGCAAAGCGAAGGAAAAGCGCTGATCGACAGCCTCGATCAGGACATGAAAGCGGTCAAACAAAGCACAGAGGTCAAGAAGGTGTTATTCATCTACGCCAGAGGGGCCGGTGCTGTGAGCGTCGCGGGGCAAAAGACCGCGGCAGACGCGATGATCCGACTCGCAGGGGGAGTCAACGCTGTGCAAGAGTATGAGGGCTACAAACCAATCAATGCGGAGTCCATCGTCTCTGCAGCGCCCGATCTGATCTTGCTGACCACGCGTGGTCTGAAATCTATCGGTGGAGCCGACGGGGTCTCCAAGCTCAAAGGCGTCTCGCTTACTCCGGCCGGTAAGAATAAAAACATCCTCGCCATTGACGATTTGATGCTCCTGGGCTTTGGACCTCGTACGGGAAAAGCCCTGCGACAGCTTGCAGAGGCGCTGAAGTGACAGGCGTTGAGCCGCAATTTAAGCGTAGCTTTCGGACCAAACGCGTCTATCCGACGATGTTGGTTGTTGGCCTTTTGCTGCTGATTTGCCTATCGGTCACCAAAGGAGCGTTGAAGATCGATCTCAATGAGGTCTTGGACATCTTTTTGACTCAACTTGGCTGGTCCAATGACGGAAACTTTACCGCCGGTCAACAGGGCGTTCTGATCAGCATTCGTCTACCTCGAACCGCGCTCACAATCATGGTCGGTGCGGGCTTGAGCGTGGCCGGGGCGTTGATGCAAGGGCTCTTTCGAAACCCACTGGCAGATCCCGGGCTGCTCGGAGTGTCGAGCGGCGCTGCGCTCGGTGCGACGTTGGCCATCGTATTGCTGCTGCCAGCGGGATGGAACTCACCCTGGGCCCTGCCAGTTGCGGCCTTCGTCGGAGCGGTGATTAGCACCGTCGTTGTGATGAGGTTGTCTCAAGCAGGCTCCAAGACCATCGTCGCCAACATGCTGCTCGCCGGCATCGCCATCAACGCAATCGCCGGCTCAGCGACCGGTTGGTTGGTCTACATGGCCACGGACGATCAGCTGCGTGATCTAACCTTTTGGAGTCTCGGAAGTTTTGGTGGTGCTAGCTGGAGCGATGTACAGGTCGGAGCGTTGCTGATCGCGCTTCCCACAGCACTCGCATTGCTGATGTCACGGGCGTTGAACGTCATGCTATTGGGCGAATCAGATGCCTGGATGCTGGGGCTCAACATTCAGCGGATGAAACACACCATCGTAACCCTGGTCTGTATCATCGTCGGTACGGCAGTGTCTCTTACGGGAATGATCGGCTTTGTTGGCTTGGTCGTGCCCCATCTATGCAGGCTTCTGTTCGGCCCCGACAACCGACGGGTTGTGCCTATGAGCGCGCTCTTGGGAGCATCGCTACTACTGGCAGCAGATGTGTTGTCACGCCTGATCATCTTACCGGCAGAATTACCCATCGGCATCGTCACGGCGATGGTCGGAGGGCCATTCTTTTTGATGCTCTTGCAGTCCAAGAAATCGCAGGGGTTGCGCTAAATGTTGCGGATCAAAGGAGTCAGCGTAATGGCCGACGATCGAAAGATCGTCGACCATGTCGACTTGGCCATTGAGGCCGGTGAACTTGTCGCTATTTGTGGCCCCAATGGCGCTGGAAAATCAACGCTTCTGAAGGTGCTCAGTGGGGAGTTCACTCCCAGCGAAGGTGAGGTAACCATCGATGGTAGAGGCCTCGACACATGGCCCCCCAAAGAACTGGCGACGCGACGGGCAATGCTCCATCAACACTCTGAACTTACCTTCCCTTTTCAGGTGCATGAGGTTGTGAGCCTGGGGCGCTACCCCTACCCCGAGGATCGTCTTCACAATCAGGTCGTTGCTCAATGCTTGAGCAGAGTCGACATGGCGACAATGGCCAACCGCACCTACTCGACGTTATCGGGTGGAGAGCGGCAGCGTGTACAGTTTGCTCGGGTGCTCGCCCAATTGGCCGAAGACACCTCGACGTCAAAACTCTTATTGCTCGATGAGCCCACGTCGGCCCTGGACTTACTTCACCAAGAGACGATCTTGTCGATCGCATCGGACTGCGCCAAAGAGTTGGGATATGCCGTGGTGGTCGTGCTGCACGATCTCAACCTCGCCTCACATTGGGCCGATCGAGTTGTGTTCTTGCATGAGGGCAAGATAGCGGCATCCGGAGCCCCTAACCAAGTCGTGAAGGCCGAAACGATTCATCAAATCTATGGGCTAAAAGCCCACATCCTGACTCACCCTGACACAGCACGACCTGTTATACTGCCGCAACGCACTGTGGTGGTGACTCAGGGCGAGCCCGACGCCCAACCCTCTGGCCCATTGGATAGTGAACATCATGGCAACAACCAAGACAAAACTCACAGGTGAATCCCTAGCTGCCGAGCGCAACGCTCACAAAGGGACGCCGGCATTGGATGTCGTCAGTTGGCTCCATGACAGCGAATTTGGAGTCCTCGGAACCTTGAGCACCGAAGACGGGGCTCTGGGGTATCCCACAGGCTCAGTCGTGCCCTTTAGTGTGGATCAACAAGGGCGTCCGGTGATTTTCGTGGCTGATATCGCCTTGCACACGCGAAACCTGCTCGCCGACAACCGCGCTTCTTTGTTCGTACACGATGCTCACGCTCAAGGAGACCCACAGACATCTTGGCGAGCGAGCATCAATGGACGCTTTGAGCGCTTGAGCACCGCGGACAACCCGGTCAAAGGCAGCGATGTCATCTCCGAGGCTGATTTTGAACAGATTATGGCCCGCTATGTGCTGCGGGTCCCCAAAGCGCGCAGTTATGCACGGACTCACGCGTTTCACTTTTGGCGGATGAATCACATCGACAGTATTCGCTACATCGCAGGGTTTGGACGGATCTGTACTTTCGCCGGGTCTGACTACCTCGCAGAGGTCTCCGAAGATAAGTTTGCGAGCGTCCGCAAGGGCGCCATCGAACACATGAATGAGGACCACGAGGAAAACATGCGTGAGATTTGTCGCGCGTTTCACGAAATCGACCCAAAGCGAGTCACCATGGCGTCGCTTGAGCGAACGGGCTGTCTATTTGAGACCCAAGAGCCAGCTGGATTTTACTTCAGCCCTTTTTCCAAAGTGGTCCAAGAGCCATCAGAATTTAAGTCGCAAATTATCGAGTTGCTCAAGCGCGCTCGAAAATCGCTGCGGGCTAATTGAGCGAAGGCGCTCTCAGCGCGCGAGTTGGCGAGAGCCGCTACAATCAGCGGATTACGACTCTGGCTCCGCCTCTATGCGAGCGACCACCCACAGCAGCAAGGGCACGCACAGCAGCGCCGTAAGGAGATGAATCGCGCTTTGATGCAGCGACAATGCGACGGCCGACTCTCGACTGACTCCTTGCAACGACAGCAACAATAAAAAGCTCAGCTCGCTGGTGCCGACGCCCATCCAAGACACGGGCAATGCGACGACCACCCAGGACAAAGCGGTGACGGTCGCGACAACAAAAAATGACAAGTTCAACT
>PBTG01000143.1 GCA_002726535.1 Myxococcales bacterium | reverse complement strand
GCGTGAACCGGTCGACCACCACGCCGCGAAACCAGCGAAGACGCCGCACCACAACACAATCGCGCGCGAACCTTCGAAGAGAAAATCCGAGGCGCCGAGCGCGAAGAGATGAGCTCCGCTAATTTTGCTGTCTGCATACAACAGGCCACCGACGACCAGGATGCCACGGGTCCAGGCCACAAAGGCCACTCTCCAGCCGCGTAACTCTCTCCAGCCGCGCACATCACCTTCACCAAAGTGCCACGCACTCGTGACCAGGAATCCCACCAGCCCGGCGCTCGGCCAGATAAACCACAAGCCCGCGTAGGTCGCCATGATCGCGAGGTAAGCCACATAGAACTTCAAAGGGCGCAGACCCAAGGCTCCGACGCCTACCCGATGGTCAACAGCACCGTGCGGCAGGCCCGTCACCATCATGCCGAAGGCAAGCAAAGCGAACTGTAGTGACTGGGCGCCGCTGCCATGAACGAGCACCGCCGTTGTCAGCGTCGCCGTCACCACCACACGAGCCACGCGTCCATCAAGAGCCAGTTGTGCAGCAGGAGGGGCAATGACGTGCGCGTTCATACCCTCTTGATGCGGAACCTAACCTTGAGGAACGGATCCATCGGCGACTTGGCTTGACTCACTTGATACAGATCGCTCGACCGTCGCGTTTGTTTTTCAATCTGCACATGCCCCGGTCAGCGCAAAATGCCGAGGCTCGGCAATCGGACTCAGAGCGGGCAGTGCAGCGTCCCCCGGCGAAGCCACATTCGCCTGCCAGCTTGCATTTGTTCGAGCGCTGGCAGTCTTCGTCGCTCTTGGTCACGCACCCTTTATCGCCGAGAGAGCAGCGGCCGTAATCGGCGCAGTCGCGACTTGCAGCACAGTACTCAGCTTTCGTTGCGACGCACTCGTCACCCCGAGGGGAGCAACGACCACTCCGTTCGCAGGAGTCGCTGCAGGGCTTAGATTCACAACCAGATAAGCCAGCTAGGGTGAGGACGAGCGCCGCAAAGAATCCGGCTGAATCCATAGAGAAATGACTGGTCATCCTGGCTCTCCGCGTCGAATGCTCGCCGACTGATTGGGCTGCAAGGGGGCAACTTGCCCTGAGCATACGCGATTGCGACCCGCAGCAAAGCGCCGACGTTCATGGCGCCCTTGCTTGTGCGCGCCCGATCGCCTCGACGGCCTTTGCCGAGCGCTCTCGGATCGACTACACATCTTTGCAAGGCTTTGAGCACAAAGCCTCGCACAAGGAGAGCGCGCCATGAGCCAAATCACCGAGTCGACGACCGAAGAACGATATCAAAAGGAGACCCTCGGCGGTCACCCGACCGGGCTCTTCATGCTCTTTTTTGCCGAGATGTGGGAGCGTTTTTCGTACTACGGCATGCGCGCGTTGTTGGTGCTCTACATCATCAAAGGGTTCATGCAGCGCTCGGACAAAGAAGCCTACGCCATCTATGGGGCCTACACCGCTCTGGTCTATGCGACTCCTTTCATCGGCGGCATTTTAGCTGACCGACTCTTGGGAGCCCGACGCGCGGTGATCCTCGGTGGGTTGCTCATGGCTCTAGGCCACCTCGTGATGACCGTAGAGAGCGAGTTGCCCTTCTTTTTCGCGCTGGCGTTCTTGATTGTCGGCAACGGCTTTTTCAAGCCGAATATCTCAACGATTGTGGGTTCGCTCTACCCTGCCGGAAGCCCACAACGAGACGCGGGCTTCACCATTTTTTACATCGGCATCAACCTCGGAGCTGCGATGGCTCCCTTGCTATGCGGCTTGGTCGGAGAGACCTATGGCTGGCACTACGGCTTTGGACTGGCGACCATTGGCATGCTCATTGGGCTGGCTGTCTTCGTAGCCCCAGCGGCGGTGACGCGAGTGCTAATCATGTTGACGGCGGTGCTCTGTGGCGGCGCGATGCTCTACTTCAATAAGGACAAGGTGATTTACGAGCTTGGCCCCAACGCCGTAGTCGCGCTGTGCCTGGTGATATCTGGACTCATTGCCTTCGTGGCAATCGGCAAATCAGGGCTCCCGAGTTGGGCTGGTGAAGCGCCAGACAACGCCCGCCTCAAAGCTCCAGTGTGGCCGGCTCTGCCCTGGCTCAATATGGAGTGGGCGGTGTACTTGGGAGCTTTCTTGTCCGTGCCTCTGTTGGCGTTGCTCGTACAGCGCAGCGAGGTCGCGGGCTACACCCTCACGGCATTCGGCGTCGCTGCATTGGCCATGTTGGTGATCGAAATGCTCCGCTCGACAAAGATCGAACGACAGCGCATGCAAGTGGTGCTGATTCTTATGTTCTTCTCCATGCTTTTCTGGGCGTTTTTTGAACAGGCAGGCAGCAGCATCAACCTCTTCACGGACCGAAATGTAGCTCGCGTCTTTGCCACTGAGATGCTCACAGCTGAGCAAGTGGGCAATACTGTCGATGTCCAGATCACTCAAGGCCTAAACGGTCGGACTCTCGGTGACAAAATCATCACTATGACTGACATTGACCAGTGGAGAAAAGACAAGGTCGAGGTGATCAAGTGGCCCGTCAGCGAGGACGACATCGGCATGCCAAGCAAGGGTTCGGAGGTCGCGACCAGTCAGTTTCAGGCCGCAAACCCCATGTTCATCATCTTTTTCGGGCTGCTTTTTTCGGCGCTGTGGGGTTGGCTAGCCAAACGCAAATTAGAGCCGAGTACGCCGGTCAAATTTGGTCTCGGAATCTTACAGCTTGGACTCGGTTTTGCGGTGCTCTGGTACGGCGCTACGAATTGTGATTCCCACGGCATGGTCGGCATGGGCGCGCTGCTGTGGGCCTACTTGCTGATCACCACCGGAGAGCTTTGTCTGAGCCCGGTCGGGCTATCTATGGTCACAACCTTAGCTCCCAAACGAATCGTCAGCATGGTGATGGGTGCATGGTTCTTGGCAACTGCATTTTCCAACTATCTCTCTGCGCTTATCGCGATGTTTACTGGCGTATCTCACGGTGCCGAGGGGGTCGCCGCCCTGCCCCCACCAATCGAGACGGCCCAGACCTATGCCGACGTTTTTGGGCCCATCTCGGTGGCTGCCATCGTCTCGGCCTTTGTGATGTTTGCCCTGTCGCCCCTGCTCAACCGCTGGATGCACGCCGAGGTGACAGACTAGGGAGCGCCAGGGGACTTCAGCCGCGATCGCATGGTTGCTGTAATCGAAGCGATGGCCTGCACCAGGAAGAGTGTTATGAAAGCTCAGACTCTATCTCTGCTCCCCGCAAGAGTGCGCAGCGTCGTTCGCTGTGGATGGTGGCTGCCGATCGTGGCGGTCTGGATTGCTGGCTGCGCTCTCGAGCCACGCAACGCGCCCATCATCGCACCACTGTTGAGCGATGGCGTCGAAGTCGTGCTCCCGAATGACACTCATGCCGGGCTGGTGCTGGCGGCCGAGGACGTATCAAAGGCAATCGCCGCTCTAAACGGTGGCAAGATCAAACAAACGGTGTTTGGACCCGTATCGGACGCGTCGACTCGAGTGGTCGTGTTCGTCGAAGTGCTGACCAATCCACCAGACGCGGTTGGTGCTCAAGGCTTTGAGATCAGTCGCCAAGCCTGGGGTGGGCAGAGAGTTGGCTTGCGGATTCGTGCGAGGACGGCTGTGGGCGCGATGTATGGCCTTTTCACCCTCGCGCATGATTTGGGCGTGCGCTACCTCCACCCCGAAGAGACCTTTTGGCCGGCAGCCGCCGCTGATGCCAGCCTGCCTTGGCAATATCCAGGTGACGCCAGCAATCCAAGTTTTGGCTTCCGCGGGCTGCACGAACACACTCAGCATCCAACTCCGGCGAGCGACTTTTTACTCAAGCCCGACGACCCAACGATGGCGAGCTATGCATCGCGCTGGCTGCAGTGGATCGCTCGCAATCGCAACAATGTGGCCAGTTTTCATCTGCTAAAGACGGTCCCGCTCAAGAGTTGGGTCGGCGCGTTTGGCAAGCTGGTCAAACAAGCCCACAGCTACGGCATCAAGATCGGGTTTGTGACGAGCTTTGCCGACCAACAGCAGAACAACTACAAACACATCGACGAACTCGACAAAGGAGCGGATGGCAAGCCCAAGCCAGACGACCAACAGATTCGCTCGAGTCTCGATACCCTCTTGTCGACCGGGATTGATTGGATCGGCTTTCAACTGGGCACAAGCGAGTTCAGCAAGCCCAAAGACAGTCGCGTGATGAGTTGGATTGAGGTGGCCTTAGCGCACATCTCTACGACCGCACCCGGAGTCAAGGCGTACGCCTGGATCCACACCACCTGCAACCTACTCGATGAAAAGGGAGGCTACTATTACCACTTGCCTCTGCAAGCTGACGCGAGTCTCGGAGCTTGGGTGCACACAACAATGTTTTATACGCTGACTCACCCCGCGCCGGTGTACCACTGTGAGGACTTCAGTCATCAGATGGATTTTTTCAATGCCGCCTCGGGCGAGCGTGAACTGGTGTACTTCCCTGAGACCGCTTGGTGGCTCGGTTTCGACAACAACCTACCGCTGGCCATGCCCATCACGGGCTGGTCGAGAGCGCACGATATTCAGCAAGGGTTGGCCGGCTATGAGGTCGACGGCCACGTGACATTCACCACCGGGCGGGAGTGGGGCTATTGGCGCTATGACCACCACGTGCTTGGGCTTGGATGGGACCGAACCTTGGACTGGGACAAATACCTCCGTGATATTGAGCCTGTGTTCGGCGGCAATGGTGTCAAAGCACGCGAACTGATCCACGACTGGACTGAACTTCAGCGGCAACATTTTTACGAAGAGACTCCAGAGATTTTTGTATATATCGCCGGTGAGTTGCCGCAAGACGAAATCGGTCAACAAGCGGGCATCATCGCGCGCAAGCCGAAACCAGCGTTTCAGACGGTGTTGAACTACGACAACGACCAATGGCAGAACTGGCAGGCCGGAGACCTCGCCACACTCCGCAACATGGAGCAGGCCTATGCATCGTTGATGGTCAACTTTCCAGCAGAGTTGAGCCAAGGTACGCCTCAGCAACAACGCCTCTTCCGCGAACTCGAGCGGACGTATCGTCTCTATGTCCAACGCATCACCCACACCATCGCGCTCTATGAGGCGGTCGTGGCTATGAGACCCTGGCGAGACGCCGTCGCAGCGAGCAAAGCCAGCGGCAAACCCGCGGACGAATCGCTCAAAGCGAAAACTATGGAGAATGTGCAGGCTAAAATCGATGCCGCCAAGGCGATCACCGCCGCAGTTACCGACGAACTCCAGGCCCAAGAGAAAGATTATCGCTACCCAGTCGAACTCCTCGCACGGCCGAAGCCTGATTCGCTAACCGCCTACCCCTTCGGCTATTTGGAGCAGACCAGCACCGGCTATTTCTGGACTCGGCGCGACGTACAAATCGAAGCGCTTTTCGCCAAGGTTTTTGACGCTGAAAAACAACAGTGGTCTGAGAGTCCTCAAGCTGTATTCGTCACCAACGCAGATCAAACCAAGATGGTGCAGCCCGACCACCCGCTCGCTGCCAACGTCTTGGCCAGCTTCATGCCGAGGCTGCTAGTCGGCCTGACCAAATCGGCAGATACGCTGAAGGTTCAACTCGGCCAAGACAGCGACGATGACGATCTGCCCGACGTTGGGGCTGAACAACAAGTCAACTGCATCGCGAAAGCCGATCGCTTTGTCGGCAAGCTCTCGCCCTTCTCTGTCGATGTGTTCGACTCGACCGGCACGAGCCTCGGCACTCTCAATCTGCTCGATAGCAACTTCGACATCAGTATTGGTCATAAAGACGACAAAGTGCTCGCACTCAACGACATGATCGTCGCCGGGCAAACACCCACTCAGTCCTTCTTGGCGATGATGATGCAGGTCGGAGGCATCGACAAAGCTGGCGCCTCTGCTCTGGTCGGCAACGTCTTTGGCCTAGCGGCCGGAGAGCCCCTGCCCGCAACCTTGAATGTGACCTTTCGCTTTACCTTCTCGAAGCTCTGAGTTGTCTGGGCAGACCGTGACCTTTGCGCCTAGATCTGGGAGCCTAAGAAGCCGGCCTTAACAGCCGCGCCCTACAGGAGAAGTCTATGGCATGGAGCCTCAGCGTCGTCATGTTCGCCTACAACGAAGCGCAAAATGTGGGTCCCTGCATGCGCGAGGCGCTAGACTTTCTCGCCGCAAACACCGCTGACTATGAGCTCATCCTGGTCGATGATGGCTCCAGTGATGGTACGGCGGAAGCCGCTCGACTCGTGCAAGCCGAAGCGCCCGAGCACGTCAAGGTCGTCACTTACTCGCCAAACCGCGGCATCGGAGGGGCGCTAAAGGCCGGATTCGAGGTAGCCGACAAGCGCTGGGTCACGCTTTTGCCAGCTGATGGCCAAGTTCCGCCGGCGGGAATCGCCAACCTGATGGCCGTCGTCGATAACGATCCCAGCATTGATTTTGTGACCTGTCATTTCCCGCATCGTTTCAAAGAGGCCGACAACATCAAACGGAAAATTTTGTCGCGAGGCCTGCGTGTGGTCATGTGGCTCGCCACCGGAGTGTCGCGCAAACTCGACGGCTGCTATCTCGTCAAAAGGTCGGATATCCAAGGCCTGCCCATGCGTAGCGATACGTTCTTTTTGAACTTTGAACTACCGATTCGGGTGATCCGAAAGGGGATCAAAGACGGTTCGGCGACCATGCACATCCGCCCCAGAATGGCCGGACAAAGCAAGGTCGCCAACGGCAAGAAGATCTGGAGCGTCCTCAGCGACCTTGGAAAGCTGGGGCTTGAGCTTAGAGCCGGCGTGGTGCTCGATAAATGACCACCGACAAGCGAGCCATTTTGGGCGAAATGCTGATCAATCGCGTCCGCAAAAACCAACGCAAACTCGCCAAATGGCGAAAGCGTGAACAGGTCAGTTGCTATCGCCTCTACGACCGCGACATCCCCGAGATCGCTTTGACAGTCGATTGGTACGATGGCTGCATTCACGCCGCAGAGTGGACTCGAACGCGGGACCGAGATGACCCACGACAAGCCGCCCAACGAAACGCCTGGCTGGTTCGGACGTTGGGACAAGCCCTCGGTTGCGAGGCGGCCGATGTATTTTTAAAGACCAGAGAGCGGCAGCGGGGCGATGCGCAATACAAGCGCTCGGGCCGACGCTATGTGCAGGACAAGGACAGCCGCAGAATACAAGTGCACGAAGCTGACCTGCGCTTCTGGGTCAACTTGCGAGACTACGTCGACACAGGTCTCTTTTTGGACCACCGCCAGACCCG
>PBTG01000142.1 GCA_002726535.1 Myxococcales bacterium | reverse complement strand
CCCATGACAACATCGGATCACGAGCCGCCATGAGCGGCAATGCCACTGTGCCTGCTGCAACGATCACCGCCAGAGCGCATCCGCTAACCAAAGCGCGCAACCGGCTTGGCCAAGGGATCTTTGCCGTCACCAAGGCTGCCAATGCAAACAAGAGCGATAGTGCAGCGGACTCAGAGTGGATGACGATCCCCATGCCACCCAATGCCCACAGCCCAACGAGGCGCTTGGCGCCTTGAGTTCGCAGCGCGACCCACAACACACAACTGGCGTGTAACCACACCCACGGGTACACCTCAGTGGCTCGAATATGCATGGCTAAGCTTGGACTCGACAGTGCGATGACCATGGCTCCGAAAGTCCATGGCCAACTCAATCGGCCTTTAGGTCCAATGGCAGACCAGCAGAGCGCTACTGCACACAGGGCGACGACGGCGCCAGCGAGGTGGATTCGAAAGGCGAGACTTCCAAAAGGCAAAAGGACAGCACCGTGATTGCCCATCACAAAAAGCGGAAAACCGGTTGGGTGAGGGACCCCGAGTGTCGCAGCCGCAGCCGCAAGCTCACCGTCATCGAACCACGCGACGGATGCAGCCAAGAGTGGGATCAGACAAAGCAGACCCAACACCAGCGCTGGAATGTGTCGACTAGGTCTCACTATTTGGGACAGTACAACTCAACGTGGCTCAGGCTGCCAACAAGAGTTGATGAGATGTCAGCGCCACCTGCGATGAACGCGCATCCACCAAAAGGTCCTTCACTGGAGATCTCTACCGCCCCCGCGCCAAATCGTGCACGCTCCAGAGGCAATCTATCGATGCCACCCTCTTCGCCAAAAACCAAGGCGTCATCTGCAACCTTACCGTTGGGCAACACCCCTCCGATCAATAAGGCTTGATTCGCGTCTGTCAGACCGACTGCAGCACCAAACACCCGACGGCCACCGTCGGTGCCAGCAAACTCGCCAAGCTCTGCTAACTCGAAGCGCACTACACGCTCAGCGCCGCTGTCATCCACGATGAGTCGATAGGGGGGGGCCGCGACGTTGGCCACGTCAGTGATGCGGTTTTCTTGGAAGAGCGCCACAGAACTCGCGCCCAAGAGGTAAATGGCGCTGCCAGCTCGAACCAGCTTGCCACCGAAAAGTAAGTCCGGTGCGCCGATCGCCTCTACGGTCGAGAATGCGTCTGTTTGAGCGTCATATTGCTCGACCATCGCAGCGGCTTTACTCGCTCGTCCTCCCACGATGAGGACTTCTTTGCAGCCATCATCGGAATCTACCAAACACAAAATCGCCGCATCAGCTCGAGCGGCATTGAGCTTTCCTGCAGAGGCCTCACATGCAGCGCTCGATGTGGTCAATTCACACAACTGAGCATCACCACGTCGATTTCCACTATTTTTGGGCAGCGGCAGGTCAGACCCACCAGCGATCAGGACCTTCGGACCAGTCGCACTCGCGACCTTGATTACGATCGGAAACGCCACAGGCTTGGACAGCTCAGTCCCAGAGGAAAATGATTTGGCCGTATCAACTCGCCAAACCGCCGCTGAGACCGGGCAAGTGGTCTTTTGCGCACACGTTGCGTCTTTCATCTCTGTGGCGAGCTTGCCTTTGTTGAGACCGATGACGATCTGCTCTTGGCCACCGACTACCGCGTAAGCGGCGCCCGTGAGCGCTGCGGTACTCGACATGCCAACACGACCTCGTGAATCAAAATTATCGACGGTCAGCGCGGGCGTGTGAAAGCGGCCCAAAGCCGGTGAAAAATGCTCGACGGTGCTGCTCGTAGCCGTCCAAGTCCCTGTCGGTGAATCGACAACGGAAAAGCCGCCATGCAGAGCTATGGTGCCGTCGGCGAGCGCAGTCAGACTCGGAAACGCACGAGCTACTCCCCCATTGAGCGGAAAGAGGCTGTCAACACTGCAGCGATTGGAGCCCGCGCTACAAGTCGCCGCCGGGTGGACGGAAACGCAATCCTGATCCGTCGAGCAGCTGCGAGACTCGACCTCAGCCTTGATTTCAGCGCTGGCCGTCGCCATGCCCGTAAAGGCCCCGAAGCGCACCGGCTGTAGATAATAGGGTTTAGACTCCGCTGCCTGAACACTTTCAGACTTCACCTCAATACCGCCGCGATACGCCAGCAGACTGCGTGCAGAACAAGCGTCGTCTGCAAAATACTCGACCAGAACGCTGTAGTCTTTTCCTACAGGCATGTCTTGGAGGGTAAAGGCGTTGCGCGTCTCTCCGTTACCGACCAGGTAGGGCGAGCAGCCGAGGGCAAACTTCGGCTGTTTGGATGTCGAGGTCAGCGCGCCTTTGTACACAGCCAATTTGAATGTGGCTATGTCCGGGAGCGTGCCCGTCAGTGCGAGTGTGAAGACACCTTGCCCCGAGGGAGCCGTCGGCTCTTCGTTGACGCAGCCTACCAAGCAAAGCGCCACCAGCATCGCTGGGAGACGTACATGCATGGCTCGCATCGTGTTGATCCCTTTACGCATGGATTCCGCTCTCCTCATGGCGCCACAAAAATCGGGTCTTTGTGTGCATCTGCGCTGTCGATACTAAAACCAACTACGCCGTTACTCTGGTCGTCATCACTCCGAGTCACTGCCCAGATGACGGCGCCCACGACGGCGACTCCGCCAGCTACGGCAGGCCAAAACCACCACCTTGAAAGCACCGGCTTGGCCGCTGCACCCGGCTTCACGGATTTCGCGACCTTCGCGGTGGGCATCAGCTCGACCATCTCTGACGTGATGGCACCAGATTTGATGTCGAGCACCAATGACCACTCTTGAAAGCCAGCGCGAACGACCCTGACCTTGTAGCGCCCTGGTGCGAGCTTTTTCCGCAACCCTGACACTGAAGTTCGACCCAGCAGCTGTCGGTTCGCGTAGACAAGCGCGACACCACCGCCAACAAGCCGGATGATCAAACTGCCGGGGCGTACGGCCTGCTCATGGGGTAGATCGACCGGGCCGATCATTACGACGAGACCCTTTCTTGCCGCTTCTTTCGCGGCATTGACGCTCGCGAGAACCTGTTGCGTAGACTGAGCGACGCGTGACGCGCTCGGCTTTTTCGGATCCACGATGACCACACGCATCGACCAGTTGAGCACTCCCGCGCGAGTCCGAACCACCTCGCTGTAGACGACTCGATTGGCTCGGTATTTCTTACCGATCTTCGCGAGACACTCCACTCCTGGCTCGGTGCATTCAAACGCGAACATCTCTTCGACGAGATCTTGTCGCGACGCAATGGATACGTAACGTTTGTACCGACGGGCTGCTCTTAGCAGCTGTTTGGTCAGCTTCACCCGCGTCTTGTCTGAGATGGCTGTGCCCTCAGTTCGTAAAACAAGAACACGAGGGCGGCCTTTTGCATCCGCATCAATCGACGTCAAAACCAGCGCTATCAAAGGTAGCGTGGCAAAAAGTTTTCTACATATCATCGCGATCACATGGCGGTTCAACAGGGCCATCCTGGGTCTAGGTTGCTGTACGCTCTAGTGGTAGATGCTAGAAGGGGCATGTTTGGCGTGTCAATGGGTGTAAATCTACCACAATTGTTGCCCGAGCCAACGATCCTGTGTTGACGTTATCGTGGTCTTTACAGACCGCCACAGGCGAAGGGGCATGCCACGCCTCCGCCATTTCTCCGATTGCCAGTTGCTGATAAGCTCAGGGCACGGATACGAGCAGCGATAACAATTGGCGCTACCCTGCGCCCAATAGCGACGAGGAACGTCAGCCCATGCAGCGGATTGATTACGCGGTATTTCCAGGGGTGCCAGACCATCTTTTGATGCCCACAATGACAAAAATTCTGGGCCACATCTTTCGCTCAAACCCAAGCTTTAAAGAGTTTCGGGAGTGGATGCGGGACGAAGGAATTTGGCACAAAGAAGAGGTCCCCAACGTCCTGAAGTTCCTCGACGTAGAACTCAAGCCCAAGCCAGCACTGGGCTCATGGGCCAGCGCGTTGCTCGACGCTCCCACACCTGAAGAACAGCAGAGCATGCTCTTTCAGTTGATCTTGGACAACAATACCCTGCTGGTAAAGTACGTGTTCGAAGCACTCGACATGGAAGGTGGCGGACGACTTCACTCGACCTATGAGCTACATCGGATGCTGTCGAGTTACGTCTATCCAGGTGAGTCGATCGGGCTGCCGCAATTTCAAGCATGGATCAAGTGGGCGGTGCTCTCGGGTCGGATCAAGTTGATCGGTATCCGCTGGGGCTTAACCGACGAAGGCAAGGCCATCGTGCCTCGCTTGCGAATGATCGATGTAGAAGAGTTTCTCGAAGATGAAGCTGAAGAAGCTCAGCAGCCAGAAGAAGGTCCACCGACCGAAGCTCCGAAACCAGCCAAAGCTGAGCCCCCGGTGACCAAGGCGAAGAGCCCTGCACCAGCGAAGTCGACCGAGGCGCCCGCGCCAAAGCCAGCGAAGGACCCAGTCAAAACCACCGCCGACCGGAGCGACTCTGAGGATCTTCCGGACATGCCGGACATGCCGTCGACTCCACCGCCAGTCGATGAAGCCGCTGCCCAAGCCTATGAGGCCCAGTTGGCGGCGATGATCGAAGAGGCGCCAGATGCCGAAGACGCTGTCGATGACGCACCGAAATCCAGTGCGCCGGCTGCGAGTCGACGAATCCTATCTCCAGTAAAGGCTCACAAACAACGTTTGAGAAGCTCAGAACAACCCCAAGCTCCAATGGAGTTGCCGGACGTCATCGCTGCGCTACGAAAGTATGGAAGAGCACAAGGTCTCGGTGGTGGCTCGCTGTTTTTGGCTTGTGGACTTGAAGCGCGTATGTACCGAAATGAAGCCAAGCGTTTCTTGTATCTCGCGGGACTACTCGCGCGGCTATATGGCGCCGCACCAGATGGACGACTCACAGAATTGGTCCTAGAGCGTAGCGGTGGCCTGAACCCCTTGGCAGCCTTGCTCGAGCGCCCCGAGGCCGCTCCGGAATTGATCGTTCGTTGGGGACTGGCGATGCCAGCTGCCGAGTACAGCGCGGCGCGTGGCGCGATTTTTGACTCTTTGATAGGAGCACGAGCGCTCAACACCAAAGCCGATCTGCCAACAGTGTTGGCTCAATCGCCTCGAAGTGAAGTGCTGATCACCGAACTTCAACGAGGTCTACTCAAAGGGGCGCCATCAATGGCGGCTTTCTGGTTGGCACGAGAGATGGTGCGTCTTGAACTATGGACTCATCCAGCGGCCAAAGAGGTCTCCTCAGTTCCATCGCGAGTCAATCGACTGATGGCGTACAGATTGCGGATCATTGAAAGTCACTTTGCCACGAGCACATCGACGCTCATCGCGGTCGCACGACGCTTGACTGCAACCTTGCCACCTGGATCTGTAGAAGCCGTAGCATTCGAAGCGTTGGCGCCAGATGATCATCTGCGCTTTGCCTGCAATCATATTCCTGTGTGTCAGGAGCCCTGCGACTTCCAAGTTTCGTGTTAAAGCGCGACGTGCAGTCAAAGCATTGACATAAACGACGGCGCTGCATTACCGTTGCGCGGCCGGTCATCCAGTTTCCTAACGTATTCACCTACGTCGACCGGTGGCCTTTGATTCGTGACCTGCGAATCAGCTTCTGCATCTAATCTATCTCACGATTGGTCAACTCACTTTGGGGGATCTGTCGTATCTCGCCTCTGCCGCCTAACGCGCGTCGTAAGCTTCAACGCTTTGACTACAAACAAAAATCTTGGTGACTCATGAACCTCAATGACATCAAACACATGAAAATGGCTGAGCTCGTTGAGCTCGCCAACGAACTCGGAGTCGAAGATCCGGCAGCGATGATTCGCCACGATCTGATCTTTGCGCTCCTCCAAGCCCAGACCGAACGCGAGGGCGCGATCCACGCCGAAGGTGTGCTGCAGGTCTTGCCTGACGGCTACGGCTTCTTACGCTCGCCGGATTACAACTATTTCCCCGGTAGCGATGACATCTACGTATCGCCCTCTCAAGTCCGCCGTTTTGGTCTAAGAAATGGTGACACGGTCGCCGGTGAGATTCGACCTCCAAGAGAGGGAGAGCGTTACTTTGCTCTGCTCAAGGTCGATCAGATCAACTTTGAGGAGCCCGAGCGAGCACGCAACAAGATCCTCTTTGACAATCTAACCCCTCTGTATCCGAACGAACGACTCAAGCTCGAGTACGAAGGCAAAAGCTACACCACACGGGTCGTCGACCTGATGTGTCCGCAAGGAAAGGGCCAACGAACCCTGATCGTCGCTCCCCCTCGAACGGGTAAAACCGTGCTTCTCCAAGAGATCGCACACGCCATCTCGACCAATCACGAAGATGTCTATCTGATCGTCTTGCTCATCGATGAGCGCCCCGAGGAAGTCACCGATATGCAACGGACCGTCCAAGGCGAGGTGATCTCCTCTACCTTCGATGAGCCAGCCAGCCGTCACGTTCAAGTGGCTGAGATGGTCATTGAAAAGGCCAAGCGCCTCGTGGAGCACGGCCGAGATGTCGTGATTTTGCTGGACTCGATCACGCGTTTGGCGCGGGCCTACAACACCGTGGTTCCCCCGAGCGGCAAGATCCTCTCCGGTGGTGTGGACTCAAATGCCTTGCACAAGCCCAAACGCTTCTTTGGTGCCGCCCGCAACATCGAAGAAGGTGGCAGCCTGACCATCATCGGCACCGCCCTGGTAGACACTGGGTCGAGAATGGATGAGGTGATCTTCGAGGAGTTCAAAGGCACCGGTAACTGTGAGATTCACCTCGATCGCAAGCTGATGGAAAAGCGGATCTTCCCTTGTCTAGACATCAACAAGTCCGGTACTCGAAAAGAGGATCTCTTGATGAATCAGGGGACTCTCAACCGCGTGTACCTGTTGCGGCAGCTTTTGCATCCGCTCAATGTGGTCGACTCGATGGAGTTCTTGCTCGACAAGATGCGCAAATACGACAGCAACGCGGAATTCCTCGACGGGATGAACCGCTAACCCCTCTCAAGCACAGGAGTGGTCATGGCGCGAGTCTTAGTGACGGGCGGTGCGGGCTTTATTGGCTCTAATTTGGTGAGTTCTCTCGTAGCGAGAGGCGACGACGTGGTCGTCTTCGACGACCTGTCCACCGGATCGCTGAGCAATCTCGATGACGTTCGAGACGCGATCGATTGGGTCCATGGCGACATTCGAGATTATCAAGCGCTGAGCAAAGCCGTGGCAGGATGTGACTTTGTGTTTCATCAAGCAGCCATGGCTTCGGTCGCGCTATCTATTGAAAACCCGCTAGAGCACAACGACATCAACATCGGCGGTACACTCAATGTGCTCGAAGCCAGCCGGTTAGCAGGCGTGAAGCGCGTCGTATTTGCGGCCTCTTCCGCCGCATATGGCGACACCGAAGTGATGCCAATCGATGAAACTCAGTTGCCAAACCCGCTGTCGCCTTACGGGGTCGCCAAAGTAACCGGTGAACAATACTGTCGGGCCTACCACGCCGTGTACGGCCTAGAGACTGTGGCGCTTCGTTATTTCAATATCTTTGGACCCCGACAGGCGCCAGGCAGCGCGTACGCAGCGGTCATCCCCCTCTTTGCCGATTGCATCTTGCGCGGCGAATCGCCGACGATCAACGGCGATGGTCTCCACTCACGAGACTTCTGCTTCGTCGACAACGTCGTGCAGGCCAACCTCAAAGCGCTGGTCGCGCCCAACGCTCCGGGCAATGTCTACAACATCGCTGTCGGCGTTCAAGTGACACTCTTAGACCTCATCGAAGCGATCAATGAAGTGTTGGGAACCGATGTTGAACCCCATCATGGACCTGAGCGCACGGGCGACATCCGCCATAGTTTGGCTGACATCAGTGCAGCAAAGCGAGATCTCGGCTACCAAGCGACAGTCAGCTTTAAAGAGGGCTTGGCTCAAACCTTGCGTTGGTATCAGAGCCAATCGAACTAATGCGCTGTTGAGCGCCCTCGAGATTTGTCTATCGAGACGGCGTGCGCTTGGATTTGTCTTTAACGATTGGCACGCGGGCTTTGCCAGCGACTTTGCTCTTCGGCTTTTTACCTTTGCGAGCGATTTTGCCCTTGGACTTTTTGCCTTTATTGGGGGCGAGCAGACTTTTGGGATCAAATCCCGCCCGACTTGGAGCGAGCAATCCTCTAACTAAGATCGAAGGATGAGCCTCAACCTTCCAGGTCACCAGGGCTCGCTCAACGGAAATCTCAGAAATTGAGGGAGCCACAGCCAACCTCGCTAAGTCGGTCGTAACCGAAGCGCCTTTGACGTCGATTCCATCGAGTTCTCGAACCACCACAAGGGCCTCGCGTCGAACCCGCAATGCCAAGACTTGATCGGGCGACCCATCGGGCATCAATCGAGAATTGGCCTCAGCGAGCTGGGACATGCCCAGCGCGAGCGAACTCAAGCGCTTGACCACTTGCTGAAGCTCAGCGCTGCCTGCAGGCGTCTGCGACGCTCCATGACGTTGACTTGCCGTCCAAACCTGCAGGCGATCGTGCAAAGCCGTCGCACTGTCAAAGCCCTTGCTATGGAACATCAAGCGCAGAGTCTTGCGCGGACCATCCAAATAAACGCCGATCAAATTCACCTTTTCCGACAAGGCACCCTCGGGCAACCACCCCCGCTTCCCTTCCGCCGCGACCGTCAGGGAAAACAAGGGCCCTTGGGTCCTGAGCAACTCAAACTGCTCCGAGGCCCGTGGGTCACTCAACAAAGCGGGGTCTCTGCCTTCATGAACCCGAGCGAGTCTCGCCAAGGCTCGATCGTGTCCCAACCACAATACGCCACCTTTGGGTGCGCATACTCGCCAATGCTCTCGGTCACCCGGGAGCGTAAACACTGCTGATTGTCCACCACTGTAGGGCACCAGGGATACCTTCCTAGACGCTGCGACGCGTTTGACCACCCCCATTGGATCATCATGCGCGACGACGACCGCAACACTGTCCGCAAAGCGAGCCAACCAAATGGTTTGACCCGCGATTTTTCCGTTATCGATCGATTTGAGAAGCGATAACATCCCCAAGCCCGATTGGTCATCGGCGCTCGCAAGCTGCTGACGAAGCCGTGGCCACGACTGCCGGTGAACGCCCACCAACTGTGTTACGTCGCGCGGAATATCGTCTGTAGGCTCGCGATCGCCCGATACACCGAGCTCTCCATGAACCGCTGCTCCGGCCGCAATGAGCACGCACATCAACACCAATGCGCCTCGGATCGGCAATCCAGTGGTCTCGCTCCTATCTCGCTCAACCAGCCAGGCGATTCCGACTCCGATGCCATACAAGATGACCAAAGGGCCGCTCATCAGCGCTTGGTTGAGCGGATCGGGTGTTGGCGTCAAGATCGCGCCAATGACAAATGCGACCACAACCCAGTAGCGGTAAAATGCCCACATTCCAGCCGCGCTAAACAAGCCTAATGCACTAAAAAAATACATAAAAACTGGCAACTCAAAGATCACGCCAAAGGCGAGCAAGAGCCACATCGAATAACTCATGGTGGAGTGCAAGGTAGGCTCGAGAGTCATTCCTGTAGGTTCAATGGTCAGCTGGATCAAAAAGTTGGTCATGAAGGGCAGCACGACCGCGTAACAAAAAAGAGCCCCAGCGATGAAAAACGCAGCCGAAGCGACGATCACAGGCGTCATCATGCGTCGTTCAGAGCTCAAAAGTCCGGGCGCGATAAAGCCCCAGATCTGATAAAAAACATAGGGACTGACCGCAAAGAGACCACCGACCAAGCTGAGCTTCATATACACCGAAATACTCTCGGTGATTTGCAGCGCCTTGATGGCGAATAGGCCGTTGTCTGCCATGGCATTTCGCACCGGAGCGCTCAGCCAGTCGTAGAGTTCAACGTGGTATCCCCAGGCTACAAAAAAGCCGACACCCAACGCGATCGCCACCCGAAGCATCCTCGAGCGCAGCTCGACGAGGTGAGCGCGAAAAGGCATGGTGCCGCGCTGGGGTTGCGGCTCGGTCACGGCGTCTCCAGGGAGTCGTTACCCTGATCAGAGCGATCGTCTGGCGCAGTTGGTTCTCGCTCACCGGATGAAGGCGTACGATCGATGCGACGTGGACGAGTGCGGCGCCCCCGAGTGCCTTGGAGCCCCTGCGGTAACTGGTCAGTTTCGCTTGGTGAGCTAGTTTGTGGTTGCGGTGTCGGCTCATCAGAATCGGTTGCAGCGGGCATGACCACCCCCGGCAAATCCAATTGCTCAACGCCTTGATGTGCCGCGGCAGCCTCGGCCAGCAAAAGCTCCGTAAAGTCTTTGGGGCGTTGATTGGCCTGCTCAGCCGCCACGCGGGAGTCCGGTTCGGGCTCAACCTTAGGTTCTTCGACAGCCGGTGGGATTTCTGCATCAGCCGATGAGTTCATCTCCGACTGCAATGGAGCGTCCATCGTCGCTCCTTCGTGGGAATCGCGTAGAGGCTCTGTATTCGATTCGCCCTGATGGACCTGCTCCGAATCTGGATTCGTCAAGTCATCCCAGCTATCTAGATCTGCCTCTCGAGCCAAGTCATCAAAAGTTTCCTGAAGTTCTGATTTGGCGATATTCGCTGCTCGACGTAGGTCGCGTACCCCTTCGCCGACAGTCTTGGCTACTTTCGGAAGCTTATCGGGTCCGACGAAGATCAGGGCCACCACGAGAATGACCACTAACTCTGGTCCACCAATACCAAACATGGTTGCCTCCCCACCTAGCGAATGTGGAGTTCAATGACGTCGCTTCTGAGCACGCGCTAATCTTGGGTGATCGCAACGCACTCGTCACCCGATGATGCCCTATTTTCGCGATTTGACGACTCACACGACGACAACATCGACCTAGATGACCACGGTCAAAGCCTCGAGTCACTCAAAGCAGTGTAGTCAAAATCTATCGACGCGCTCGATTTGGTCACGATCCATCTCAGTGGGCGCAAGCCAATTCAAGCTGACGTTAGAGCGAAGACTCTTGACGGTCCTTCGCTGTAGGGTTCGAAGCGCGAACCGATGGCTTCGAGCTACTTGCCCTTGGCCTCGGCGGCAGCGACCTTCGCGGTCTCAATCTGACGCTTGGTGCGTGCGACCTTCTTCCGACGACTGTCTTTTTGGCTCATCTTACGAGATTTGCTTCCCTTACCCATGACATCTCCTGGCGCGTATGCGCGAACTTCAAAAAATCTGTGGTGCGGTTGCACCAAATCGCCCTGTGTAGGGGGCGCGAGCCTATACAGGCAGAGGCGATGGCGTCAATGAGTTCTCGTCAGTCGCGCTGACGAGAGCCCACATGTGCGTCCCTTCGTGGCTACGAATCAGGGCCGCAGCCCCCTGTTCGACCGCATGAATTGCCAAAATACGAGCCGCGCCCTCGAGAACTTTTAAGGGCTGGGGTCGAAGAGTCCGAGCGTCCACCCCCAACAACATCGCGTCCTGGTTGTCATTGTCTGCGCGAGGCTGCGCGGCGAACCACAATCGGCCAGCAGCGGGATCGAGTGTCCATGGATGATCGACGACGATCTTGTTCGTGGGCGCGAATCGACGCCGTAAATCCGACGAGGCAAATACCAATTGCTGCCCGCGCCACACAGCGAGAGAGGGATGTCGGTTCACCGCCTCGGGATTAAAAGGATCATAGAGATCGTAGCTGGCAAAAACTCGATCTTCTTCGGCCCAATAGATTGTCTTATTCAAAGCGGCGATGGGCTCAACGAGTTGTTGTTGATCCCAATGGTGCTGCAGTTGCAGTTCACAATCATAGCGCCCCAAAGCCCAATCGCCCCGACTCCGCTGAGAAAGATCACTACAAGCCATCAAATGTCCTGGTCTGCCTTGAACCACACCGATATGTCTGAGCGGGGGTTTGACACGCGTTATGTCGACGCTTGTCAGAGTCTGAGTTCGCAGTCTAGTCACGACTGGACTTTGGCCTGGCGGTTGTACCAAAATCGCGACCATGGGCGCGCTTGGGTCGAAAGCCCAACACAAGGGTCGATGCCCTTGGGGCCAGATGTCGGCTAGAGCGCGAGCTTCAGTGATCTGGGGAGGTCGATCGGCTTGCTTGTCAATGACGACCAGCTGCTGATTCGTTGTACATCCGACCAAACGCAAGCCTCCGTCGACCGGAGCAACCACAGCGGCCGGATCGCTCGTGAGTGCAAACCCCTCGGGTAGGACGAAAGGCGCCAGCCCGCCATCGTCCAAGCCAACGGACAT
>PBTG01000141.1 GCA_002726535.1 Myxococcales bacterium | reverse complement strand
CGAGTGCGACCAAGCCGATGGACACTTGTTCGCCACTGGCGATGAGCACATCGATCTCTCGGTGATGTGGCGCCTCTGAGATTTGTGACGCCAACCCTAAGAGACGATTGGTCTCACCGGCCATGGCCGAGACGACGATCACCACTCGATTGCCCTGTTGATGCGCGTTAACGGCTCTGTATGCAACGTTTTGGATGCGTTCAACAGAGCCGACAGAGGTTCCACCAAATTTTTGAACGATCGTTGCCATGGACTCTCAAACAGGACAGAAGGTCTTCACTTCGCAGGAATCTCGCCCAGGAGCGTGAACTTTGCAACTGCTGGAGAGACGCTTATTTGTAGTCCCTTTATGGCCACAGTTTTGAGTCTGACTCGACGTTGTTTTCGAGAGATTGCTGGGCCGACATCGGCTCGGATCCATGCTCGCGATGGCGAAGCGATGGTCGCCAAGAGCAGACGAGCTGGCCCTCTCAAGGTCACAGATGCGGTCGCTGGCGTTACGAGACACTTTAAGCCGGCTGGGCATCCCGAGACTTCAATGGGGACCTTTGCGACACTACGGCGAAGCTCTTGTTCTTCTAGGCGAACTTGCACGTCGACCTCGTCGACTTTCATCTGCACATTGGGACCACCGACTCCAAGCAGGCGAGCTCGGACGCGTAAATCACGATCTGCACCGGTTAGATCGATAGGTGCGACGCGGACTTGGCGGATTCTTCGAATGGAATTTGCCGGGCCGGTGATCTCCACGCGTCTCGGACTTACCTGTACGCTGTTCGGCCCTACACTAAAGCCTGGAGCCGGAGTTCCTGTGGTCGATACCTGCACGGGAACCTGCCGTCGGGCCACAGGCTCGAGCCTCACATCGATTCCTGAAGGACGCGCACCGAGGATTTCAATCTCTTTGTTGCGCAGTTGGTTTTGTAGATTGCTCATATCAAAGGAGAACCGTTCTCCGTCTCGATACTCGGACAGATCGATCGATACTCGCGGATGTCGTTCATTGAGTAGTTTACGGATCCCCCCCCAGCGTCCTCGCACTTGAAGCTCGAGCTCTTGAGGTAAGACCCCGACGAACACCCGCCCTTCGGGCAGTTGGCTGACCTCAATGGCGACATTGATACTCAACTCTCGCACCGCATCGCCGCGCACCACCACGTGGATCAGCACAGCCAAGAGCAGCGACAAGAGCTTTAAGCTGAAGTTGTCGAAGACGAAGCTACGCAAAGCGTTCATGAGGCCTCTTCAACCGAAGAAGAGCCCTCTTCTTGCTGCTCGACACCAACGACGGCCAGTTGGGCCACACGCTCAACAGGACTGACCTCTGAGCTTTCGTCGGTTTTGGAGGATTCGGGTTCAGGCGCTTTTTCACCGCTTCGCAATGCCGCTCGAATGCTTTCAAATCGAAATTCACCGGTTACGCGGCCAGCCTTGCCTAGGGTCCCACGAGGTAAAATTCGTCGACGCCAACGCCGCGGCGGATGAGCAGGCTCTGTTTGACCCATAATGGCTTCGAGCCTTTCGCGTAAATCACTGGGCCGCAAATCCACGTCCAACTGGGCGAGGTGAGCGAGACCACATTGCCCGGTCTCTTCAGAGACGACGACAACGATCGCATCGGTCTCGTCAGCGAGCCCTAGGGCGGCCCGATGTCTAGAGCCGATTTGAGAGGGTAAATCATCGCCTTGAGCGAGAGGTAAAAAGCAGGCGGCTGCGGCGACTCTACCGTTGGAGATGATCACGGCTCCATCGTGAGTTGGATTCATGTGTGAGGGGATGAACAGACTGAGCAGTAGTTGCCAGCCTACTCTTGCATCGACGCGTACACCTTGTTCAGCGAAGCGATCCAAAGGAGCCTCACGCTCAATGACGATGAGCGCGCCGATACCTCTTTGACTCATAACCGTCGCTGCGCGCATGACCTCAGAGACCACGGCAGAGTCGCCCTTGCCTTGTGTCAACGACGACCATGGCGAACGCAAAAGGTTGGAGAAGGCGCGGCGAATGTCATCTTGAAAGAGCACGACAAGGAGCACAGCGACCGAGCCGATAAAGCGATCCAGGACCCAGTTTACGGTGGGCAGATCAAAGACACTGTCTTGGCTGAGGAAAAAGAGTCCGAAGAGCAGCGCGACTCCGATCAATACAGCGCCAGATCTGGTCCCTCGCAACAGACGCAGCAGTTGATAGAGCAGCAGTGCAACAAGCCCAACATCGACGATGGTTCGCCACAAAGTCAGATCGTTGACTGTGACACTATCACCGAACAAGGCCTTTCTCCTCTGAACTCAGGTCGAGATGCTATGGCGGATCGCCGCCGCGACCTTGATTACCTCTACCATCTCCCGCACGTCATGGACGCGGATGTGACTCGCACCACCGAGCACGCATGCTGTCACTGCCGCTGCTGTTCCCAGCAAGCGATCCGCTACCGCTGCGCCGGTGATGGCGCCAATGAACGACTTCCGTGAAGGGCCGACGAACACTGGTACTCCCAGCCTATCGAGCCCTTGAGGACCGAGCAAGAAAGCTAAATTCTGTTGGAGAGTTTTTCCGAAACCGATGCCTGGATCCACCAGGATGGAACTCTTGGGTACCCCAGCGGACACGGCCTTATCGACCACGCTTTGAAGCGATTGGACTACGAGTTCACAGCCTTGCAAGGTATCGTCCGGCATCGCCTCCACCCCACGTGACCATTGCATCTCGCCAACGGAGTGGGGCATGTGCATTAAGACCCATTTGGCCTGATGTCTCACAATGATTTCAGCCATCTTCGGGTCGCCAAATCCGCTGACATCGTTGACGATCGTCGCTCCGGATCGCAGAGCCGCATCAGCCACTGTTGCGCGACGGGTGTCCACGCTGATGACGACATCAAGGCGTTGACGGAGCGCTTCGATCACAGGCACGACCCGGTCGATTTCTTGCTCAACCGCGACGGGTTGCGCCCCCGGACGTGTGGATTCACCACCTATATCCAGCCAGTCAGCCCCCTCTTCGACCAAACGTACGCCTTGTTCAAGGGCGGCCTGCACGTTCGTTGCTACACCATCATTGCTGAACGAATCGGGCGTTACATTCAAGATGCCGACGACGATGGGTCGCGTCTTCATAGGCGCGGAAATCACTGCGGCAATGGCTCGGGCAAACCTGGAAGATTATCGATCATATTGCCGATTTCGTCGTCGCTGAGATTCTCAGGAGGTGCGCTCGGAGCGTTTTGTTCCTCTCGGTGTTTGGATTGGATCTGTCGACGCTTGCGGAGCTCCATTAAATCGCCCCCGGCGATGACGCAGCGCACTTCTTCACCATCGAGGGTCTCGTAGTCGAGCAAAGCCTGCGTCAATAGATCGAGTTGATTGCGATTGTCGCGCAAGATCTTCTCGGCCCGCTCATAATTTTCGTCGATGATGCGTCGGATTTCCTCATCCACTCTCATCGCCGTGGACTGTGAAAACTCCCGGTTACCCCCAGCGGTGTAGTCCCTTCCCAAAAAGACCTCACCCTGCTTGCTGCCAAAGTTGATTGGACCAAGCTTGCTCATGCCCCACTCACAGACCATTTTTCGTGCCGTTTGAGTGGCGACCTCGATATCGTTCGCAGCGCCTGAGGTGATGTCTCCGATAACAATGTCCTCGGCGATACGGCCTCCCATCAAGATGCCAATGCGATCGAGTAGATAATTCTGACTATGGGAATACCGGTCTCGGTCTGGCAGTTGCTGGGTTACGCCCAATGCACGACCGCGCGGCACGATAGTGACCTTATGCAGTGGGTCACTGTTGGTCAGGTGTATGGCAATGAGTGCGTGGCCAGCCTCATGGACTGCTGTTGTACGCAGTTCTTCTTCATCCATTGCCAGCGTACGACGCTCGGCGCCCATCAAGACTTTATCCTTGGCTTCATCGAGGTCGGTCATAAAGACGCGTTCTTGGTCTCGTCTGGCCGCTATCAAAGCCGATTCGTTGACGAGGTTCTCCAAGTCGGCGCCTGAAAACCCAGGCGTTCCTTTGGCGATGATTTTCAGATCAACGTCTGCGGCCAGCGGGACCTTGCGCGTATGCACATCCAGGATTGCGGCGCGGCCGTTGACGTCCGGCGGCGGGACCATCACGCGACGGTCAAACCGACCGGGGCGCAAGAGCGCTGGATCGAGTACATCAGGTCGGTTGGTCGCGGCCATAATGATGACGCCCGCATTGGACTCAAATCCGTCCATTTCCACTAAGAGTTGGTTGAGCGTTTGCTCGCGCTCATCGTGACCCCCGCCCATGCCAGCGCCGCGATGACGACCCACCGCGTCGATTTCGTCAATGAAGATGATGCACGGCGCGTTCTTTTTTCCTTGTTCGAAGAGGTCACGAACACGGCTCGCGCCTACGCCCACGAACATCTCGACAAAATCCGAGCCTGAGATGGAGAAAAAGGGCACACCCGCTTCGCCTGCTACAGCTTTGGCCAAGAGTGTTTTGCCGGTGCCTGGACTGCCCATCAGCAAGACTCCCTTTGGAATCCGGCCTCCGAGGCGCGTGAACTTTTTCGGATCTCGAAGAAAATGAATGATCTCTTCAAGCTCACGCTTGCTCTCCTCGATCCCTGCGACGTCGTCGAAAGTGACTTTGTTGGTCGATTCATTGAGCAATTTAGCCCGCGATTTTCCAAAGGACATCGCTCGTCCACCGCCGGACTGCAGTTGCCGCATGAAGAAAAAGAACAAACCAAAAAGCAGTAGCATTGGTAGCCAGGTGCCTAACAGCGAGAGCCACAGAGCGTTGGCGTCCTCGCGCTCGTAGGTGATTTCAACTCCCGCATCGATCAGGTCTTTCTGGAGTTCTTTGAGGTCGCCGGTGGTCGTGAATCGTTGACCGTCTCGGAAGCGTCCTTCGATCGCTTCGCCTCGTACTTTGACCTTCTCGACCTGCATCATCTCGTCTTTCGTCTTTGTCGCGCGGTGGACAAATTGCGTAAAAGACAGCTCTTTTCCTGCGGCCCGGGTCTTTAAGTTGTTGTAAAACAACACAAAACCTACGATCACGAGGACCCAGATGAGCATGCTCTTGTAGTGTTTCAAAATGGCTCCTGTCTGTGCGGGCGGTGCCTCATGTAGCTGATACGCGATGGAGACACAATCGCCCGGCCCTTCCTAGGGTAGTCCGCACACAGAGGTGGCGCAACGTTATGACCTCGAAGAGACGAGCGGTGCAGCTTTAAGACGACTTGCTACGGTCAGCATCGGTCGCTTCAACCCATAAGATTCCATCTTGTATCGACGCTTTGGCACCATGCAAACGACAATTTTGTCCATCGCGCTTGATTTGATGCAGTTGTCTGAGCGCTCTGGAACTCAGCGCGACCAAGTCGAGGTCCTTAATCATCAGTTGAAAGACCAGACTCGCCGCTTCGATCTGATCAGGGACGTGCTTGAGTGCGATGCCGATAGCGGCTCCACGCTTGTCCCAGGGGCCAATGGCATGCCGCAGCCAATACTCAACGCCGACCTGAACGCTGCTCATCTGTGAGGCGGATTGCCCAATCCCCGAGATAGCGCTTGGAATCGCTTGTTGCAGCCGCTCCATCACCTCGTTGCGAATCCGATTGCGGGTCCAACGTGGATCCGAGTTTGATGGGTCTTGCCACCAAGACAAGCCCTGCGCTGTCGCAAAGTCGAGTAGAGCCGTCCGAGTCGTCGTCAGCATCGGCCGGACGACGTGCCCTCGACGTCGACGGATTGCACTGAGTCCCTCGAGCCCTGCACCGCGACTAGCGCGCATCAAAAATGTTTCAGCTTGGTCATCGGCGTGATGTGCTGTGACGATTCGGTTCGCGTTGCTTTTCTCCATCATCTGTTGGAGAGCAGCGTAGCGGGCCTCGCGGGCGCGGCCTTGTAAATCGCTGCCCATCTTCAAGGTCAGTCTATCGACCATCACAGGGATCTCGGCGCGTTCGCCCCATTGAGTGATGACTGCCAAAGCGGGACCGTTGGGCTGCAGCCCATGGTCGACGTGCCCGAGCACGAGTTCATGACCCAAGGAAGGTCTCAGCGCTTCGAGTACGGCAGCCGTCGCCATCGAGTCGAGTCCACCGCTGCATGCAAGTAAGATTCGATCCTGTTCTCCCCAAAGGCCGAAGTCACGGACTTGGTTACGCACATGAGCGAGTAATTTACGACGTGTTCTCGAGCTCATAGCCTGGACGATCTTCAGCAAAAGGGCGGTCGAACTCAACGAGCTCGCCGCGAGATGAGTACACGGAACTTACGATGAGGACAGGTCAGTTCGACAAGGGTATAGGTTCCCACTTTTGAGTCACTACTTTGTCGAATCCCCCTTCGATCAGACGACTCAGGTCGTCGTAGACTTCTTTGAGTTTCGGCGGCAGCGGTTTCTGGCTCAATCGCATGTAATGTGACCACGAGTCGTATGCGATCACTTCATTGATGCGCCCTGAGTTGTCAGAGTCTTGCCACAATTCGTAGTTCGCAACCCCGAGATCCGTGAGCCATTGCCGAACATGGCTGAGTCTCTCAAGGAGAGTCTCCATATCGTTTACATTCACCGCGTATTGGTGTTCGACGACGAAGTCACCGAGTCTGCTGCTCATGTTGTGTCCTCGTGGATGCTAAAACGGGATATCGTCAACAAAGTCGCCGTCGGACTTAGGTCCACTGTCCATACCGGGAGCGGGAGTTTTCGGTTGGCTGTAGCCGCCACCGCCACCGCCACCGCCACCGCCACCGCCGCCACCGCCGCTGCCGCCGCCGTAGTTGCCGTCGCGATTGCTTCGGTCGCCTGACAGAAACTGGACGCTGTTGGCGACGATCTCAGTCTTGTAGCGCTTGTTGCCCTGGTCGTCTTGCCAGTCTCGAGTCTGCAGTCGCCCCTCGACGTACACCTGTCGGCCAGAGTCGAGATACTGAGCGCAGTTCTCGGCGGTACGGCCCCAGACGACTACAGAATGCCATTCTGTCTTGTCGCCCCAGTTGCCTTCCCGGTCTTTTCGACGTTCCGTCGTTGCGACTCGCAATTCAGACACGGCCATACCTGAGCCGGTGTGCCGTAGTTCCGGACGCTTGCCGAGGTTGCCGATTAGAATGACTTTGTTTACGCCTGCCGCCATTGCCTTCTCCGTGGTGGGTGAGTCGGCAGAGTAGGCGGGCCGCCCAGCCTTCGCAAGCCCATGACCGACAATGATCAGCCACAAACTGTCTCATGAGCTTCGACCAATGGCTTCGGCGCAGAACTTGTCGCTCTGATTGGGGCGAGGCACTCTACATCCATGGAGCTTCAGGAATACCATCGGATGCATGAGGCAGAGGCTCGACACTTTTGGTTTCGAGGCTGTCGAAATGTCGTTCGCGGATGGCTTGCCGACGCAACCGAAGCGATCGACTCGAGCGCTCATCCCATTCGGTTGCTCGACGTCGGCGCCGGAACAGGCGGGATGCTTGAGTCTCTGCCTGCACATTATGACTCGATCGGTGTCGAATATCACGCAGCCGGTGCGTCTTATTGCGCACAACGGGGGGTTCGCGTTGTACAGGGGGCCCTACCATCGCTTCCTTTCGCCGATGACTCTTTTGACGCTGTGCTATCGATGGATGTTTTTGAGCATATTGAGGCAGATATCGATGCCATGAAGGAAGTCAGGAGGGTTTTACGACCCGGCGGCAGGTTGATCACAACGGTCCCGGCATTGCCTTGGTTGTGGAGCAAGCACGATGAAGCGCTGCACCATCATCGGCGCTATGTGAAAGATGCCTTCGTGAGCAAGTTACAAGAAGCTGGATTCGTCGTGCGGCGCTGCACGTATTACAACGCCTTGCTCTTGGCTCCGATCGCGACCGCTCGCCTGGTCGGTCGCTTTATGGACCAGATGCGGGCTGATGACGCCGTCATTCAGAGCGATGTTGGTCACGTCATTGAGCCACTCAACAGCGTCTTGGCGGCTCTTTTTAGTTCCGAACGGACCCTATTGAAGGGGATCGACTTTCCTTTAGGAGCTTCGCTGATTGCTGATTGTGAATCTTAGGTCTCACCCGGATCACAAAAAAGCTCAGTTGCTGGTTCATTCCGACACCTGGTGTATATTCTTCGTCACAGGCGCCTGAACTTCAGGCGCACGGAGAGTTGAGTATCGACCGTTCAGCGCCAATAAAGTCGATGAAGCCGCGAGGTCACGACAGCGGGCAGACGCGCCGTTTGAGCGTTGATATCGCCGATAACGCGACCCTCGCGACACTCTGTGGAGAGCGAGATCGCAACCTGCGCTGGCTTGAGCAACGCTTTGGCGTTCAGATCTCGGCTCGGGGGCAGTCGTTGCGCCTGGTCGGTCCGACTCAATTGGTCGAGCAAATCCTCGACTTGTTGCAGACCTTGCGGCAACGGGTCGAACGAGGTGGCTTCGTAGATTCGGAGGTCATGGAGCGGCTCATCGAGCGTATGGGCGGGCTCAGTGCGCCCTCGCAGAGCGCTGGTCAAGATCTCGGCATTCGTGGTCGTATGGTCGCTCCTCGGACTGCCAATCAGCGTCTGTACGTCGACGCGATGCACAACAACTCGGTGGTTTTTGGTTGTGGCCCTGCTGGCACGGGCAAGACTTTCTTGGCTGTCGCTTGCGCCGTCGCCGCGCTACAGCGACATGATGTGCGGCGAATCGTCTTGACGCGGCCAGCCGTCGAGGCTGGTGAGCGTCTTGGATTCTTACCGGGTGATT
>PBTG01000018.1 GCA_002726535.1 Myxococcales bacterium | reverse complement strand
TATGGCTTTGCCTGCTGAACGACGGGCCTCCTGGGGCCCGAGCCTCGTGCGAACCTGGGGCCGGACCATGTCGACCATTTCGGGAGTCGGCATCCGGGTCACAGATCGAGCGAAGCAGACGCTGTCGAATCGCGAGCCCAGAATTCTGACCTTCAATCACAGCTCATCGCTCGACCTGTTGGTTGGCGCAGCCGTCCTGCCAGAGGGGGGGGTGCTCATCGTCAAAGAAGAGTTGCGCTCGATGCCCCTGATCGGCGCGGCCTGCTCGGCTTTAGGCTCGGTCTTTTTAGAGCGCACTAACCGAGATCGCGCCTATGCGGCGCTAGAGAAAGTCGCCGAGAGGATTCATCGCGAAGATTTACAGATCATGATCGCGCCCGAAGGCACGAGATCTGACGACGGTAATCTCGGTCGATTTAAGCTGGGCGCCTTCCGAATCGCCCAGATCGCACGCGTGCCCATTGTCCCAATCGTGATGCATGGACACGCCAGGATTTGGCCGAGAGGGCAGTTGGCTCCAAATCTGGGGACGGCAGTCGTCGATGTACTCGAACCCACCATGCTTCAAGCCGACGAAAACCTCTCTGAAGCTGCGTTGTCCCTTCAGAACCGCTACCAACAAGCCCTCGCAGCGGGTCCCGAGGAGATGCGGGCATGACGCTTGCGGACGGGGCTCGAACAGGGCTGTCGACGGTCGCTGCCGCGACCCTCATCATCTGCGCTCTGAGCAGTTGCGGCTCATCGGCTCCATCGGCGACCGCTTCGAATTCCGATACAACGGACGGGGCAGACACCAATCGCAGCCAGTCTCGGGGCCATCAATTTCACATCGAGTTAGACTACAGCATGGACTCGACAGGCTTCTTTGACGCCCCCGAAAGGCGTAAGACGCTACAGGCCGCGGCCGCCACCTGGGCGAAGATGATCAAAGACGACTTTGATACGATTCCTGCAGGCACACCCATCAAGGTGCGCAATCCAAGTAAACCGCTCGAGCCGAGTCTGAAGTTCAATCTCAAAAAGCCGATCGATGATCTGCGACTATATGTGGGTTGCTCAACCGACGACATCAAGCTCGGCAAGGCCTTCATCAGCGCCTATTATCCCGGAACGGAACTCGGCACGCAGTTAAAAGAGCGTTTCAAAGGCGATGACTATCAGCCCTGGGCCATGTCCATGGCCTTTCACTGCGACAAACCTTGGTTTTTCGATCAAAGCCCGGAGACCGTCGATGACCTGCCGAAAGATCGCAACGATTTCTTATCTACCGCTCGCCATGAAATCGGCCACTGTCTGGGCTTGCTAAACGCCGCAATTGCCAAGTCGCAAGTCCAAACCATCGAGGACGCGCCCTATTTTACAGGAAAGCATGCTGTTGAGGTCTTTGGTGGGCCGGTTCCACTCGAAGCGGATGCTCGTCATATCAAAAATGGCTTGATGTCTGGGGGCACAGAAGCGCGCATGGACCCCAGCACCAAGAAAGGGACTCGCAAATGGCCGACGCCCGTTGATATCGCTATCCTCAAAGATATTGGCTACGAAATTGTATCCTTGAAACCTTGAAGATTGCGTCTATCGCGTCGTTTTGTACCCATACTCAGGAGCAACTGGACAGACCGAGATCGCAACGGGTCGAACCCTCGTACTCTGTGTCTCATCTAATGCGAGGCGGACCACCGCGGTGAAAGACTTTTTTCAAAGACCCTGCGAGTCTACTTTGCAAAGGTTGACGCCCGCTCCTTGAGCGGCACAAAATACACCACGGGCGAACATTTCGGGGGACGCCATCAGCATCGACCCATTCCAACCGACCGCTACCGTGACCGAAATGCGTCGACCTGAGGCGCAATCCGATGAGTTGCGTCTTGGCCTGCGCGTAGCCTGGCACCCTGAGCCCACTTTTGAAGGCCGACGCCGTCCGATCGCCGCCAGCGAGCGCGTGACGCTGCGACGCGATGGCTCAACCTTCGGCATGGGCAGCATGACTATCGGCACATTGTCGAGACAACACGCGCTCATCGCACAGGTGGGAGATGGCTTGCAGGTTCGCGACCTCGGCAGTCGAAACGGCACCTTCGTAGATGGTGTCGCTGTCGACGCAGCGGTCCTGCGACCTGGACAAACGCTGCGTCTGGGTGACCTTTTACTCGTATGCGACCAAGCGCCGATTGACTTCGATGATCCGAGCCATCCAACCCTAGTCGGACACAGCTACGAGATGGCCCAAGTCATCCGCCAAATGGAGCTCATCGCCGACCAAAGTATCGGCGTTCTGATCCGAGGAGAGACCGGCGTCGGCAAGGAGGTCGTCGCCCAAGCGATTCATACTCAAAGCAAGCGAGCAGGAGACTTTGTCGCCGTCAATTGTGGAGCATTGGGCGAGGGCGTAATGCAAAGTGAACTCTTTGGGCACACCGCTGGCGCCTACTCTGGCGCCGGAAAACCACGTGATGGCCTGATCGTAAGTGCTCACAAAGGAAGCCTCTTTCTTGATGAAGTGGGTGATGCAACCTCAGCGATGCAGGTGGCTCTGCTGCGAACCCTTCAAGAAGCTCAGGTTCGACAAGTTGGTAGCGACCGTCCCATCTCTGTCGATCTTCGTGTCATCGCCGCGACGCACCAAGATCTCGAAGCGATGGTCAGTGCCGGTGGATTCCGACAAGATCTCTTGATGCGTCTAGCCGAGTGGATCATTGAGATCAAACCGCTGCGCTCCCGGCGTGTCGACATCCCTGTGCTGGCCAGAAGATTTGCTACGGAACTCGGAGCACCGGGTCAGCGTCTGTCCAAAGCTTTCGTCGAGTGGTTGCTGCTACAGCGCTGGCCGGGCAACGTCCGCGAACTGCGAGCAGCCGTTAGGCAAGCCATCATCGCGGCGGGTGGTGCGCAGTGGATTGAACCGACCACATGGATGCGCCGCCCCATCACCGAGCCGACCGTCAAGAATGCTCCGGCTCCGGTGCACTCACCGAGCGCGGCGCCACCCGCGACAGCGCAGCCGGCGACTGCACCAGCGCCAATGGCAGCCGCGGCAGAGATCGGGCAAGCCGACCAATGGCCTCTTCGCGGTGACCTCCCTGATGTGGACACCTTGCGCGCAGCGATTCGGACACATCGAGGAAACTTGTCGGCGACAGCCGCATCATTTCAAGTCAGTCGCAGCACGTTGTATCGATGGCTGACCCGGCTTGGACTTGACTCTCAAGGCAATCCAAAAGAGTAACGTACTCAATTTGTTGCCCTGTTCATCGGTGTCCAAGACAGCACCCTGTCGATCATAGACAGCCATCTTGATGAGATTTAAAGTCGCGAAACGCGATCGCTGATCATCGATAAATGACGGTGATGGCGACAGCCTCTGGCGCTTATGGTAGCGCCTTGTGTAACGCACCCGACTTGAGGAAGGTCCATCGCAAATGAGTTGCCGACCACAGCCCACGCTGTTGATCATTGCAATCGTCTTGTCGTGTATTGGCTGCGGTGGAGTTCCGCGCGGACCCTCAGCCGCTCAGCGTTTTGCGACGTGGACAGGGCAGGTCGAGCGGCTGCAAGCTGATCTTCGGCGGCCTGTCGATTTGAAGATGCTTTTTAAACAGCGTTATGGACCGCGGCCGGACAGCCTCAAACCCTCGTTTCGGCTCCTCGATGCGGAACAACGTTTCGCGACCCTGTGCGCGCAGCGAGTCACGCTCGTGAACACGTTGTACGAAAGCCGACTCGACGAGGTCGTCGAGCAACTTATCAACATCTTTGAGATCCTCGCCGAACGTCGAGCGAAGTTGCTCGCTGAGCACCTCATTCGCACCCGTTCGAAACATCAAAAATCGTTCTGTTTGGCGCGATCAAGGCGACGTACTGTGGAGGTAGGTCAGTGCCCCTACCCTGGTTATCAAGCCCTGTGTGAGATGGACATGCTAGCGGAGTTTCCCGGCCTCAATCATGCAACCACTGAGGGAGTACGCCGGGCTCAATTGCGCTCATTGGTATGGCGAGCCTTTCGCAAAGAACTTCCAAGAGTCGGTCAAGCTCGCGACCGCTGCTACGCCAGGACACTCAGTAGGCGTCCCAAAAAACAGGACACCTACTACGGTCCAGACCGCATAGCGTTGTTGGCGCAAGCCAAATCCGCGTGGCGTAAGCTCTTCCGCGACGAAGCGTTACTCGGAGTCGCAATCTCCGGCTACCGCTGGAGAAGAGACATTTTTTCTCGTGTGACCCAGGGACGTCGAAAGCTTTTCGACCTCGGCACGTTGCGCGGCTTTACCTATCGAGACCTTGGTGGTGGCGTCGCCCGAGCAGAACGGATCCACTGGCGAGTGGATCACCTCACCAAGCAGCGCTGGGTAGAACTGTGTGCTCGACAGTCGCGAGACACGCCAATATGCGAGCCGCATGATGTTCAAAAGGCCGCGCTAAGAACGCTTCGATGAAGCCTTTAGGGCAGCTTGGCCGTGGCGACAATCCGCTCAAGCAATTGCAAATACGAACATCCCACCGCAGCCGCAGACTTCGGTAACAGTGACGCCGGCGTCAGCCCCGGTAAGGTGTTGGTCTCCAGTACCCACAACTGGTCTTGCTCATCTAGGATCAAATCTGTTCTAGAAATCCCACGACACCCCAGAGCCCTGTGCGCAAGTACACCGATGTGTCGACACTTGTTCTCAACGTGCTCTGAGATTCGAGCCGGACAGATTTCATCGGTCAGCGATGGATCGTATTTGGCTTCGTAATCGAAAAATCCTTCGCCTTTAGGAGCGATCTCCACCGCAGGCAGCGCCTCTAATTGACCATCGATTCGGCTGAGCACACCAGCGGTCAACTCTTTGCCTATGATGAATTGCTCGCAGAGCAGAATCTGGGTGTCAGCGGCCAATCGACTCAAGGCCCCCTGGACCTCAGCGAGCGTGTTGGGTATTTCCACACCGAGGCTCGAGCCCCCGGCAGAGACCTTCAGAACCAAGGGCAACCCAAACTCTGTAACCAATTCTTGGGCAACATGGGCCTCGTTTCCTAGCACATCGGAGCTCACCAAATCCCGACCAGCGGGCACGCGCACACCAGCGCTCGCGAGGATGCGCCGAGCCAAGGGCTTGTCCATGGCCAACGCACTGGCTGTCACTTTCGAGCCCGTATAGGGCACTCCAGCGAGCTCCAGCGCAGCTTGAACTCGACCGTCTTCACCATAGGTGCCATGAAAACCTAAGAATGCGCACAATACGTCCTCATCACGCAATCTCGCCAAAGCCTCAGGTAAGCACAAAGGATCCGCAACTGACGAGCCACTCGGCGCCTGGGCGCCCGCGAAGTGCCACAAACCCTGCCGATCTACCCAAACTGACAAGGCGGTGTAGCCACCCCCACGTAAAGAATTGAGGACTTCTCTGGCACTAATGACCGAGATGTCATGCTCGCTGGAGGGACCGCCATGCAGCACTGCGATCGAACGATGTTCCATGGGATGCACTCCTCAGGGATGGGGCAGAACTCGCTTTAGCTCAGGTGGACTCTTGTGATCTGACAGGAACGAACTGAGTCCGCTTTCGACAAGCCACGCAATTCCACTCTACAGGCCATTCCAAGGTTTGCTCAGGCACGGCGATCGCTTCACCACAGGCAGGACACGGACCACTCGCGCCACGGAGTAGCGCCGTTTGATTGCGGACCTTGCCATACGAGATCGCCGCGACGATCAGACTCAACCATGGAGCCACAAAATGGACGATCGGGATAAATAGGCTGCCAACGGCGATGGCGATGAAAATACCAGCCACCTTGCGAGCTCGAGCAGATTTCTCTTCGTCTCTCAACTCGTATGTCAGTGCCTCGCCGACTGTACTCTCGCGCCCTTGGGCCGAGATGGTCACGGCAATCTTCTGTTCCATAAGGGCCCCTGTGCTGCGATCATGTATAAGTATGCGTGCGGAGGGCCAAGGAGTCCAAAACTCCGCTGGTTTCGGAGGCCTATTTTGATTGAGTCCAGTATCGCTCAGCGCGTGGCCGTCGCGACCGGGAGATGGCAACCCGATCGCTTCGCCGAAGGCTTCGCTCGATTAAGCCTCCTGGCCACTGAGCGATCGGGACCGCAAGGTCCGTGGTATGCGCGTCTGGTCGGCGAAGATCGCCTCGAACTCTGGCAACACAATGGTCCCTGGGTTTGGTTTGATAAGCAGGGCTTCGGCGAGGGCAGCCATCGACTGCATCCCGATCCCGTCGACGGCCATCAGGATCTGCGATTGCCCTGGATGCACGAGGCCGAGATCATCGAACAATTTGAGCGTCCACCTATCATGAGTGTACAGACGCTGCGGATCGACCCCAGCTGGTACGAGCCTTTGGCGGACCTCAGCAGGCTTGAAGAGAATATCCGTGCGGCTCTGAGTATCGAAGCGCGCAGTGGCCTTGCGATCGAGTGCTGTGGAGAGCGACACCTCGGACTGAGGCTCGAGCGCCCCTCGATGCGCCTACTTGGATGGCTTGAACACATCGAGCGGCCTTGGGCGCAAGCGCAGGCACACGCAGCCTTTGCTCTAGCGGCTGTGGAGGTCACCGCGGTGCTCGCGTTGGGCTCGCAAGTCACGTTGACCTGGCAGTTAGCCGACATCTAATAGAGATCGAAGATTTAACCATATCGAAACTTCACGGAAACAATTGCCCCATATGCTGCTTCCATCGCTAAGACAAAGGTCACGAGCGATCTTACGAGAATAGCCATCTGCACAAGGGCAAGGTCTATCTCGCCACCAACCCGATCCTGAGGAAACATGAGCGTCTACAAGGCTGAATACATTTGGATTGACGGAAGCCTCCCTACCGCGAAGCTTCGTTGCAAAACACGCGTTATCGAAATCGGTACAGAGCCGCCTGTGTGGGGGTTTGATGGCTCCAGCACCAATCAAGCAGAGGGTCACGCTTCTGACTGCGCGTTGAATCCTGTTTTTTCATGCCCAGACCCAGTCCGTGGCGGACCGGATCGTCTGGTAATGTGCGAAGTGCTCAACATCGATGGCACACCTCACCCATCGAACAAGCGCTCTCCGCTCGCTGCGGTGGTCGAACGAGCCGCCGACCTCGAGATGTGGTTTGGTATCGAGCAAGAGTACACTTTCTTCGATGGTATCAAGCCCTTGGGCTGGCCAGACAACGGCTTCCCGGCTCCACAAGGCGGCTATTACTGCGGTGTCGGTGCTGACGAGGTCTATGGTCGCGAGATCGTCGAGGTCCACTTGGAGGCCTGCATTGATGCTGGTCTTGCGATCTCGGGAATCAACGCAGAGGTGATGCCAGGACAGTGGGAGTTCCAGATCGGCCCTCTCGGACCACTTGAGGTCTCCGATCAACTGTGGATTGCGCGATGGTTGCTCTACCGTATCGCAGAGGACTACGGTGTGAGCGCGACCTTGCACCCCAAGCCTGTCAAAGGCGATTGGAACGGCGCCGGTGCCCACGCCAACTTCTCGAGCAAGTCGATGCGCGAGAGCATCAACAGCGAGGAGCTCGACAAGCTCAGCAAGGCACTCGCAGATCGCCATGAGGAGCACATCGAAGCGTACGGCGCCTTCATTGACGAGCGCTTGACTGGACTGCACGAGACCTGCTCATACCGAGAGTTTAAGGTGGGCGTATCAGACCGCGGAGCCTCGGTGCGCGTGCCTTGGCAGGTCGCTCAGGATGGCAAAGGCTATCTCGAAGATCGGCGACCGAACGCGAACATTGATCCCTATGATGTCACGCGCCTTCTGACCGAGGCTGTGGAGATCGCTGAAGGGTCTTAAATCACGGTGTATTATTTGCGTGAGGGTCGCTCTTTGCACATGCAGAGGGCGACCCTCTCTTGATCTTGCCTTCGATTAGCTTCGGAATACACAGGGGATGCTCAGCTTTGGACCACGCCTTGGTCATCACGCCCTTGGTGAAATAAGCAGTCTGTATCTGTCCCTGAGCGTCGGGTCGGCTCCACAAGCCATGAGGGAGACCCATTTGCCAAGAAGAACGAAGCCTCAAGCGACCTCGAGGGTCAAACTCAAGACGTTCTCCCTGGAGCTTGTCATCACGCCATCGCTCAGTCGCCGCGAGGCCCCCTTTGGCGTGCCATCGCTCGAATCGTCCCTCTCTGCCGCCGCGGCGCCAAATGCCTTTGGCGATAAGTTGGCCGTCTTCGGACCAGCGCTGGCCAGTCCCGTCGATGAGTCCCGCGCGGTAGCTCTGTTGCCGCGCGAGCTTACCGCTGGGGTGCCACCACTGCCATGGCCCCTGGCGTTGTCCACCCCGATAGGAGCCAGCACTACTCTGCTGACCATTGGGCCACCAATGGAGCCACTGGCCTACGCGTCGACCTGCTTCGAGCTGACCTTGGCGTACGAGTTGTCCATTGGCAGCATAAGAGCGCTCTTGCCCGAGAAGTTGCCCAGCTTGGTAGACCCACTCGGTCCGTTCACCGGTCGACAAGCGAATCAACCACGGCCCATGCCGTTTGCCATCGGTATGCGCACCGATATCTGAACTATAGCGCCAATGATATTGCGCGGGCCCGACTTTTACTCCGCGTTTCCAGCTTACTTTCGAGCGCAGTTGACCGTCGCGTTTATAGCGAAAAACAACGCCCTCTTTACGACCGTTGACGTATGGAGTCACCGAAGATTTGTCGCCCTTGGGACGAAAACCGGTCACCACACCATGGAGACGACCACGCTTGTAGGTCCCGCGCTCCTTGATCGCCCCGTTGCGATGATATCGAACGAATGGACCATGCTTGCGTCGCCGCCAATAACACGCGCGCATCACACCGCCCCGCCTGGTCTTTTTGACCTTTGCCCCTTTCGGACAGCGGAGCGCATGCAAGGAATGACAGGGCACCGTTGCGACAAAAATCGCCACAAGCATCCAGACCAAACGCGACCATGTAGGCAAACTAGCCATATCCCAAGGGTACGAGTTCCCGTCGATCCGTCGAGCTTTCTGTACGCTCTAACTTGGCTAAATGACCCCGAGCCTCTGACCGACTCCGACGAAAGCGGCCACTGCGGCATCGATCATCTCGTCGGTATGCGCGGCCGAAATCTGGACGCGGATTCGTGCCGCTCCTTTGGGAACCACCGGGTAGCTGAAACCAATGACGTAGATCCCTTCTTCGAGCAACGCATCGGCCATTTGTGCAGCTAAGCGAGCCTGTCCCAACATAATGGGCACGATGGGATGCGTTCCTGGCCGAATGTCGAAGCCAGCGGCTGTCATTGCGCCGCGGAAGCGAAGCGTATTGGCCTCCAGTTTGTCGCGTAGCTCGGTGGTCTCGCTAATCATCCGTACGCACTCTAAAGCCGTGGCGGCGATCGGTGGGGGCACAGAATTCGAGAACAAGTAAGGCCGTGAGCGCTGCCGTAGCAGATCGATGATCTCTTGCCGACCACTGGTGAATCCACCACTTGCGCCGCCCAAGGCCTTACCCAAGGTTGAAGTGATGATGTCGATCTTACCCATCACATCACAATGCTCTGCAGTGCCACGACCGGTAGGTCCGAAAAATCCAGTCGAGTGACTGTCGTCGACCATCACCATGGCGCCGTAGCGCTCGGCGAGATCACAGATGCCCTTGAGGTCGGCGATGTCTCCATCCATGGAAAACACCCCATCGGTGGCGATCAGGCGTGTTCGGCAGTCTTGGGTGTCTTGGAGATGCTGCTCAAGCTCTGCGAGATCTCCATGACTCCAACGGATGCGTCGAGCCTTACACAAGCGAATTCCGTCGATGATGGAAGCGTGATTGAGGCTGTCAGATATCACAGCATCTTCCGGGCCAAGCAAGGTCTCAAAGAGCCCTCCGTTGGCGTCAAAACAGCTGCTGTACAAAATAGTGTCATCGGTCCTTAAGAAGGCTGAAAGCGCTCCTTCGAGTTCTTTATGGACCGTCTGGGTGCCACAGATGAAACGTACCGAACTCAGACCATATCCATAACGCTCAAGAGCGTCGTGGCATGCCTGCAACAGACGCGGGTCGTTGGACAAACCTAGGTAGTTATTCGCGCAGAAGTTGATGACCTCATGGCCACCGGTGACTCGAATTTCTGCGTTCTGCGGAGACGTGATGATTCGTTCGTCTTTGTACAAGCCAGCTTCTCGAATCTCTTCGAGAGTCGCGGCAATCCGACCTTTTGCGTCCCCATACATGCTCTGCCTCCTCGCTGATGGATGCAGTCTGGCGTGGCACGCGTCTTCGAGCAAGTCTCAGTCGTTGTTCGCCTGGGCCTCGCTCACCTCAGACCACTCTTCTTCGAGCATCCCAAGGGCGTCACGAGCCATCTCGAGGTTACGCTCATTGGCGGTCAAAGGCTGGACGGTGGCGATCTTTTCCATCTGTCGCTCGATCTCACAGAGCCGATCGCATAAGGCGCAGAGCAACTCCACATCACGAGTGGCTCTGTTCTGGCCCGCGAAACGTTCGTTGTACAACTCCAGGACAACATCGACGGCCTCACTCAAGGCCTCGACCATCGATAGCAAGGGTGTCTGAGACCGCACATCGCGAATCGCGATGATCTCTTGGCGCCACATGCCAAGCCGTTCGGTGACGACCTGTAAGTTGTCGTCGTTGTATTGAACGTGAAAACCGTTGTCTTTGAGCGCACGCATCCGCTCTAGGACCGTCTCCAAGCCGCTAATCATCCGCTCCAAGAGTTCTGGACGCCGGCTGACACGGGGTTGGCCGGCGAAATGCAGGCGATACCACTCGAACTGCTCGTTGGCTAAGGCGGCGAGAGCGGAGGCCTGCTCATCTTGAGAACCAGATCCGCGGGAGGTTCCGATCTCTGTGTGCTCGCTCCGGAACATCTCGATGTATTCGCCGACGACCTCCATATCACGCGCCAAGGTACCACCCGCGAAGACCTGCGAGACCTCAGACATCTGCTCGTGGATGCGCTGCAGGTCGCGAGTCATCTCCATCAGCAAAGCAAGGTCTCGCGTCGATCGGCTGCGCCCAGCGAAATGCCGACGATAGCGAGCGAACACAAAATTAGCTCGAGTGCCCAACATCGCAGCTTCAACGCCACTCGGCCCCACTTGTTCCTTCGCACGCTCAATCTCGGTGACTTCACCTCGGTACAACTCGAGGCGTTCCAAGCAGAGCTTGAGTAAATCGTCTAGTCCCTTCAGATGAGGCGAGAGGTCTTGCGCTTCGACGTGGATCGAATTGGCTTGCTCGATCATCAACCGCATCATCTCTTCATTGCGAGTGACACGGGGCTGCCCGGCGAAATGCAGGTGATATTGAGCATGGACGCCATCGAGGCGTTCATGCATCGAGTTCATCAGAGCGGCGGTCATAAATACTCCTAACGCGTCATGAGACGGGGGACACCGTTGATGGGGCCACCGGGTGCACAAGGTAGGGCCTACCTGCCGTCTGTCAACGGTCATTGTAGATTGAGCCGCATCTCGAACCAATCAGCGACCACCATGAGTTCGTCTACATCTCAATCAAGACCTTCCCTTGAACCTCTCTACGCTCGAGCACACCCATGGCTTGAGCGCCTTTAGTCAGAGGAAAACGTGCCCCGATGTGGGGCTTACAGAGGCCACGCGCTGCGTACTCGATGACGGTCTTGAGATCTGATCGTGTCCCCATGGTCGAGCCGAGCAACGAAATGCTGTGAAAAAATAACTTCCGCAAATTGAGCGACACCTCAAAGCCTGTCGTTGCGCCGCAGGTGACGATCTTCCCGCCTCGTTTGAGGGCTTTGATCGAGGCTTGCCAAGTGGCGGCTCCAACATGTTCAAAAACCAAATCTGCGCCGCCCATCTTTCTAACTAAGCGTGGCCACTGAGGGTCATCATTTCGAAAGACTTCGCTCGCACCCAAATCTCTTGCCAGCGCTTCATCGGCGTCTTTTCGGATCGTTGCGATCACCTCCGCTCCGAGCACCCGTGCGAGTTGAATCGCAGCTGAGCCTACTCCGCTGCCAGGACCATGAACGACGACGCGTTGCCCAGCTTGTACTTGAGCCCGACTATGGAGCATCTGCCAAGCTGTGATGAAGGTCGTGGGCATGGCCGCAGCAACGACCAGATCTAGACCGCTTGGAAGTTCGACAACATCACGAACCGAAACATTGACGACCTCTTGGGCACAACCATCGACATGTTCGCCAAGCAATCCAAATCGATCGCAAAGTTGTGGCTGCTCTGCGAGACAACGCTCGCAAACGTGACAGCTGATCACCGGGTAAATCGCAACCTCGGTGCCGATCGGCAGTTCGACGCCCTGCCCCACGGCGACGACATGGCCGGCCCCATCGGCGCAAGGGACGATCGGAGTCGGCCAATGGCCCGCCGGCTCGCCCCGTCTGACCCACAAATCTAGGTGATTGAAGGCCGCCGCTCGAATCCGTACCTGTACCTCGCCGGCTCCTGGTGGCACAGTCGGCCGCTGCTGCACCTGCATGACCTCAAGTCCGCCATGACGCGTGGTCACGAGGGCAAGATGTGTAGATTTTTCGGGCGTATCAACTGCACTCATCAGGTGTGTCTCCCGGTCATTGCACCCGACGTTGCTTCACGGACATCCAATGGTCAATGACGAGGACTCGTGATGCGCCATCCCTTAGCTCAACATCGCCGGCGGCCCATTAGGCCATGGTTCGGATGGAGCGCGTTGGTGTTGTGCGGCATGCTCGCTTGGCTATCGGGCAGCGCCGCTCATCGACGACAAGCACAGCAACTGACTCGAACGGGGCTCCAACACGTGTACGAGGGTCAGTACGATCGGGGACAACGACACCTAATCGAGGCGAGTCTCAAAGACTCACAGAACCTCGACGCGGCATGGGGACGTTTGTGGCTCGCAATCCATAGCAATCGGCGTCAAAAAGCCAATCAAATCGTAAACTTATTGATGCAATCTCATGATCCAAATATCGAGCGTCACATCTACGCCATGATCCTGCTCGACGGGCTCAAATGGTCTCAAAGAGAGGCGTACAATCCAGGCTACACAATGCTCTCGTGCCGATTGAAGTGCCTCGTACAAAGCAATGATTTTGTGACTCCGCGCTGGTTTGAGCCAACAGACATATGGCCCTTTATCGTGTTCCAAGCTGAATCTTTGGGGCAAACAACCTGTCGCTGCGCAACATTGGTGAACAACTCAAGGTGAGCCGTAGACCAACTTTCTCGGTTAACTCGACGCTGTAGCACTTGCTCAAGCCGAGCGAGACTCCTACATTACCCAATTCAACCCTTGAGACAGGCGCCGTTGAGGACCTGTCCCCCCTTCGTCTGCGTCGAATCTACTCGGCGAACCTACAAAGCGAGCTACAAGATGCCTTCGTTCCAAGACCACCTCGACACCATTATGTCGTCAATCGACGAGATTTCACCTCAACAAGTGCATGAAAAAATACAGGCCGGCGAGCAGGTCTATGTGATCGACGTCAGAGAGCGAGATGAGTGGGAAAACGGCTTTGTACCGGGAGCACACTTGCTCGGTCGCGGTTTTTTGGAGTCGCGGATCTCCAAGCTGGCCATGAACGCAGATGACGAACTGATCCTCTATTGCGCCGGAGGCGTACGCTCAGCGATGGCTGCGGCGACACTCGAAACCATGGGATACGTCAACGTCACATCGATGACAGGCGGCTTTGGAAAGTGGGCGCAGAACGCCTTGCCTGTCGCGACCAGACGATCATTGAGCGCCGATCAAATGGCGCGTTATAGCCGACACTTGATGATGCCGGAGGTCGGTGAAGAGGGGCAGCTCAAACTGCTCGACGCCAAGGTTTTGTTGATCGGCGCGGGAGGCCTTGGCAGTCCGACGGCCATGTATCTG
>PBTG01000140.1 GCA_002726535.1 Myxococcales bacterium | reverse complement strand
TGGCCCATGCCCTGCATCATCCGCTGGGCTGCGCCTGCCTGTTGCGCCATTGGGTTTTGCTGCATTATGCCGCCTGCGAGTTGGTTCATCTGCTGGCCCATGCCCTGCATCATGCCGAAATTGCCCTGCGGCGCTCCGCCATACCCGTTCTGCGCCATTTGGTAAGGACGAAAGGAATTCAACTGCTGCCCGCCGCCAAATCCTTGAGGCTGTTGCCCGCCGAATGCCGGGGCCGTGCCCATCGACTGAGGGCCACCGTAAGAGTTGGACAAACGGGGAGGCGGTCCACCTTGGCCGTAGGGCTTCGGGGCTTGTTGCCCGAACATGCTATCCATGCCGGGGCTGCGCCCCATCATGGATGCCATCTTCCCGTCCGCGCTTATTCGGTTGCCGTACTGGTCTTTTCGTACCTCGGGTGAAGTTCGATAAAACATTGCTTGGCCTGCCGCCTGCTGCCCGCCGCCCTGCTGGCCCCACTGCGGCCCCGCCATCCCGCGCATATTGCCCGCAACGCTATTCTGGCTAAACCCCGGCTGGTTGGCCATCTGCTGCCCGCCGCCCTGCTGCGGGAACGGTTGTCCCGTCATCCCGTTTACTGCGGGCTGCTTCTTCCTACCGACCGGTGTCTGTCCTGTCATGTTCATTGTCATCGTAGTCCCGCCTTTAGCTTTCGTTTTCTAAAAGAATTTCGCTCACGCCAAGGTCGGCAAGTTCTGGAGCATTGAAGTCCATCGTCACTAGCTCCTCCTCGATCTCGTCCGGGTCCGTCTTGTCGGTGACATGGCATGTGGTGAACTCGCAGTCTGTGAGTGTCACCCCGATACGCTGGAGACCCGCAGGCGTGATGCCCGAATGCGGAGCCTCCACCAACTCGGAACCGTCCTCGGTAATTATAACCATCGACCCGCGAAGCAGGAAGAAGGGATGTGCGAACTTGTGAATCTTGCCGATGATCAATTCGTCGGCAGGGTAGAATACTGACCTCATATATATGCCGTCACCGAACGAGTGCCGGATCGGGTTGGTCTTCTCCTGCTCGCAGGCATCCATGGCTAGGCCACGTTCGCGCAACTCATCCATCAGGCGATTCGTCGCCATGTGGAAGTTTGCTTTCGCTACGGCAGGAGTTCCCATTTTAATTGCTAATGTTGCTGGGCGGGTTGTTGAACATGCCGCCAATTATTTGGCCTCCCGCATTCGCCCCGAAGGTCGCCCACGGGTTCTGCTGCGTGTTCGGTGAGTAGTTGATCGGCTGCTGGTTGATGCCTGTCGATAAGGCAAAGAGTTGATCGGTCCCCTCGCGCTGCGCCCCCAGTATCGAGTCCAGTCGAGCCTGATCGATTCCCCGCTGGTTGGCCTCCGCGATGCCAGCGTTCACGAACGCATTGTCGCGGTTCTGCTGCCCGATCCCGAACATGTCCATGTTCTGGCCGCGAGCCATCCCCTGAATATTCCCTTCGTTCAGCAGGCGGGCTGTTTGCTCGCCCGTGTACCCAAGCCCCAACTGACCGGCTCGGTTCAGCATCGCGTCATCCGCACCACCCAGTCGCTGCATCTGGTTCTGACGGGCCTGGAAAGACCGCCCCGCAGCCTGGTCGGCAAACTGAGAGAGCGCCGACATCTTGTCACGGTTCGCCTGACCCAAGACTTGCTGCCCCATTTGAGTGGAGGCCAGCCCCCTTGAGCCAGAGCGGCCTAGACCTGCTGCCTCCATCTGTGCGCCAACCTCGGGCAGTTGGTTCGCCAGGGTGCTGGAAGCCTCGGACTCGATGTTGCGCATCAGTTCGTTCAAGTAGGTTCGATCCTGCGCCCCGGAAGCTGCAAGCCCCGCTGCTTCTCTGGCCCGCATCTCACCTTGAGCGCCAGACTCAAGGCCCATCTGATCCACAAAGCCAGACCCGACCTGAGTGCCCGTCATCGCGGAAGGCATCCCGTTAACGCCGTAGCCGCCCATCCCGTAGCCACCGAGACTGCCCGCCATGTTCGTCATCATTCCCGGCATCATCGGGGACATCGCGTTATTGAACATTTGGTCCGCACCGCCGCCCAGAGCCTGGTTCCGGTAGTAGTCCTGAATCCCAGACTCCGTTTCTGTCTGTCCCAGGATAGCGCCACCGGAAAGCTGGGTATTAATGCGGGCAGCGTTCTGGTCGAAAATGTTGCCGCTGATCGGCTGGAACTTCTCGGCGTTTTTGCCAAACCCTGTGTTTCGATCCGGCTGGATCGTTCGGGGGCCACCGCCCTGCTGACCGCCACCGCCCATGCCGCCGCCCATGCCGCCGCCCATGCCACCGCCCTGCTGGGGAGCCCCGTATGCTGACGGAATTGGCCCTTGGTTTTGCGAGGGGAACATCGGAGCCTGCCCGCCGCCCTGCTGCGGAGCCCCGCCGCCCATTTGCCCGCCGTTATACATGCCACCGGGTGCGATGGCCGATGCGTTATACTGCTGAGATCCCTGCGAGCCGAGAAGGTGGTTCAGGTAAAACTGCCCAGCGGGCGTTTGCACCATCGCCGCTGAATCCCCCGGTTTCACTACTGCGTCTTTGCCTGCCATGATCTTCTCCTAAAGGCTCGTGATGGGCCTGTTGCTTTCTTCTTGGTCGTAGAACACTTCCGCGCTGGCGATCCGCATCGGCACCTTCTTCAGTGAAGATCCTGCGGGCAGGGCGTTCTTGAATCTGAATTTAAAGTTCTCACCCGACACTCGGGGACTAAGCTCAAAGAGCATCAACGGCTGCTGCCGGTTCTCGTCGAGGCCAAGGTTTCGCATCTCAGCGACAGTGTGCTGAACGTTTATCGTGGAGCGAACAGTCTCCGGGTCGCCGTTCGTGAATATCTCGATCGTGCAAGCGTGGACGCTATCGCTCAAAGCAGAGTAGACATCCTCCGCAGCCCAGCCGCGAAGTTGCAGGACAATCTTGGTGATCATCTTCCGCTCCAACGTGCCGAAGCTGACCCACGGGGTCTCCACCAAGGCGTCAACCGCTTGGGGGGCGATGGAGATTCGGGAGAGTTGAGTGACGCTCCCGTACTGAATCGTACAAGCGACGGCAGCATCCAGCCCTATCTCGGGGGTCGCGCCGTCCTTCATGTTGAGGATCGTGCCATCAAGACGCATCCCCCAGGTGCCGCCTTCCTTCACCTGGCCCAATGCACCCAAGGCGGGCTGGTCCTCGAAATACCAGGCTTGCCGGTCGATCGAATATACGAGCGTCGGTGCCGCGCTGTAGAAATTAGTGAGAGTGCCGGGAGAATTGTAAACGACTCGGTTTTCGGGAGCAGTGGGCGCGGGCGGCTGGTTCACGGGGTTGGTGCCCGCAGGCGAGGGGATCGAGTCCTGATGCCGCTTGTGGCTGGTGAAGAAATAGATCAGCTTGCGTTCACGGTCATGGCCCACGGCGAACGGCTCGCCAAACCAGAAACCCATCTGCACTAAATGTGCGCGGATCTCTGCGCCGATCGGCGTAACGTTCTGCCCATCGAAAACAGCAGGCCCAGCGTCTGTCGGAAAGAAGTGAAGCCCACCAGCCAAGGTGACTGCCCCGTAGGCTTCAAGCCCGATGTCCTGGTTATTCTCAGCGAACTGAAACGGAGCGGTGTTCGACCCGGTGAACGATGCCACCATCTGAGAGTGCCGCCTGTGGACGACGAAGCGATTGCCCAGCGGCAGTAGCCCTCGGATATCGTTCAAGTCCCGCTGGTCGAAGGTCACATAGTTAGGGCTGCTGGTCTCGTTCTGAACCCCAGTGTGCCATGCGGTCATGTTGCCTTGCGCCGAATACCAGATCGTCCTGCTGGCGAAACCCCCTTGGTCGTCCTGCGCTCTGCCGATAATCAGGCGTCCATTGCTAACGCAACAGAAGTGAGGATTCGGGATAAGGTTGGCATCGTCAGTGTAGCTGATCGCGGTGTTCTGATACCAAGCCTTGCGCGGCTCAGACACATGGTCGGTGCCGCTCTGGTCCGCGCCCGATTGGTTATCCAGCAAGATGGCAACGGGGTTGGTCAAGTCGGCAGAGGTGATCACCATATAAGTGCGCCTGCCGTCGAAGCCACGGATTTGCTGCGAACTGGATGTCGATCCAGTGAAAGTGACCAACTGGTCGAACAGGCAAGCCGAACCCTTCGTCCCTACCGTTAGGTCTCTGGTCGGAGGGGCACCGTGGACCACGGCTGTCCCGTGCTTCCACGTTGAGTGGAGGCTAGGAATGACGCGAACGGTGACCAGTTCCGGGTTGGTGTTGCCCGTGGGCGAGGACCAGTATCGATCCAGATAGGCGATCCGACCGTAGGTGGTATCGTTCACCTCGCTGATCACTCGATAGCATTGCCCGTAAGTTCCCCGTGCCCCCGTCAGCAAAAGATCTCCAACGAAAATCTGCTGCGCGGTTCCCGCACTATACGAGCCCCCGTACTGGAACCATGGTGTTGAATCGTCCATGTATCCCGCGACATTGTCCGACTCGGCGTAAGCGCCGTTCACCAACCCATTGGCGTTGATGTCGAGGACATAGTCCTGACTCCAGATGTAGTCACGGTGGTCGGTCGAGAGGATGCCGTTCCACTGAATGTTGCCCAACTGCGCAACCACTACCGGATCGCTTGCCGACGCCTGGCTCGACAGAACCGGCCTGCCGTCGCGGCTCCACCACTCGCCGTCCACCGGATCCATATTGTAACCGCCACGCATGGGCAGAGCCCCAGCGGGCATCTGCTCTGCCTGACGAGACCCCTGCAACCCAAGAAGCGGGGCAAGTCTACCGCGATTCCTCATTTCGGAACCTCCTCACCCCAGACAACTCCTGTCACACGGATCTTGCCGCTGCCGATATCGCCATTGGCCGAAACCAGCAACTTATTCCCAGAAGCCTGACTGAGCATCCCCTCGCCAAGGTCGAACTTGAAAACCCCATCGGTGATCTCACTGCCATTCGGCGCTCCTCGGTCGAAGATACCAAGAGGAACCACACAGGTTGCAGCATTGTCCGACAAGAAGAGGACATCAGTCCCGCTACCCAGACAATCTTGCGTGACGACTGCCGCCAACATGCCGCCTCGGAGCTTCCAACGGTACTGCGTAGCTGTGCCCGCTGCGTCCCCCTGCACCTGCCAGACGATATTGCCGCTAGCCAAGGTGGCAAGGTTGCCCGTGAACTCCAGGTTCACGCGCTTAAAGATGCTGCTGGTTCGTTCGGGCCAACTGATCGTGACGGGCTGGGGGAGCCTCGCGTCGATAGGAGTCCCCTGACGCGGGCTTCCCTCGTACATCAGGACATCCAGCCGTAGTCAGGCCCGCGCCTCCACTTCCATGGGCTAACGGGAGAGGCCGGTTTGCCAGCGGTGGGAGAAGGTCGCATCACAAGATTCGCAGGTGCCTTCCTGCGCTTCTCGCCGTTGATCGCCCGCTGATACCAGTATTGGTAGAGATTGTTGTAATACTGCGCCTTCTCGTAATCGCCATAATAAAGCAGCCCGCGAGAGGTCACTGACATCTCCAGCAAACGCTCGTGCCGGGTGGAGATGTCGTTCGATGCGGTCGGACCCGAACCCGTCACCAGATCGGGAAGATACTTCCATCCCCGGATCTGCACCTTGTTGGTCGTCGCGTTGCCTGTCTTGTCGGCTACCGGACGGATGCGAATCTTTTCACCAGTCCTCGCCCAGACTTCCGGCGCTCCGGTGGTGGTGTCGCTGAACCGCTCGAATAGAACTCGCTCATCGACTTCGGGAAGGACGCTATAGTTGTACCCATCTCCAAGGCTGAAGCGCACCATGTCGATGTCCTTCAGCAGGGCTCCGCTATCCGCAGTATTCAGCAAGGTCGGAACGTCGATCACATCCTGATTGATCGTCGTCCAAGTAGTAAAGTCGAACTCCATGCACGCGAAGTTCACATCGGCGCAGATATCCTCACGGATGGACTGGTTTACCCAGTCCTTCACCAGATCGGACTCTGTCGTAGGTGCCCCGGCGCGGTCGAGGTTGTTTAGCACCCTCGACGCGATGGTATCGAGTGTCGCCATTTAGGAACCGGCCTTAGAAGCTATTGCCAGTGGTGTTGATCGTGGAGCCCGCCGACATAGTTTTTACATCTTCAGGCAATCCCTGCGCCTTCATCTTCTCCGTTTCCGGCGAATAGAAGCTGTCATTCTTGTCCTTCTTTACGGCGAACTTTCCCATCCGTGCCTTCACACGCATGGAGCGGAAATCCGTGCCAGGCTTATGGCCTTTTGCTTTTTTCATTTTTAGCTCGCTTTCGTAAAGAATTTACCACCGGAGCGGATCTTACCCTCTGCGCCAGCGGTCGTTTTTTCGACTACCTTGTCGTCTTCAATCGTGACCGGGGAGCCCTCATCAAACTCGTAGTAATCGAAGCCCACCTGCACCGTCATAGTGCCGGTCGCCGTTGTCGAAGTGTCCACAACAAGAAGCAGACGCGAGCCCGGTTCGAGAACCGAACGATCCTCCGACTGCATGTCGAACACCACGCAATCGTTGTCGATCCAAGTCGTAGTCGGCGCGATGGTCCCGATATGAACGCGCCCATTGTTGTTCGTGAAGTTCGGCGCGTGGTAGACATTCACCCGGCAGGCATCGTCGGGGAGGTCTTGCCACATTATCATCCGAATCGCGGTGATCTTCGTATGGCGGGCAGCTTGAAAGTAGGCGATGGCCCCATCGGTTTGGAGCGAGATTGAAGTATCGATCGCCTCGTATTCGATAACGGAACCGGCGCTAGCGTTACTATAACTGCTCATGTCACCACCGTGTAGTAAGGGCCACCGTCGCGGATCACGCCGTCGATGGTCTCTCGTCCTGCTTGCCGGTGCCTCTTGGTCTGAACGCCACCCTCTGCGTTCCATACTGGGGTTTGGCCGTTGTATGGGACGTAGTTAAAGAACACGTTCGCACCTGACGTATACGAGCCCGTCATTGGGGTCGTCACCTCCACCCAGATCGAGTCTCCGGGGTCCAACTGCGCCAGGTCGTTGTCGCGCAGGTCGAGGATGATCGTGTCTTCCTTTTTCCAAGCGGTATTCGGAGCAAGGACGCCGATAGTCTGGCGACCTCCAGTCGAGCCCCAGTCGGCCTCCCGCTGGATCGTGATGCGGCAGTCGTTGTCAGGGACATCGGCAGGGATTCTGAAGACGATCTCCAGAACGTCGCACGAGTGGAACGGGCGAGCGTAGCAATAGCGCTGACTGTCAGTCGCCCCAAAAACGATGCTGGCGTCATCCAGCAAAAACGTAGACTGTTGCGAATATCTGTCAGACATCAGGCCGGTGTCCAGTAGGAGGCGGCATTGCGGATCGTTCCGTTGCTGCCCCGTAGTTTTGGTTTTGTTTTATCGGAAGAAGTAAACAAAGACTGTCCCTCCTCAAATCGGTAGGCTTGCCAGACAGGATAAAAACGGCCGGAGGTAATCGAGTTCATCCGACGCAAATACATGCGGTCGCAAACCCCTTGCGTGGACTTGATCGGGTCGATGTCATTGAAGTCAAAGACGACGACATCGTTCGCTTGGATCTCTGAGGTCAGCTTTATCTCGCCCAAGATCTGGCGACCCGTGGTCGTGTCCCATTGCACAAGGCGCTCAACCTGCACAGTGCAATCAGCCGATACCGGCGTGTTGCAAATCAGGCGCAAGCCCGTCATCTTACCGGGCATACCAGCATCCATGACATGAAGGCCGTTAGCGCCCGAAGATAGGTCTAGGCTGTTTGACGTTAGCTGGGTACAGCGCATGTCGGAATAGTACGGCATGATACCTCTCGATCCCCCGACGCGCCCAAAGACACGCCGGGGGGTTGGAGTTAGTTAGGAGTTAGTTAGGAAGCGACTAAGCCTTGACCCGGAACAACTGTCCCACGCCAGCATCGGCCTTGTCGGCACCTGCTGAAGTGGTTGCCCCCGCCGGGCAATCAGGCAGAGTCACATCGGACTCGTAGCCTTCGATCGAGAGGACAGCGTTTCCTGCCGCAGCGGTTCCAGCGGCTGGTGTTGTCACTGATACCACCACCGATTCGCCTGGCTGGATGTCTTCGGAGAACTCGCGAACATAAACCGACCCTTTGGTCGTCCCCGCCGGGATCGTGATAGTCCCCAACGTGATTGCGCCAGCCGAAAGGTCTGCGACCGTCCAGCGATAGACGGTCAAGACCACGCTATTGCTAGGACTTACAATATCTTGCCCAGAAATAGACGCCGCAATCCGGGTTACGCTGTAGCGGCGAGAGCCAGAAACGCGGACAGCCTTAACGCCCGCCCCAGTCAGAGTTGCCTCGACGGGAGCAGCCGCCGAAAACATAACGGACCCAGTGCTTGAAGAATAACTTTGATCAGCCATTATTCTTTACCTTTCTTTCCTACAATCAGCCTGCGACCCGAACGATTCGGTTTTCTGGCTCGTTGGTAGCGTCGAAGGTCCAATAGGGAGAGAAGCCGCCGACGTAGTACCAAGCCAGCCCACGATCACGGCCATAGTCACCAGGCACGTTCCGACGAACTTCCATCGGTGTCGCGACGATCTCCATGACGGGATCTTTGCCGAAGATGTAACACTCACCACCGAAGGTCGGTGCGCCAGCGTTATTCTTGATACGGCCCAAGATGTGGTTCTCGCTCACATAGCGAGTTCCCTCTGCCGTGAACTCCTCACCGGAGAACAGCACTTCGGGGTTGCCGTAGTGCAGGTCGGTGCGGAAATCCAGCCCGGAGTTGCTCGGGGTAGCGCCCGCTGCGCTTGCTGTCTGCGGGCTGCGAAGCTCGCGCAATGCCGAGACCGAGGCGATCGAAACGTAATTGCCCTTTTCGTCGTAAGGAGGAACGGGCGTAGCGGTGCCCGATGTCGCGGCACCAAAAACGCCACTCTTCATGCTGTCGGTGATAGCGACAAAGTCATCAGGCGTCATGGCGCGGCGTTCATTGCTTCCCGTCTGGGTCACCGGAACTCCGGTATAGGACCAGCAGGCGTCATCCCCAGGATCTTTGTCGGAGAGCGGCGTGTAAACGATCTTGGTTTGCCGGAAAGCCGCTTCAGCAGCCGCGTCAAGAACCTTGGCCGCATCGTTGATGAGACGGCTCTGGATCGGATCGGTCACATCGAATTCACTGTAGGTAGCGAACTCTTCGGTCCAAGGAATCGAATTGCCGTAAGGATACGCCGTGCAGGTGCCCTGACGAATCTTGAATCCCGTCTTCGGGATCGGCTGTCCTTCGCTCAACTGACCGCCAGCGGTCTCTACGTCAAGCAACTTATCGAAATTTAAGCGCTGGCCTTCGTTCTTGCCGAAATCGGCACGCTTCGTCGTAAACTGACGAAAGCGAGTCATTGGCTGCGCTTTGGCGATCAGGTCTTTAGAAAGTTTGTCGTTGCTGAAGAACGCACCTGATTCGTTCAGACTCCAGTTCTGTCCTGGCATGGGAATATCCCCTCACAAAAACCACCTTTTGATTTTTGCGGAGAAACAACCCCGCCATCTAAACTAGCCCGATACGCGCTTACGCTGGGCTTGTATTTCAAAGTCGAGAGCAGACTGCTTGCGCTCCAACTCCGTCTGGGGAGACGAAAAGTCCCCTTCTTCCACAGCGGCGCTAAATCCCTGTGCGCCGCTGGCTCTCAACGCCGACACTCTCTGCCGCCGCTCATTTTCAATCGCGCCAAGCTGCTCTTTCTTGAGCAACTCGCGAACTTCCGCTGCTGCCGCATCCGCACGAGCCTTCGGATCGAGGTGACCCGGCTGGGCTCCCATGCGCTCCACTAGGATCGCACGGTAGGGAATCAGTTCCGAATTCTCCGAGAAGAACTGATTCTCGAACTGGCGGGCGTGTTTCTCCGTGCGTCGGGCCTCTTCCTGCTGTCGGAGGACATATTCCGCATGGTTCGTCGCCTTTTGCGTGATCACCTGATCCAGTTCCGTGATGAACCTCGACGGGTTATTCACGAACTCCGAAAGCAGTTTCTCGTCGGTC
>PBTG01000017.1 GCA_002726535.1 Myxococcales bacterium | reverse complement strand
GGTTGCTACCGCTCCAGCCGAAGCTCAATACGCCGTAAATCAGCTTTTTCAACTTGTTGTTGGTGCGATCACGAAAGGTCGCGATATCTGGAATCAGACCGAAGAACCAAAACACGCACGAGATCGAAAAGTACGTTGAGATCGCGAAGACGTCCCAAAGTAGCGGCGAGCGGAAGTTGACCCACAGCGGACCGCGCATGTTCGGGATAGGCGCTACCCACCAGGCTCCAAACCAAGGACGACCCATGTGGATCAGGGGATAAATCGCCGCGCAAATGACGGCAAGAATGGTCATCGCCTCAGCAGAGCGGTTGATAGCGGTTCGCCATTTCTGGCGGAATAAGAACAAAATGGCCGAGATCGCAGTGCCGGCATGACCGATACCGACCCACCAGACGAAGTTGGTGATGTCCCAACCCCAGCCGACTGTCTTGTTGAGTCCCCAGGTACCGATGCCCTCTGTCAGCTGATAGCCGATGGAAGCGAAACCAGTGACGAATAAAATCACCGCCGGAACAAACGCTGCCCACCATAGCTTGCTGGGCTTGTTCTCCATCGGAGCGACGATTGCGTCCGTGATCTCCGCTAGCCTCGGATTGCCTCCGGAGACTAAGGGCTCGCGCAATTCGGATGCGACTGCCATAAATCAGCCCCCCTTCTTGCCGTGACCGGCGCCGTGATGAGCGTCACCACCTTGGTGACCGTGACTGCCTTTGCCGTGGCTGTCTTTGCCGTGGCTGTCTTTGCCGTGAGCGCCCTTGCTGTGGCCGCCATGACCGCCGACGTTGGCGTTGCCACCTTCTGGCATCATATCCCAGTCGTGTCGAACTCGAGTCTGGTACCAAATCGACGGGCGAGTGTTGATTTCCTCAAGCGCTCGGTAAGACCTCGGATCTTGACGCGCTTTATTCACGGCGCTGTCTGGATCGTTGAGGTTGCCAAAGACGATGCCGCCAGTAGGACAAGCGTCTTCGCAAGCAGAGCGAACATCGCCATCTTTGAGCGTCTCTTTGCCTTGGCGCAAGATCTCACTTTTGGCGGCTTGGATACGCTGCACACACATGGAGCACTTTTCCATCACGCCGCGGCTACGAACGGTCACATCAGGATTGAGTGCCAACGAAGCGAGCTTGTAGTCGCGATTGTCGGCCATCTCGCCTTGTGGGTATTGGAACCAGTTAAAGCGGCGAACTTTGTACGCGCAGTTGTTCGCGCAGTAGCGCGTGCCAATGCAGCGGTTGTAAGCCATCGCGTTGAGGCCCTCTGGAGTGTGAACCGTGGCGAGCACTGGGCAAACCGTCTCACAGCCAGCGTTTTCACAGTGCTGGCACATCATTGGTTGAAAGATGACCTGGGGATTGTCGGCGAGCCCGAGCCAGTCGTCTTCGACTGGATCCCAATCATAGTCGCCTTTCTTCGGCGTAGCTTCCGGGCGTTCGCTGTAGTAGCGGTCGATACGCAGCCAGTGCATGTCACGCTTTCGATGTACTTCGGAGCGACCGACGACCGGGATGTTGTTTTCAATGTTGCAGGCCACAACGCAAGCGCCACATCCGGTACAAGCATTGAGATCAATGACCTGCCCCCAGCGATACTTTCCATCAAATTTATGGGGCTTCCAGACACTCTTGGGTAGGCCATCTGGCTTGCCGTCTTTGTCAGTGCCCATCAAATTGGCTTCGAGATCAGGATTTCCCGCTTTGGGATTTTTCTTCCACTCGGCCAATGTGGTCTCGCGGACAATATTCCGGTGCTCGTAGCTAGGATGAGTCTGCTCGAGGCCCAGTTTGGCTTTGACACCTGTCTTTTTGAAATTGACCTTGATGACACCGCCGGTAGCGAAGGGCCAAGCGTCAGCTCCGAGGTTGTTGCCCACTCGACCGGCTTTGGTGCGACCATAACCCAGCGCGATCGCCACGGCTTGATCGTGAAGACCCGGCTGCAGCATGGCCGGCAGTTCGATCGTAGTCTTGCCATCGGTGACTTCAACGACATCACCGAGCTCAATCTTGGCCTTGGAGGCGGCGCGCGGTGAGATCAACATCAAGTTGTCCCAAGTGCACTTGGTCAAGGGATCTGGCAACTCCTGCAAGAAGGGGTTGTTGGCCTGCTTTCCGTCACCGACTGCTACAGAATAGTACAGGGCGAGCTCAAAGGCTCCGTTGGTGCTTGCCGCAGCTGGCTTGATCGCCATCGCGTCAGTAGCTAGCCGCGGTCGAAACTCGGCCAAGATCGGATCGATCAATTTGATCGGCGCAGCAACTGGAGTCGCGGCCTCAGGCATGGGTACAGCCGGTGCGGCTACTGCAGCTGCTGCGGCTGCTGCGTTCGTCGCAACCGGCGGCGGTGCGCTCGGTGTCGGTGCCGCTGCTGGACCTCCAACGATGACATGCCGAGGCGTAAGCTGAGCCAAGCCGTCATGAAGCGATTTGTCCCAGAACTTCTGAAAAGTCCCGGTTACTGTTTCTTGCCGGGGGAAGATCAACGCCTTCCATACCTCGGCGATAAATTCGCGTTCGTTTTGGGGCTGGCCAGCCCACGTGAGCCAAGTGGTGATGGGACCGCGGGTATCATGAAGAGGGCGAACCAGGGGCTGCTGGATACTCGCCATACCGATGGTCGGCTCGGCATCTCCCCAACATTCGAGGTAGTGGCTCGAGGCCGCCTGGATGTTACAGAGACTCGCTGTCTCATCGAGACGATCGCAGATCGCCACCGACACTTTGGCCTTTTGAATCGCCGCCTTCCAAGTCTTGGCTTGGCTGCTGGCGTAGACTGGGTTCACTCCCCAGAGCACCACAGCATCAACAGCGCCGCTTTGTAGGTCTTTGAGCAACTGGGCTGCTTGAGTGCCATCGCCGTAGTTGGCCATGCCACGGTCAACGTCGATCGCTTTACCGTAATTGCCCAGTCGCTCGTTGATGAGGTTGATCGCTGCCTGCACAGCGACATCAGTCGAGCCACTTATGACAATACCCTTACCCTTGGCCGCCATCAGACGCTTGGTCCAGGCTGCCACCTCTTTAGTAAAGGGTGTCTTTGCTTGAGGCACAGATCCTGCGTAGCCAGTCGCTTTGGCAACACTACCAGCGAGCGCCATCACCAAATCTCGCTGCTGCGAAGGCAAAATACGCAAGCGCTCATCGCAAGAAGCACCGGTCAGGCTGAGGTTTGTCTCGGCCTGGATATGAAAAGACATCGTTGGGTGCTCTTCGCTGACGCGACGCCCAGGGATGTATTGGCGACTGAACCAAGTCGGAGCAATCCAAGTACCGAGGAAGTCGGCATCAAAGCTAACGATGAGGTCTGCTTTGTGGAAATCATACAGAGGCACTCGTGTGATGCCGTGAGTGTATCCGTGAGCTGCGGCGATCGCCGTGCCAATCTCGGCATCGATCGATACATGGCGACTTGCCGGGTAGCTCGACATAAAAGCCTGCAGGGCCGCTTTGGTCGCCGCACCTGTCAACGTTGGCGTCACGATCGCGAGCTTTTTACCTTGGGTCTTGTAGGCCGCCAAAGCGGTGGCAACCGCTGCATCGAGCTTTTTCCAATCGGTCGTTTGACCGCCTACGGCTGGCGCGCGTAATCGATCGCCATCGTACAAATCGATGATGCTCGCTTGGCACTGAGCGTCACTGCCTCCGCCAGACAGAGGATACTCAGGGTTGCCATCGACCTTGATTGGGCGACCGTCACGCGCTGTCGCGAGCAACCCGCCCCACTCAGGGCGAAGGCTATTGATGGTCGCGTAGTACGCCCGCACACCTGGTGTGATCTCTTCTGGCTTGTTGACGTAAGGGATAACTTTTTCAATCGGCCGACGCGCACATCCCGCAGTCATGCCAACCGCGGCGAAGGTCGTGCCGATCATCTTTAGAAAATCGCGGCGCTCGACCTCACTGCCGTCGCCCATAGTTGGAGGCACACCGAACTCAAGATCGCGCAGTGACGCGATCTCGGGATCGTTTCGGAGTTCCTCTACACCCTGCCAGTATTTTCGGGCTGCTGGGTGAATCTTATCGTTGCCGTCCATTGGCACCTCTTCGCGCGCTCAAGTTTTTCCTTCGCGCTGTGGGCGAATGACGCTTCGCGTCCGCCCGGTTGGCTCATGTCAGTGGTGACAAGAGCCGCAATCAATCGATGGGTTGAGCTTCTTGTCTTTCAAGTGGTCTGGTGGGTTGTTTTTGTAATCGCGGTGGCAATTGACACACCATCCCATAGCCAACGTATTGGCCTGTTTGACCACCTCCATCTCCTGGATCTGCCCATGGCAGGTCTGACTGGCGACGCCGCGGTTCACGTGGCGGCTGTGATCGAAGGCGACAAAGTCGGGGAGCTTGTGAATCCGAATCCACTCGATCGACTTTCCGGAGTTGTAGGCTTGGTGGATCTTTTTGATCTCTGGGGAATTCGGCTTGACCAGTCTGTGACAGTTCATACAGACATTAACCGGAGGAATTCCAGCGTGCTTGCCCTTCTCTGCACCAAAGTGACAGTACTTGCACTCAATCCCCAACTCACCGGCATGTAAGCGGTGGGAGTAATTGATGGGCTGCACAGGCTGATAGCCTTTGTGATAGCTGGGGATCTGGTTGGGGACCTGATCGCATCCCGTGCTAAAAACCATAAGCACGGCAAGCGGTAGCAATGGGACCACCAACGATGCGCACTTCATCGAGTCATTCCCTCCTACTGGCCTATTTGAAAATCGAGTAGAACGACAGAAGTGTCGCTCACCTGTCTCTGGGTATAACCACCGATAAATAAACAAGTAATCTTTGACTGATGACTTGCTATAAATCTTTCAGCGATATATCCAGCAACAGAAGTGGGCCAGCTGGGATGCTGCGAAATCGTCTCCTCCCTCGCAGCGCGCTTCTTATCGTCGAAAAAGCCACTCAAGTCCAGTGTTGAATCGTTGAAATTTGGCTATATCGACATAACAAGACTGCAGAGTCCGTTTCAGCGAATGGCAATTCGTCGCCATAAACGGCAATTGGCAGACTTTTTTCTCTCGGCTCGAGTTTACTCAGGACCGCCACGCGTATCCTCAACTCGGTGATATCTCAGATCTGTGCTGCCTCGAATCGACCCGGCGTCACCTGAAGTCTCCGAGTAGAGCAGTACCCGTCGATGACCACTGGCGCGCGCAACGTCTAGCGCAATCTCGGCGCGTGTATACAACTCGGTAGCATCGCTTGAGTCCCCGGGGAATACGGCAACACCAGCGGTAAAGGTGACTCGCCCCTCGGTCTCACCGAGTTGCGCACTCGTCTCTGGATTCAAGGTGACCCCTTTCCACAGCTGATAGAGCAGCTTGCGAGCTTCAAAAGCGGTGATTTGATGCAAGATAAGGCCAAAGCGATCGTCGCCCAACCTTGCGACCGTGTCGCTGCGACGAAGTATACGTCGGATGTGTGTTGCGAAATCTTTGAGTACACAACGAACCACATCGCGACCTTTGTCCCGCTCGAGTCGTCTCATGTGATCCAAATCAAGGACAGCGACGGCCATGGGCATCCCAGCCCGACTGGACAGGCGCACAGTGGGGTCGAGTCGAGAGAAGAACACCTGCTGACTCACCAAACCCGTGAGAGGATCGATCGTGCCCAGTTGATGGTGAAGTGCTCTAGCTTCCACACGCCCGGTAAGCCGGGCCGCAGCTCGCGTGGGGTCATCTTCAGCACCGAAGATCTCGTCAAACCCGACGGCTAAGCAGGCGCGCTGCGCCTCGATATCCGCGTGGTCGGTACAAAGCGCTGTAACGGGCATCACCTGTGGAGATCGTTCACAGGCATTCATCCATAAAGAACGAATTTGCTCGATGTCGTCGCTGGATGATTGCTGCCAAACCACCAAGGCGGCGCCAGCCACGAAGGCCTCCATCGCCTCTTGGCCAGGAGCGACCTCAGTAACTGTGTATCCACCATGTTCAAGCGCCGCCCGCAATTGCCCGAGCCAGACACTGTCCGCCTTGGTCATCACAGCGTGATGAACCATCGTTGGCGGTGAACGCAGATCGGTGTGTTGCATCGTTCGACTCCTGTCGGCAGACCCTGCGATAATCCCGATCAACCCATCATTTACAGACGTTTTCGGCGCCCGGGGTTCCAGCGTCTTTGGCGACACAACATTTGGTGTAGTTGCCGCAAGTACCTTTGGCGTCATTGGCCACACAAACATTCCCGGCAAGACAAGCTTTCGAACTGCAGTCCCATTTGAGAGAGTTGAAGCCGATGCCGTCGCCGTAGATGCAAGCATCCGAGGACTTACTCCAACAGTTTTGCGCGTCGTTGGACTTGGGATCGTAGCAAGTCGGCTGTAGGTACATCGACTGGCCGGCGTTCCATGGCCACTTTTCAGTGTAGGCGACCTTATCGACCACTGCCTTTTTGGTATTGACCAGTACGACCTCATCGCTAACGTTGTTGAGCGAAAAGCCGCCTTGAGCTTTGTTATCGCCCCACGCGTAGAAGGTAATAAGGCTGTTGTTCTTTTTCCAATCACCGGATTTAGCAAAGACCGCGAAAGCGCCGGGTTGCACCACGAACGCATCGCTACCTGGCGTGAGCGCTTTGGTGTCATTCATCATGACTCCCTGGATCTTGCAGTAGGGACCAGAATTCGAGGCCCAGCTTCCGGAGACCAGCGTCGCATACTGCTTGGCGTTGGTGTCATCGGAGAGCTTCGTGCCCACACCTTCGTTCATCCACAAAGCAACGAGGTTGCCTTTGCGTTCGGAATCCCACTTCACTTGGGGACCAAAATTCTGGAAAAAGACCGGCTCTGCTCGCACATGGAAGCCTTTCACTGCGCCCTTTAGTGGCGCCTTGAGTCCGCCTTGAGCGTCATGACGCCCACCGATGATGAGCTTTTTCGCCGCTGAGCTCGGCAGAGGCCAGGATGTCAGTTTAACCTGGGCGTTGACACGACCGTTGAGGTAAGCCCGAACGTGACCATCGGTGACCACTACTGCGACGTGAGTCCATTGTCCGGTAGACACTGGGCCCAGGTCGACATGGTCATAGTTGACGTTACCTGCTGAGAGCATGAGCTTATTGCCAGCCGTGTGGATACTCACTCGGTAGCTGCCTTCGGCACCGTAGCTAAAGAGTTCACTACAAGCGACGTCGCCCTGAGGTGTCTTGCAAGTTCCGCCGCTGCTATACGCGTCGAGACGGAACCATCCATGCATCGTAATGCGACCCGTAAAGGCCAAGGGCAGCGCGTTGGCCGATACCACGATGTGACTCTTTGAGCCGTCTAGCAGGGCCGAAGTGCATTCTCCCTCGACCTGGCAACTGCCATCACAGCCATCGTTGGGATTGGTATTGCCGTCATCGCACTGCTCAGCCTTCTCTGTACGACCATTGGAGCAAGACCCACCAATCGTATGCTGTTCAGCGGCAGGTGGTGGCGGCAGGTTGCATGCTCCTCCTCCACAGTCTGCGTTGGAGCTACACGCTTTGTTGGCATCGGCAGCGCATGTCCCTTTTTGGGTCTGCTGCGGATCGTCTTTGATAACCCAGCCTTCGATGTTGATGGCGTTTTTCGTCGGGTTGTGGATTTCAAACCATTCGCCAACATCATTGCCGGAGTCGGAGTCTGGATTGGCCATCACCTCACTGATCACCAAGGTGCCATCAGGCTGTGGCTCAGGCTCCTTTTGACACAATGCATCGCAGCCATCGCCGGGCAACAAGTTGCCATCATCGCACTGCTCATTGGGCTGGTTGACGAGTCCATCTCCACATTTGGGTTTTGCGATGCACTCGCCTTTTTGACACCACAAATCTTGTCCGCATGCTGTCCCGTCTGGCTTGTCGGTCTTTTTATCAGCCTGTTTACACGGATTGATGCAACTCGGGTTGACCTGCCCGGGCGATCCAAAGTCCCCGTCTCCATAAGTCTTTTTTCCGTAGCACCAGTTGTCTTGATTGTCATTTTTGGTCGCGTCCAGCTGTGCGGGATCCAGCGCTAAGCTCTTGCCTTCGAGGATTTCATAGCCCTTGTCCTTGCAGCCCGGTTTGGGATCAATCGCGCACAAAAGACCTTTGTAGACATAATCAAACTCGTCGATCTTTTTGCCCTTCCACTCGAGGACAACAGCGTCGGCTTGATTTTTCATGTCGAAGCCCGAGTAGACATAGTCGACCTTCAAGCCACCGTTGAGCTTGGTGTCTGAGCTCGCGCCGAGCACGATTGTCGCCTTTGGCTCAATCCACAGGGGCTTGCCGTTGAGAATGACGTGTTTGTCCGTCGCGTTGTCGCGCAGAGTCCAACCGTTAATGTCGATCTTCTTGGCCGTCGGATTGTACAACTCTACCCATTCACTCTTGGAGTCGCTGCCTGTCGGGTTAATCAACACCTCAGAGACCACCACATCGCCAACTTTGAAGTCTTCAGTCAAACAGTTCGCCGAGCAGCCGTCACCGGCCAGTTGGTTGCCGTCATCGCACTCCTCATAGAGATCAACGGTGCCGTCCCCACACTTGAGAGAGTCGCAAAAGTCGCCGAATCCATCTTTGTCGCTGTCTGACTGAGCTTGATTGGGAAAGTTCGGACAGTTGTCGCAAAGATCGCCGATCCCGTCGCCGTCGCCGTCGGCTTGAGCGCTGTTCGAAAGCGCAGCACAATTGTCGCAGGCGTCTCCATAACCGTCTTTATCGGTGTCGGCTTGAGTGGCATTGGACACAAAGAGACAGTTGTCTTTGTTGTTGCTGACACCATCGCTGTCTTTGTCGCCTGTTGCGGGCGTACAGGTCGGGTTGGCTTTGCCGGGGCTGCCCATGTCTTTGCCGGGACTGCCTGGCCATTTTTCGTAGCTATCACACCAATAGATCGCTTTGTCATTGAGCAAAGGACCGGAGTATTTCGGGTCGAGTTGAATCGATTTTCCGGTTTTGAGGGGCGGCGTGTTGGTCCCGTACTGAACCTCATCAATGAGAACAGTTTTGTTCCAAATCGACAGGATGTCACTGCTGTCATCGAGCAGAAGCTCGACCTTGCCTTTGTCATCGGCCCAAGCGTGATCAACTGGGACCTGACCGTTGAAGAGCTTGCTCTTGGTGGCGCCAAGCACCATGTAAGCGCCAGACTTAATCACTAGCGGCGGCTTATCGGGGATGATGTGTGATCCTCCCTTGGCCGTTTTGATCTCCCAGCCATTGAGAGGCACGTCTTTGCTGTCGGCGTTGTAGATCTCAACCCACTCTCCGAGCACCACCTCATCGGTCTTGACGAAAATTTCAGTCATGTAGACCTTGCTCGCGACGATCTTCGCGACCTTGCAGTCCTCGCAACCGTCATTGATCTTGTCGTTTCCATCGTCACACTGCTCGCCTGTGTCCAACTCGCCATCACCGCATTTTTGTGGGTCGCAGACATCTCCTGAGGCGTCGCCATCGACGTTAGCTTGGTCTTTATTATCTGAAAATGAACAGAAAAAATTAGTAAAACAGTTTGATGAAACAAAAACACAATGTATTCATTTACATACACCTGAGGGGGCTACACCAAAAGATGGTCCATCCGCAGG
>PBTG01000139.1 GCA_002726535.1 Myxococcales bacterium | reverse complement strand
CCTGGAGAATTAACGATGATCGTGATGGGAGCTTTAGGGTCGTCAGCCTCTAGGGCGAGCAGCGCGGAGATCACACCGCGCGCGAGCTTTTCGTCGACCTGGCCGCTGAGTTGAATTTGTCGACTCTGGAAGAGTCGCTCAACGATATGGAGGTTGGGCGCTTTTTCTTCATCCGATTTGGACGCAAGCTGGACGTTAGGGGTAGTCATCCGGAGCAACTCCTTGAGGTTGGGAACAACGCAGATAGGGGTCTATCACGCCAACGCTGCGCTCACCACCTCTACCACTCGATCTCGCTCTGTGACGGTGAGACCGGGGTACACCGGCAAGGCGACGACCTCGTCACAGCAGCGCTCAGCGTTGGGCAAAGACGCAGCTGGCTGGGCAGCGGCAAGTGCGCCTTGTTGGTGAAGAGCGCGAGTATAATAGACCGCATGGCCGACCCCGGCAGCGCTCAACGCGTCACGCAGTGCAGCGCGTTGATGCGTGCGGATACAAAACTGATTCCAGCCGTGACCGACGACGTCCTTGGGCAGCAACACGCGCCCCTTGGTCACCAATTCTTCGAAGGAATGGCGATAAAATTCAGCATTATTCCGCCGTGCAGCCACCCACCCATCGAGCTCAGGTAATAAGACCGCCAGGAATGCAGCCTGCAAGGCATCGAGACGAAAGTTGCCGCCCAAATGACTGTAGACGTCCCTGGACTCCCGGCCGTGCTGACGGATTTGTGTAACGCGTTGTAGCAGCTCTTCATCGTCGCTGAAGACCGCTCCGCCGTCGCCAATAGCACCAAGATTTTTGGCTGGAAAAAAGCTCAGGGTGCCAGCTTTTCCGGCGCATCCGACCGACCGCCCATCTTTCGCCCGCGCCCCAATGGCCTGGGCGCAATCCTCGACCAGCACGCCGCCTTTGCGGTCGCATAACTCGACCAATGGTCCCATCTCAAAAGGTTCGCCGAAAAGATGAACCGCCAAAATGCCGGCGGTATTGGCTCCCCATGCTGCCTCGAAGGCGCCCACATCGGGATGAAAACCAGCCTCGGGCAGATCCACGAAAACCGGTCGAAGGCCAGCACGAAGCACCGAGGACGCAGAGGCAACGAAAGACAAGGGCGTCATCAAAATTTCAGAGCCCGCGGGTAATTTTAGCGCCAGGAATGTCGCGAGGAGGGCATCGGTCCCACACGAAACACCGACTGCCCCTTGGGCAGTGAGGTACTGGGCCAACTGCAGCTCAAAAGCGGCGACTTCAGGCCCCAAGATGTACACGCCGTGGTCGAGCACTCGATCAAAGGCTGCCTGTAGCTCAGCACGCAGTGGAGCCTGGAGACGCCGTAGGTCGACAAAGGGGACGCTCTGGCTCATCGCTTGTCCTGCTCTGCAGGCTCGAGACCCTGGTGGTCCCAACGCCACTTGCTATCGCAGCGCTCACACCTCGCGCGGTCACCGACCTTGGGCGCTGCGTCTAGCGGCAAGCGCTCGCCACAACCGCACACCCAACCAATCACGCGAGCGGGCACGCCGACGGCCAAGGCATGCGCCGGGATGTCGGTACTGACCACGGCACCAGCGCCAACGAAACTATGAGCGCCCACTTCATGGCCACACACGATGGTCGCATTTGCGCCGATTGTCGCTCCCTGACCGACCCGTGTGGCTCCAAACTCATCGCGGCGGCTCACATGAGCACGGGGCCGCTCAACGTTGGTGAACACGCACGAAGGACCGCAGAACACGTCATCTCCTAAGATCACGCCATCGTAGATGCTCACATTATTTTGAATGCGCACGCGATCGCCAACCACCGCACCGCTCTGTACGAATACGTTCTGCCCCAACACGCAATCTTTGCCAATCACAGCGCCCTGCATCACATGACAAAAGTGCCAAATACGGGTGCCAGAGCCCAGTTGAGCCTTGGGATGAACCACTGCGCTGTCATGAATCAACTGGGTGTCATCGAGCGACATCGGCTGACCATTGTCCATCAAAGAGCGCTCCGCCGCGTCCAAGACCCGCAGGACACGTAGCCCCTCTTTGCCATCGGACCAGATCGGAGCGGATGGGTCGCGACACCCAGCCAAAAACACCTGCATCTCGGCACGCAAAGGCTCAGCCTCAGCGATATCTACAGGTTCGGCTTGAGCTTTGATCGGCTCTGGCCGGCCGTCGATCCACTCGACTCCATGTCGATAGAGCACCAACTTGTGCTCGGGAGCGCGATCATCAAAGACAGCCATGCCATCCTCGCCGACGACGACGAGGCGTTGCTCTTTAAAGGGGTGGAGCCAAGACACATAAATGTGAGCACAGATTCCATCAGGCCATCGAAGCGTGGTGACGGTAGTATCAGCAACTTTAGGATGGAGAAAATAGCCCCCAGATGCGGACACGTGCGAGGGCAAACTACCAACGATTCGAAGTAAAACAGCAACATCGTGCGGCGCGAATGACCACAGGCTGTTTTCCTCACGACGGAAACGACCCAGGTTGAGCCGGTTCGAATAGACGTAACGAATCCGACCCAATGTCCCTTGGCGGACCAGTTCATGGAGTTTGTCGACCGCCGGATGATAGTGCAGCAAGTGCCCAACCATCAGCAGCAAGCCGCGCGCTGCCGCCAACTCCACGAGTTGGCGACCCTCAGCCACGTCTAGAGCTAACGGTTTTTCAACAAAGACATGTTGGTTGTGCTCGAGGAAATGTCGTGCGAGCGCCGCGTGTTGAACGGCTGGAGCCGCGATCACCACAGCATGGCCACTCGGCACATGTTCAATGTCATCATAAATCGGCACGTCCGGCCAACGCTCAGCCAGTTCAACTGCCCTTGCGCTGTCTGTCTCAACGATACCCGCGAGAGCGCCGAGCTCATAGAGATTACGAGCGATATTTTGCCCCCATCGGCCACACCCAATCAGGGTCACTTGAGCAGGAGATGGATTCAACTTGAGCTCCTGGTATAGTTCATGGCAGAGGTCAGCAGATGGTAGCGATGATGCGTCAGTCTTGGGGTCACAGGCAACTGCTGGGGACACTTTGTCTCCTGGCTGCGCTAGTTGAGCCACAAATAGCGAGCAGCAAGCCGCTTTGTCGTGATGCAATGTTTCACTGCAGAGTCGGCGACGCGTTCACGGGTACCAATCTTCGACGGCTGATCGCCAATAAAAAATCACTACGCTGGGTCAAAAAATATTGTTCATTGACGCCAACCTCTTTGGAGCCTGCAAGATGTGATTGGCGACGTTCGCTGCGCTCACGGCAATTGGCCCGCCAGCCAACTCAAGCCGCGAATAAGGCCTCACGGGCGGAGCGACGTCCACGTATCGCTGCGCCACCTGGGTATGACCCAGGCCGTGTCCGCCAACCACCATCCGCGCCGCCGTCGACACCAGCGAAACAGCCAAATCGAGATGTGCGTGGCAGATATTCGACGACACCGGCTCCAGCGAGGTTACCCAAAGTTAGCGCCAAGGACACGACACCTTTCGCAACAGACGTCAACAAGGCCGCGAATCGCTATCATCTGCCCGCGGATCTCATTCGCGCAGTGATGAAGGTCGAATCGAACTACAACCCAACGGTGACCTCACATGCCGGAGCTGTCGGGCTGATGCAGCTAATGCCAAGCACTGCCAAGGCGATGGGTGTGACAGATCGTCGCGACCCACTGCAAAATATTATGGGAGGAGCACGTTTCTTACGGGTTCTTGCCAACCGATTTCAGGGAGACCTGGTCAAAGTGCTCAGTGCCTACCACGCCGGATCAAGTCGCGTGCGCAAGCGAGGCGGCACGCCCTATGCGGCGACAGACAGCTATGTTCGTAAGGTCCTGGGAGTGTACTACGCGCTCCGCGACCGGTGACTGCAGTCTCCACTTGCCTCTCAGCGCTAGGTCTGGCGACCGCCATCAGCTATTGTCAGATAGTTCGTGTTCAGGGAGCTTGGCGTGCGTCGAGACCGACCAATTGTAAGCGAGCACAGCGGCAGCCATGTGCGAAACACAGCGGCGGCAGCGCTCGTCATATGCAGCGGATTGCTGATGCTCGCAATGGGCTGCAGCAGTCCTGACAAGCTCGCACTCAACCGAGCCTGCTCCTCCAATCAAAATTGCCAGAGCGCACTATGTGCCCGATCTGTCGATGGAACAAAACGTTGCATGCGTCCCCAAGACGACAGCGATGGTGATGGGCTCGACGCGGTCAGTGAGCAAGCGGCGGGTACCAATCCCTTCGCAAAGGACTCTGATCAAGACGGAATCGACGACCAGATTGAGGTCGGACCCAATCCTAGCCAACCCAAAGACTCTGACCAAGACGGAAAGCCCGACGCTCTAGAAGCCAACGACGCAGATCTGGATTCTGATTGCATTTTGGATCCATGGGACGCCAAGGACACCCAACCCGCCACGATTGCCGAACTGACCGTTGTCTTCTGTCAGACCGGCGTGTGCGCGGGTAAGGCGACAGGAGCCGTATGCAATTCGAACGATGGTTTGGTGACCTGCCAAGTGCCGGATGACGTCGACTACCAAGCCCACGATGAGTTCGCGTGTGACGGCAGGGACAACGACTGCGATGGAACCACAGATGAACTCTTGAATGGCCAAGGCGGAGACATCTGCGGGTCCGTCGGGGTTTGTGCTGGTTTTGCGACCTCTACATGTATCGGGGCGCAGTGGGTGTGCGCGTATCAAGGGGTCGATGATCACGAGATCTTGGAAAGTCTCTGTGACGGAAAAGATAATGACTGTGATGGGTTGACTGATGAACTCCCGGTTTGTGAAGACGATATCGCTTGCACCGCTGACTCTTGCGAAGCGGACACGGGCTGTGTCCACACGCCATCAGCGAAAGCCTGCAATGATGCAAACCCATGCACAATCGACCTCTGCGAGGGATTTAAAGGATGCCAGCACCTGGCTCGAATTGGCTTGTGCGATGACGACAATCCCTGCACCAACGGTGAAAGTTGTATCGGCGGCCAGTGTCAAGGCAACTCGCCGACCATCTGTGACGATGGTAATCCATGCACACAAGACGACTGCGATACACTCCATGGATGCGTCGTTACAGCTGTAGCCGAAGCCAGCCCATGCGCGCCTGAGAACGCGTGTAATCAAGCAGGCGCCTGTGCCCAATCGAAGTGCATTGGCAGTGACCCAGTCAATTGTGATGATGCCAATCCATGTACCGTCGACGCTTGCATCAAGGCGACCGGACAATGTCAGCATGCAGCGAACATCGGTGCGTGTGACGACGGTAACCCATGCACCCAAAGCGACGCGTGCGTGGGCAAGATCTGCGTTGGGGATCCCAAACCCCAATGTTGTACGGACGCATTTGGATGCGTCGATGGCAATCCATGTACGACGGACCTGTGTGACCAAGGTGCCTGCGCGTATGTGCTCAAAAATGACAGCGTGTGCGACGACAGCAATCCATGCACAGTCAAAGAGAAGTGCGTCAAAGGCAGTTGTGAGGGGGGCGTGTATCTAGCCTGTGACGACCAACTCGCATGTACCTTGGATATCTGCACCGTCCAAAGCGGCCAAAAGGTGTGCATAAACCTGCCTCTGCCCGATGGAGCCAACTGCGACGATGGTGATGTCTGCAATGGCTTTAACTTTTGTGCTGCCAACACATGTGTCGCCGGCCAAGCCCTCGCTTGTGACGACGGCAACCCTTGTACAAAAGACCTGTGCGAAAGTACCAAAGGCTGCTTTCACACCCCCCATCAAAGTGGGTGTGATGACGGCAACGCATGCACCACAGATGACACCTGTACATCGGGAGCCTGTATTGGTGTGCTCTTGAAATGTGACGACCTCAATCCATGTACAAGCAACAACTGCACCATCGCTAAAGGATGTGTCTACGTCGCGAGCGGCGGAGCCTGTGACGACAGCAATCCATGTACAACTTCCGATACCTGTATCGACGCCAACTGCTCCGGATCGCTCAAATCGTGCGATGACAACGTCGCGTGTACGGTCGACAGTTGCGCGACGGACGGATCGTGCAGTCATGACGCCGTGAGTCTGAACAATTCAGGCTGCGATGACGGCGATATCTGTACGCTCGGAGATGTCTGTAAATCGGGTACGTGCACCGCCGGAGTTAAAATTACCTGTGACGACGGCAACGTCTGCACTCAAACCAAATGCGACCCCCTCACGGGTACATGCACGAGCACACCGAAATCCGGTCCTTGTGTAACGCCCACGGGTTGTACTGCTGACGCCTCCTGCCAAGGGGGGCTGTGTGTAGGTAAAGCCATCGCCAGTTGTTGCAAGCTCAATGACGACTGCGACGACACCAATCCATGCACAATCGATACTTGTACCAAGACGACCGGCACCTGTAGCCACACCGCCGTCTCTGGTCTGGCTTGCAACGACGGGTCTGCATGCACCCTGAGTGACGCTTGTGTCACGGGACTGTGCCAGGGCACGAGTCAACTGACCTGTGATGATGGCCTTGTATGTACCCTGGACTTCTGCCTGCCAGCCAAAGGATGTCTGACGGTCGCGGCGAACCAAGGCACATGTAGCGACGGTGACGCATGCAACGGAATGGAGACCTGTCAGCTCGGATCGTGCACAAGCACCGGGCCCATCACCTGCAACGACAACAATTCCTGCACGGTCGACCTTTGCAAAGCGGACAAAGGGTGCGTCTTTGCTTGGAGACCCCCGGGGACCCCATGTGACGACGAGTCGGTGTGCACGACCGATGACACCTGCGACGGCAAAGGGACTTGCGTCGGTAAGCAATCCAACGCCCCAGGATGCTGTGGCCAAGATAAAGATTGCGACGACAACTATCCCTGTACGGACGATGCCTGTGACCTCAAGACTGCGACATGTAGCCACTCAGCGCTGCAATGTAAGGTCCTTGGTGCTTGCAACGTCGGATGGTGTAAACTCGGGACGTGCAAACAGACCACTCGCTGCCTCGCTCCCGTGGTGTATGAAGAGAGTTTCGACGACGGCGACGCTCAGGGATGGTCATTTTTAACCGATGCCGTCCCTGGCAAGGGAGGAGGAGGCTGGCAGGTGTGGAGTACAGCCACAAACAAGAGCGCTACCCTACGCTGTCCTTTGGGCAACGGAACCTTTGAGGCCAATTTGCCTGTTTTGTCGCTTAGAGCGGGCAGTTGGCAGATCAAAATGTCAGCGACCCTGGCGGTAGACTCGACCGATTGCTCCAAGGGGTCGTTCGAGGTCCTTGCCAATGGTCAATCCCTGACCAGCGGTACACTGTGCTCCACCAAAGCGACCGGCGACGCACTAAGCCTGCCTTTCGAAGTCACGCAGAGCCAAGCGGAGCTCTCCCTGTCGCTACGCTTTGTCAGCAGTGTAACGAACGTCGATCTCTTCAAGGGAGTGACCATCGATGACGTTTGGGTCGTCGCTTCGCCAACGAGTCCCGGATGTACATGCGGACCCTAATGCGAAGCCTGGCAGCGATGATCGTCGGGCTACTGACGATGTCTTGTAACGAACAGCCTCGCGCCTGTGGGCTGGGAAAAACTTGCCCGCCTCAAACACATTGTATCGATGGACTCTGCCAAAACCTGCCTTGGTGGAGCGATGTTGCAGAGGATGACGCACTCGGAGTCGACTGCAGCATGCCTGATAACACCACCTCTCCAGCGGGACGATCTGCTTTGGGTGGCGGCTGGGTCAATGAAGGCTTCGAAATCTTCGGAGGCAATCCCGAACTCGGTGGAGTTTGTGACAAACCTGGCTCATCTAGTTGGACTGCCCATCGATGGCGTCCCTGCAAAGGTTGGCAAGCCCATGCCGGCCCAGTCCCCCTCCCAAGGGAATCCGCGGCGAGCACTGGAGGCTTCGACAGCGTGTGGATGTTTGGGGGCCGACGTCGAGACAAAGCGGGCGGCCCCTGGTCGCTCTATGGCGACCTGTGGCGCTTGAGCGGATCGCCAGCTCGTTGGACATTGACGTCAACCGCCGACGCACCACTGCGTCACGGTGCGGCAATCGCAGCGCAAGTGGAGCCTCCGAGCGTCTGGGTCTTCGGCGGCGACGCAGCGATCAACGACCAACCCTCCATCTATCTGCAAGACATTCGTCGATATCGACTCGACCAAAACCAGTGGGAGCTGCCGCCGACCACTGGTTCGTTTCCATCGGCGCGCTCCGGCCATGGGCTGGTCGCATTACAATCGGGTAAGACCCTGATTATGTTTGGCGGGAAAGCGGCCAATGGCCTTACAGCCGACACGTGGCAATTCGACACCAAAAAGATGAGTTGGAAACGCCTAGACCTATCTGGTCCCTCTGCAAGACACGGTTTTTCGATGGCTCAAAGTCAAGGCACAGTCTGGCTCTTTGGCGGTCGAGACGACTCGGAGCAAAAGCTTCGCAATGACCTGTGGCGCTTCACAAGTACTGCCGGTTGGGAGCGTATTCGTGTCGGCGATCTTGGCGCCCAAGCAACCGTCGGTGGCGTGTTAGAGCCCCAAAGCAATCCCTGCATCCCAACCGATAAATGGGTGCAGATCGACGCAGACAGCCCGGCTCGGCGCAGCCATGCGCTGATCTCTGCTCACGCTGAAGGATTGTGGCTCTTCGGCGGCCGAGGCAGTTGTGGCCCGCTAGCCGACTTGTGGAGACTCGATCTCAGCAGCTTCATCTGGGAGCTCCGCGGACCGGCAGACCAGAGCTATCCCTGCCCTCGACGGGCCAGCCTCTGCCAAGCATGGTGCACTCCACCGTAATGATTGCTCATGTTGAGTTGGCAAGAACTGTCTCGCCATGCAGAATCACGACTCAGACCGTCTTAGACCAGGACTTATCATGCATACAATGAACTCCATTATCGTTATCGCTGCTTTGATGCTCTTTGCGAGCTGCGGGTCCAGCGTAGATGAGGGCAGGAGCGGTCCTTGGTGGCAATGCCCCCCCGTGAAGGCGGCGAACGGGCTTGAGCACGGACAAAAATGCACGCAAGACAGCGACTGTATGTACGGTCACTGCTTCGACGGTGGATTTCTGACTGCGTACACGTCAGGCATCAAGTTTTGCACCAAAAATAACAACTGTGGATCGGGTGATTCGGTACCATGTAGCGTCGATGGTGGATTCGCCTCAGCCTTCGAAAAATCGATCTCTGGCGGTAACACGGCACGCACGTCAGCCGAACCCTTTAAGGTCTGCGCCAAAATCTGCAAATCAAACTCTGACTGTGAACAATGGAACCCAGAGCTGCCTGACTGCATTAAGAACTCCACCGACTACGTCAGTGTGGGTACGCAAGGTGTCTGCGGAGTCAATCCATTTAACTGAGGGTAAAGCGCCGATCACAGGGTCCCTCCATCCATACGAAGCAACTCTTTGACGCGACCATTGCCGACGCCGGAAATCACCGGTATTATTCTATGACACGACAACTAACGTACGTGCTCGGAGGTCTTGGAGTTGGACAAACCACCTGCTGTCGCAGCGGATGACCCTTTCAGTACAATCGCGCTCATCATCGTCTGTTTAATCCTGTCCTTCCTCTTCGCTGGCTCTGAAACGGCCATAACAAGCATGGGCGAACCTCGCGTTCGTAGGCTGCTCGATGAAGACCGTGGTCCGAAGAACTTCCTCGAGACCTGGCTTGACGATCACACTCAAATCCTGACCTCGTTGCTCGCAGGCAACACCCTGGTCAACATTTTCGCGTCAGCCCTGACCACAAAGTTGATGTTGTCTATGGTCAGCGCGGGCACAATCGCCGCGAGTTGGGCAGACACTTTCACGACAGCGGGCGTGTTTTGTCTGTCGATGTTGGTACTCGTCATCGGTGAGATCGCACCGAAAACTCTCGCCAAGAGTAATCCCACCTGGTTCTTGCGACCCTTTTGGATCATTTGGGGCTTTCATCTCGCGACCACTCGCATCACGCGAGGATTGAGTTGGATCTCCAAAAGGATGCTGAGGCTCATCGGCGTGGACACCGAGGCCGGTGGCTTCGTCGTAACCGAAGAGCAGATCGAGGACATGGTTCGAATCGGCAGTGAGGAGGGCAGCATTGACGTCAGCCGTGGCGACCTATTGCAAAACGTCTTCGACCTCTGGGACACGTCGGTCTACCACATCATGACTCCACGAACGCAAGTGGTGGGGCTGCTCGCGAGCCTGAGCCACGATGAAGTGGTTGAAGTCGTCCGCGAGACCTCCCTGTCACGCTATCCAGTCTTCGGCGAGACCACCGATGAAGTCCTCGGTCTCTTTTACGCGAAGAGCCTGCTGGGCAATGACATTGTCCCGACAACATTCAAGCTCACTGAGCACTTAAGCGAGGCCATGTTCGTCGCCAAAACCCAAAAGGCGGGTGCGCTACTGCGAGAGTTTCAGACCCGTGCGGTTCACATCGCTGTGGTCGTCGATGAGCACGGCGGAACCGCGGGCGTCGTGAGTCTCGAAGATGTGCTTGAAGAGCTCGTGGGTGAAATCTATGACGAACACGATGAGGTCGAGCGCTTGGTAGAGGCTGCAGGACCAGATCAGTGGTTCGTCGACGGCAGCGCGGATCTTAGAACCGTAGAGGAACGACTGGAGATCGAATTTCCAGATGAGACGCCTTACAGCACTATCAGCGGCTTCGTCACAGACCAACTCGGCAAGCTGCCTGAGGGTGACGAAGCTTTTGAGTGGGAAAATTTGAGCTTCACCGTGCTCGAAGCGGACGACAAACGCGTACTTCGAGTAGCCGTTAAGCGCTCTGCCGGTCTTGCCCCGAGCGACGAGACCTAATCGGGTCTAAGTCTGCATACTCGCTCAAGGTAAAACACAAGGCGGCGCATTGTTGCTGCATGACTTGTTCGCTTGCTTGATCGACCCGCTACAGCAACTTGTGACACCACCAGGCCGGGCCGAACAGCCAGTTCCTCCGCAAACTCCGCATGAATTGGCGCAACATACCGTGCCTGCCACGAGCCCTTTACAACCAGATGGTGTATTGCTGATCGTCTTGGATAGAGGCTCCTTACCCGCCCAGGCGTTGAGTCGATTCCAAATCCAACCAGATTGCTCAGCGATGGTAACAGCGCTCACAGCAGCTTGACCGAGTCGGTCGGCCAACTGGGCGAGATATAGACTGCGAATTTCGACGGGCTTTGCGTGACTCTCAAAGAGACCGAAGGGCTCTTCAGGCGCCCAAATACCCTGGGATTTTGTACCAATCGATCCGACGGACCAATTCATTGCAGTCTTTGGTGCATCGCAACGCAGCTCAGAGGTCGCCAAGACGTTCCAGAACAGGGTTTGCGCGCCAGCCCACCCATGGCCGGTGCCAGATGTTTTGCGATTCTGTACGTGGAAGAACTTCGACATACAAGCGTCAAACAAGGCCCCGGTCGCCCATCGATGGTGAGGCCCTTCATCGCTGTTGTTCTGCACGCTAAGCGAATCGAGCCACACATTCGGGCCGGTAACGCGACTGCCAGTGACGAAGTTGTGGCGTCCTTGCCGCGCGAAACAACGTTGAAATAGATTGCCGACGCCGTCGGAGATGTTGAAAGAATACCGTCGACCACCGGTCACTTGCGACTTTGGATCGAGCTGAGCAACCTCTTCGATGGTGTTGAAAGCAGACTCTTTTTCGATGGTCACAGCTGAGTAGCCGAAGTGCTGAGCGGTGACCCTGCGTACCCAACAATTTTCAACCCGTGAAAGCTTGATTGCGTTCCACCCATGGGCTTCGTCCGTAGGGCTGGCATATTCGGACACCAGCCTGACATCTTCGAGACCAGAGCGTTGGATTCTACCGCTGAAATCGACCCCAAAGACCTCTCCTCCTCCGTATTGTGACTCGATGGCATCCACCAGCGGAATGTCGACCGTCACTACTTTGCCTTCAATAGCGACGATCGTTCGTTCATGGTTGACAGCGTACTGTTGAGGCGTCCAGCCATACTTACCCATACCCAGCAGGTCGATCCACGCTTGATTGGGTGTTCGGCGCACTGCAATCGTCATCCCAACCTTCAACGACGACGCATCGGACAGAGTCAATGTACGACCTCCAACTGGGACCATCGCCGAGGTAATCTTGGTTTGAGTGCCTTTGATTTGACTCCATCCCGAGCCCTTCCCTTTGAAGTGGATGAGGTCATGCTGGGCTTTTTTCGTAGCTACGACAATCGTGCCGCTCGTGCCCTGCCCGACCCCACGGAGCACGATCCCGCTCGCAGCGATGACCAAGGTGTCGCTGATTTGGTAGGTGCCTTTGGTCAGCAAAATAGCGCCGCGATACCCCTGGGCGTCAGGCGGCAGTGCACTGAGTTGGTCAATGGCTGACTGAATCTGCTTTTTGTCATCACCTGCGACTGGTTTAAGAGTCTTCTTGACCGCAATCGTAGGGATCGCAACGCCCCCACCCATGTAGCCAGCGAACGAAAAATCAGGCAGCAGATGAGCGGCTTTGACCTGGCCCTGCCCCGGATACAAGCCATAGGAGAGCTTTTTGCAAAGCGGATCAACCTTCACCAAAGGTGGCGCACTACCGTGAACCAAGCGTCCGCCTTGGAGCTTCGCCTTGCAACTTACACATCCTTGAATCGCAGTGTGAATACACACACCTGTCTTTGGCTGGCAGCTATCTCCGGTGCATTTGTTGCCATCGTCACATTGAACTTTGAGCCCGGCGACGCACGCGCTCTTGACGCAGAGATCTTGGCCCGTACAGAGGTCGCCATCATTGCACAGGGTGCTATTGGCCTGATGCGTACAGCCCTTGGCGCCGCACGCGTCGTCTGTGCACGTGTTGCCATCATCACATGAGTCAAGCTCTCCCTTGCAGAGCCCGGCGACGCAGACATCTTTGGTCGTACATGTATCGCCGTCGTCGCACGTCGCCTGACTTAAAGTCACCACACAAAGGCCGGCCTTGCAGGTTTGTACAGTGCATGGATTGGCGTCACTACAACTGGCCTGATCGTCGTGGCTAGCGGCGCAGCCCAAATTGGGCTGACAGCTATCGGTCGTACAAGGATTGCCGTCGTCACAGAGCGTCGCGGCTCCCGGGATACATACTCCGGCTCCACAAGAGTCTCCTTGTGTACAGAGATCTCCATCGTCACAGGTCGTCGCAGTCGCTGCGGCAGCCAGAGCGCATTGATTTGCCTCACAGATAGCGACCAGACAGGCAGTACTGCCCGGTGGACAGTCAGTTGCTTTGAGGCAGGAACCCGTCACGTCGCTACCACTCGAGTCGGGCGTCGACCCTAGTGCGTCTAGTGCATCGGAATCCATCGACACACTGTCCTGTGATGGGGAGCCTGAGTCGGCAAGCCCTGGATCCGTAGCGTCCGGAGAATCGGAACCTGAATCGACGATCGTTGGGTTCGAAGAGTCCTGCACGGCATCTGTGTGTGTTGTGTCGACGACCGGTACATCTGATGGCGCGAGCTCGGCATCCACCTCTGCAGCGGTCCCATCGACTCTAGCGAAGGTGTCCGTCTCAACGCTGAGGTCATTGAGCGAAACGCTATCGAGCGAACCTATGACGTCACTGATTGTGGCTGGGGCTTGGGACAGGCGGTCTTGTCCAGCACATCCCAAAACCGACATGCCCAACAGAAGGCAACAAAGACCTCTATGTGACTGAACAACCGCTAGCACCGCCATCTCCTCGCCCTATCAGCACAGACGAACCCTGTGTGCAAGGGACGAATCAATTCGGCGAGAGCTTCAGGGTCAAGTTGGGTTGAGGTGCACTAACTTGGACATCGCGGCTCGCGAGCGCAGCGGCGGTAGCACCACCGATGACAGCGGCCCCGACAGCCGTCCAAAACCACCAGCGGCCGAAGACCGAATTGTCTTTCTTGACGACCGGGGGCGGAGGAGCTTTGAGCACAAAGGCCACTTTCATGAGGTTGCCAGCTCGAAGGTCAACCAAGCGTGACTGAGGCTGCTTGCCTGGAGCGACGACCTCGAGCTTGTGCTTGCCAGCGGGGATGTCACCGTCAAAGGGTGTTCGACCAATGGGCTTACCATCGAGCAGAACTTGGGCGCGGCGCACGTTACAGATCACCTGCAAGATGCCCCCGGAAGGTACGAGATCCGCCTCTAACTCTCGAGACGTCCCGGGTTTCAGCCGGACCGTCTCTACGTAGGGGGTAAAGCCTCGTTTTTGCAGGCGTACCACATGGGATTGGTTCGGAGAGACCGTCACTGGCTTATTGAGCGGAACCCGACCGACATTGCGATCATCGATGAAAATCGTCGCGCCCTTGGTCATAGACAAGATCTCAATGGTCGCTGTTGCCGGTGGTTTCACTCGTGCACGGCGACGGCGACGGCGGCGGGCCTCTGCGTCCAAAGCCGGAGCCAAGACCATCAAGACGATGAGTGAAAGGCCTACATGGCGCGTCACGGATCGATACCACAGAGATCTTCGCTGCATTGTTGCGCCTCCTGCTGCTCTTAGAGTGTGACCTTCTCGGCAGCCTGAGGCAAGTGGGGCAGATCAGGCAGCGATCTTGTCGCTCGGGCGATAGCGCTTGAGCCGGACCAGCAGCGCAGCGCCGCTGTGAAGAGCTCGGCCGGTCGCGGCCTCATTTGGGGGTCCATAGCGAGCGCGATCAAAATCACGAGCAAACTCGTACATCGACACGCCGAGATCTTGATCGTGCGATTGCAGACGCTCGGCTACTGCGCTCCACGTCTCCCACGACTGGCGTTGCATCGAGTGGCGTGCGAGCACCCGCTCGAGCCTCATCGAAAGTTTGTGTAAGCGAGGGTGTGTCAGATCTACATGCCGATTGCGGACTCGCCACAACGCGAATGCACCTATCAGTAACACCAACACCAACAAAGCCGGCAGCCAAGGCTGAAGATCGATACTTTCGACCTCCTTGGGCTTTTGCTGTGGCTCTTCGACCCGCCTGAGACCTTTGGACTTTTTCCTTCCAATGCGCAGACCACCGCTAAATTTCCGCAAGATACGACCGACACGCCTCATCATCGCTACCTGTCTCTCGAGGTCATATTCGACAACCCAGGAATACCAGAGCATCGCCGCCCCATCGGCAGCTCGACGCGCCCATCCGACCAGACCGGTCAGCTCAGGAGCTAGCTGGCCAGAGGGTGGCGTTGGCTCGAAGGTCGCCCATCCATATCCCGGGAAGAACACCTCAACCCAAGCGTGAGCATCGCCCTGTTTGAGCATCCGATAATCACCGAAGTCGTTAAACTGGCCGCCGAGGTAGCCATTGACGACCCGAGCTGGATGACCGAGCGAGCGCATCATCACTGCCATCGCGGTAGCAAAGTATTCGCAGTGTCCCTCCTTGCGTCCAAAGAGGAAATCCCCAAGTGGATCGTCGGGGTCTTGATCGCCTGCCAAGGAATATGACCAGTCGTTACGAAGAGCGGCTTGGATTTTCAGCGCACGCTCCAAAGCAGAACCTTTGGAGCCGACCAATGTGCGCGCCAATCTCCCAATGCGAGGATCGAACTGATCAGGCAACTGTGTCCATCGGTCTGTGATCCAACGTGCCACAGGCTGATCGACTCCTGCTGCGATGGCTGCGCGACGGGCAGACTCACTGACCGGCTCGGAGACTTCGGTAGCGTAGGCCAAAGACGTCTCTCGAGGCGCTTTGTACGTAAAATCGCCTCCCAAACCTTGTTGTAGGCGCTTTCGACGCCCGCGGTAGATGTCATAATCACTGTCTAAGAAACTGATAGCTCGAGTCTGAGGCGGCGTGAAAAGCACCCGCAACTCTGTCTGCAGGGGCTCTAGATACACGTGCATCAGATAGCGCCGCGTTTGCCCCCGATTGAGTCCTTTGGACTCAATCACTTCAAAACGTTCGCCGACGCGTCGGGGGATGTGCCAGCGAGGGCCGTCTACGCGTGACCAATTGCGACCGTCAAATTGGTCGAAGCTGATGCCACGCAGGCGAATAGGACGTTGCAAGCGATCGGGCTCCTCAGGGAAGCGCACACGCATGACAACCTCAGCACTGGATTTGATCTTGCCGAAATTACCGAGTTTGACCTCCTCGGAAAATCCAGTAACAGACTGCGCCCCTCGGGTCTGGGCATGGAAGAACCCCATCCCAAGTCGGGGAAACAAGAAGAAAAAAAGCATCGATACCATCAAAGCCGCAAGCGCCATGAGGCTCGAAGCGACTAAAAACCCACCACCGATTAAACGTCTCCGACGCCATTGCAAGGTCTCGGGCGCGATCGGAGATTCGGGCAACTCATCGTCATCCTTGACAGAGTCCGGTTTGGATTCATCCGGCTCGAGATGCTCTGGGCCGGTGCGAGTCTGAACTTCGATCTCGCGGGCCAAGTGGGCCATCGTGAGCCCCCAGATGACCAAGATCGCGTAGAGCAAAAAGCTCACAGCAAACATCAAGCTTGGGTTGATGACAGCACCAACCAACATCAACAGGAAACTCAGCGCATAGAGTTGAACGTAGTCCTTAGCGTAACGTCGTTGAAAGAGCCGACTCAAGGTCATCAACAAAGCGAATTCTAGGCTGTGAAGGAGCCAGTTTTCATCTTGATAGGCCCACAAGGTCAACAGCGCGAGGGACGCAAGCAAAACGCCGGTCCAGATCCGAGCTGTAAGGGGACGGACAGGCCCATCTGTAGTGCGAAAATAGCTGTAGAGTCCCGCAATCCCAAATGCCACTGAGAAGCCAGCACCGATCTCCCCACTGGCGGCAATCACAGCAAAAGATACGGCTACCAAGCCGTAACCCACGCGTTTGTGAAGTCGCTCAAAATTCATGCGACCCCCAACTTTTCAGAGGCCAAATCGCGGACTTCGAGCACTTCTCCTTGAGGACTCAGCTGGACCACAACGTCAGGGGTGGGGCCACTCACCGAGATGCTAGAGCGCGAAGCAAAGATGACGCGCACTCGATAGGCACCGACCACGCCGTGGCCAGCCCACCATCGAAAACCTTGGACGCCGTCGATGCCTTGCTGTTGAGCCCAAGCTCGCCGGCAATGCTGAGACCAGACGTCGTCTTCCAGAGGCCACGTCGGTGGCGGAGGACGGTCTGCAAAGCTCAAGCCGGCCAGCGAACGCCGAATTCGTAACAATTGTTCGCCCTGCTCGTTGGTCTGCGGCTCGATCAACTCATGGTCCGTGCACAGACCTACAGCCAGTTGGGTATCGAGTAAGGCCGCACAGATGCCAGCGACTCGCGCACAAGCGGGGTCAAGCTCGTTGGGGTCATCGCTGTCGGTAGGCGCGAGGTGTACGAACTCAACAATCACGGCCTGGTTCGCTTCAGCTTGCCATTCACGGGTAATTAACCGTCCACGACGGGCAGAGACCTTCCAGTGGACGTCGCGACGAGCATCGCCAGGGCGCCAGTCGCGCAAGCCCATCAACTCACTGCCAGCGCCTTTGCGATTGACCTCGGCGACGAAGCCCCGCTCAGTCGCACCAGAGGCCAGCAGCGGTGTCTTCCAGATCGGAGGGAGCGCCCACCAGCGTTGTTGGTCTTCGAGCACACGCGTTTTCCGGGCGAAGCCGAAGGGGTAAGCGGTTACGACCTGCATGCCCTCGCTGAGAATCGGCCCTCGCCGGGTTGGTCTGACCATCGTGAAGGCTTGGCCGACCTCGCCAGGGCGCAAATGCAACACGTAGCCCGGTCGACGTACCAAGCCTTCTTCAACTAGTTCGTTGACCTCAATGCTAAATGAGGCCCGAGTCTTGTCGTTGTGAACCTCGGTACGCAGCATAGTCGCGACGCCCACCTCTAGTTCTCGACCGTAATACCGAGCCACTCGCAGGTTGCGGAGATTGGCTTCACTGAGAACGCCAGAGATCGCGATGATGCTAATGAGCAGACTCAACACCAGATAGAGCAGGTTGTTTCCGGTGTTGACCGCGCCCACTCCCAAGAGCAAAGCCATCGCGATGATCCATTTGCCATCTCTGGTGACCACCAGCTTACGCGGGAACAAGCGATTGGAGCGCCCCAGGCTACGCAGCAGGCCTAGCGACCGTCGGCGATGACGGGCGATCGCCTGACGTCGCTGTGCGATGAGCGAGGCGTCGTCTTTGGGCAGCGGCTGACTCATAAACCCACCATGCGTGTTAGCGAGGGACAAAGGCAAGGGACCGTCAAGATAGATGCGTGATCGAAGAGAAAATCTCGACATGATCACAAATTGGTGAGGGCTCAGGTTGCCTGTGCGGTCTGCTTCACCTACAAACTAGGTCAGAAACCTGCATGAGAGGGGTCCATGGCCGATTCTATCGAGCTTCGCACATACACCGTGATCGACAGCCTACAACCGCAAACCGCGTCTTTTGTCGCGACCGTCGCTGGCGGTTACCTGCCCCTACAAAATCAAGCAGCACTCTTGGTCGAAGTGGCGCCAGGGATGAGTATCAACCGTGTAACGGACACCGTGCTCAAGAACACGGATGTGACGCCAGGTATGCAGATCGTCGAGCGCGCTTTCGGCATGTTGGAGGTGCACTCCACGGACAAAGGCCAAATTGAGGCCGCCGGGGAAGCTGTGCTCAAGTTTTATGGGATTCACACCTCAGATCGGCTCAAGCCTCACATCCGCAACGCCCAGATGATCACCGGTGTGGCCGGGCATCATGCGATGATCGTCAATCGGATGCGCCACGGTGACATGCTCGCTGAAGGCGAGACTCTGTATCTGCTCGAGGTTCATCCTGCCGGCTACGCACTTCTCGCTGCGAATGAGGCCGAGAAAAATGCCACCATCAAGGTCTTGGAGTTCCGCACATTTGGTGCTTATGGTCGTGTTTGGCTTGGGGGCGACGAGGAAAATGTCGCCCAGGCTGACAAAGCCATTCGCGCGGCACTTGGCGCCCTCGATGGTCGTGCCAACGGCTAGGGCTCAAACTTGGCAATCCATCCACGTCAATCGGATGCCGCACTGAAAGCCACTCGCTCCACTCGGCAGAGGGTGACGGGCCATTACGCACACCCCCTGAACGTTGCTTTGAGCGGCTTGGCCAAGCGGTTGAGCGACGGTCTCAATTCGCTCTGATTCAAAGCACCAAGAATCTGATTGACCTTCAATATTCAGACCCACGGCGGCTTGAGGCCACACCATTGAAAAGGGCTGCGAAATGGCGCCTTGTTGACCGGTGAACACCTCAGGCGCCCTGGACTCACCTAAGGTACTGAGATTGAGCTCGACCGCGAAGTCGAGTCCGTCAGGGAAAGTCGACTCGCACTCGAAACTCCAGGAGCAGCTCAAACAAGCCTCGTTGGCCCACAGCGTATACTCCTTGACGAGTCCACAGCGAAGGGCTCCATCAGGCCCCAAAATATGCCCATCAGCACTCAAGGTGACGACGGTACGCTCGGCGCTGTCGTCGACGCTGAGCAGTCGATACT
>PBTG01000138.1 GCA_002726535.1 Myxococcales bacterium | reverse complement strand
GTTGTCGCGAGGTAGTGATTGGTACCTGCTGCGTAGGCGATCAGCGCGCGTCGCGCACGATGGCTCAGTTGGCCCCATGAAGCCTCCGCTCGAGCGCGTACTCCGAGCGCGAGATGAGCGAAGTCAGACTCGAGCCACTGACCATTTTCCCCTTCACCCAAGTAACTCGCGCGCTGGCTCTTTGCCATGACGACGATGTCGGCCAGGGTGCAGATGTTGAGCGTAGCGTTGCCATAGGCTTGTCCAAAGATCGCGCTATCTAGGGTATCTGCGATGACGTGGGGGACTCCAGACTCCGTCCAGCGCACCTCGGCTTTGTAGCCTTGAGAGTCAGGTTCGCTCAGGCCCACCGATAAGGCGGACAGGTCGATGGGCTGCGCGTTTTTGTTGTCAGAACAACTCGCTAGCATCAATCCGCAGAGCGTCATCGCTAGAGTCGGCCTAAATTTCGTACTCAACATCATCTCTCCCGGGTGCAATGCCGCCAGTGCAGGTGAGCCTAGAGTTGTTCGCTCTGTGTGTCACTCATGACCCCAAAAAGCGCGGTGAAGTGGCGACGACGAGATCGTCCAATGACAAGCATCGATCTGCTAACAATGGCTTCGTAGTGCTCATCTACGCGATTTTTTCAGGATGTTCCACCGATGGCGAACACTTCATCGTTGGCCACTGCGATCGGCAAGGTGTATACTCCGGGCTGCGATCGGTGGGGAGTCTTCGTGACGATGAAGGCTCATTGTGAACTTCCACCGACCGGAGGGCGCTCCCAATGAGGACACGAATGCGACAAACGAATCCGATGCGAGCGATGCTGGCCTGGGGCCTGACGGTCTCTGTGCTCATGTTGATGAGCACTGGCTGCGGCTCCAAAGCTAGCGAATACAAACCCTCGACTCCTGACACAGGCGGCGGCGTAGACCTGCCGGACACGGCGACGGGTACCAGCGGTGCCGTTGACGCGGCTGGCTCGACTACGCAGACAGATGCGGGCGCTGCTACGACCGACTCGAGTGGGGGGGGCGGGGCCACTGACTCGTCCTCGTCCGGCTCCAGCAAGGATGCCGGCGTAGGCGATGCGGCCGCGGCAGACACCGGCCCCATCTCTTCGAACATTTGCAAGAAACCGAGCGACTGCAAGGCCTTTCCGGGAACGCCTTATTGTGCGGTGCTCGATGGCTATTGCGTCCAATGCATTACGGATCTGCATTGCTCCAAATCCACAGGCAACTGCGAGAATTACAAGTGCGTTGATGTCAGCTGCAAGCCCGGATCGACCGATTGCAAAAATGGATTCGTGGCGGTCTGTCAGGCCGACGGTAAGACCTGGGATTACAAGACCTGTCCGGATAACTATCCCTATTGCTTCAACGGCAAGTGTGCCCTCTGCCAGCCGAAAACGACCTTCTGCGCGCCGCCTGCCAAAGGCCAAAATCAGAGCAAATCGGTGCTCAAATGCAATGAGACGGGGTCTGACGCGGACTTCGTGATGGCGTGCGCCGGCTCGACTCTGTGTATCGCCGGCAAATGCCAACTCTGTACACCCGGCTTGCAAAAATGCGAAGGCTACAAAGCGATGCGCTGCAAAAACGATGGCTCGGGTTGGGAGGTCAAAGACGACTGCGGCGCCAAAGACTTGGCCTGCCTCGGCGGACTTTGCGTCGACCCATGTGGCTCGGATTTCAAGAGCAACACGGCCGTTGGATGTGATTACTGGGCTGTCGACCTCGACAACGCACAGGTGCCGTGTGGTCCGAAGCTCTGCGACGCTCAGAATATGCAGTATTCGCTCATCGTATCGAACACAAAGGCTAAGCCGGCGACTGTGACCGTCACCACTGGGGCAGGCAAATCAGCCAAGTTCCAGGTGCCAGGCAAGGGGCTGCAGGTCATCAACCTGCCTGGACCGGCGCTCGGTGGCCAGCCGCTGAATTTGGATGGCACCGGCATCAGCACAAACGCGTACCGCGTTCAGAGCAACGTGCCGATCGTCGTCTATCAGTTCAACCCTCTGCAGAATTACGAAGTCTTCAGCAACGACGCCTCGTTGTTGCTGCCAGCGAACGCGTTGGGCAAAGAATATTACATCATGAGTCGGCAGCAGAACTTCAATAACTTACGCGGTTACCTCACCGTCGTTGCCACCGCTGCAGGTACGACCAACGTGACCGTCAAGCCGACCTGTAAGACCTTGCCCGGCAAGGGCGTGCCGGGGCTCAATCCAGGACAGACGCATAAGGTCACGTTGCTCCAAGGTGAAGTACTCAATATTGAGACCAACGCCATCGGCGCTGATCTCACAGGCACTTGGGTCCAGGCCGATCGCGCTGTGGCCGTCTTTGGTGGATCGGAGGGCTCGAATGTTCCAGACACGAATAAGTGTGTGATTCCGCCCGGCCTCAATCAGGGGACCTGTGCCAGTCAGGGCTGGCCGTGTACCTCGAACTCTGACTGTCCTGTAACTTGCTGTGCTGACCACCTCGAAGAGCAGTTGATTCCGGTGAGTTCCTGGGGAACTCAGTATGTCGGCTCAAAGCTCAAACCCCGGGGTCAGGAAAAAGATGCGTGGCGTGTGCTGGCGTCCGTCGATGGCACGCAGATCACCACAGACCCACCCCAGGGTGTAATCCCCGTACTCAATAAAGGTCAGTTCTTCGAGTTTGAGTCGAAGTCGGATTTTGTGATGACTGCGAATCATCCCGTCATGGTCGGTCAGTTCATGGCGTCTTCGAACGCTCCCAACCCCAACAACGATCAGTGCAACACCAAGTTCTCTGGCACCAAGGTGTGCGGCTATCACCTCAAGGATTTGGGCGAGCCCGTTATGTGTACCAAGAATGCCGACTGTCCAAACATCAAAGAGAAGACCGATGCCAAGATCGGCGACCCCGCATTTATCTTGAGCATCGCGACAGACCGCTATCTCGACGAGTACGTCGTCCTCGTTCCCGACAAGTACAAAGAGAGTTACATCAACATCATGGGACCTGCGAACGCTCAGGTACTGGTCGACAATCTGCCTGTTAACGCCGCGAGTTGGTCGCTCTTTTCCGGTGGTAAGTGGAAAGCCCTGAGGATGCCGCTCAAGCCCGGCAAGCACTTGGTGAAGGCTTCAGCTGCTGTTGGTTTGATCGTCTATGGCTACGACAACTACGTCAGCTATGGATTCCCTGGTGGCATGGCGATTAAATAACAACGCATGCGTTCGCTCAGGACTCGTGCGAAGGGCAGGGCTGGGCGTCTGCGCCGCGCAGTTGTGCACATGACTGGAGACGAAGAGGCATATTCGCCCTTGCCGTCGCGCTTGTAGACCGTTAGTTTTCGCCCGTTGACGTCGCCTTGTCTTGGTTAAACCAAGCGTGGGCAGCCTAAGAAGACCGCCGCAGACGCAGGCGGCATGAGGAGTGATTATGATTCGCAATCTAACCCTAGCGCTGGCCTGTGTCGCGCTGATCGGATGTGGTACGACCCGACAGAATGTCTGTGGGAAATTGGTGCCCAATGCTACGGCTGAGGGCGACGCTGTCGCGAGCGTGGCTGCTGGCGATGCAGCATGGAGCGCACGCAAAGACGTAGCAAAGATCCGTGAGGCGATTTCAGCGTGGAACAAGGCGCTGTCGATCAATCCAAAAGATGCTGTCACCCGCGTCAAGCTGAGTCGGGCCTACTACCTACTCGCTGACGGTCACTTGCGAACTGACGATGAGCGTGACCAAGAGATGAAAGAGATGTTCAAAAAGGGCATGCGGGAGGCGGAGATTGCCTTCGCTCTGCAGGTGCCAAAATATCGGCAAGACTTCTGCGCAGAGAAGCCCTTTGCAGACTCTATCAAGACGGCGGAAAAGCCTGCTGTACCCGCCATGTACTGGTTCGCTACGAACTTGGGTAAATGGGGGCTAGAGGAAGGATTAACGACCATCCTCAAGTACAAAGACGACATCAAGGCGATGATGGATCGGATTGAGACGCTCCACCCCACCTATTTCTACCACGCACCATACCGATACTTTGGCGTGTACTGGACTAAGATTCCTGTCTTCCGCGGTGATGAGGCCAAGAGCAAGGCGGCTTTTAACAAATCGATCGCAGGGTCGCCTCAATACCTCGCTACCAAAGTGTTGATGGCGCAGCGTTTCGCGACGAAATGGAAAGACGTCAAGCTCTTCGTCAAGTTACTCGACGACGTCATTAAGTTTGATCTGAGCACTGCACCAGAGTTGACCCCTGAGAACACCATTGAGCAAAGAAAGGCCAAAGAACTCTGGGATGACGCTGATACCTACTATGACGAAGACGACCTCAAGGCTGCCGGTTGGACCGAGTGAATCGGCGTCTGATATCTGTCAATTGGCGGGCTGCATCACGACCAGTGGCGCAGCCCGCCTTGTTTTGAGGGTCGCAAGAGGTCTTGGGGCCGCGACTAGGGAGTTTTAGGATGTCCAAGCGCGTGATCGCGATCATTTCCACCGGGGGCACCATTGAGAAGACCTACGACGTGCTCGACGGTGTCTTATCGAATCGTGTGAGTGTGCTCGATGTCATGCTCGCGAGCTTGGAGTTGAGATGCCTTGAGATCGTCAGAGTTCCGCTGATGAACAAAGACAGCCTGGAGATGACTGATCGCGACCACAAACTGATTGCGATGACCGCCGCCGCGATGGCCGAGGCGCACGACGGTGTCATCGTCGTTCACGGCACCGACCGGCTGGCTGAGTCCGGTGAGCGGACTTTCGCAGCATTCCCAGAGCTGTCTGTGCCTGTCGTGTTTACGGGTGCGATGCGTCCCTACGAGCTCCGCAATACAGACGCAATCCAGAACTTGACCGAGTCGTTGCTCGCTGTGCAGATCTTGCCAGCGGGTGTCTATGCCGTGCTGCAGAACCAAGTCTTACAGTTCCCGGGCGTTATCAAAGACAGAAGCCAAGGGGTCTTTTTTCACGAGTCGGATCGAACCAGGGCCTAACTCAACTCGAGCTCTCACGAGCGTTTGAACCGTCGATTCTTCGCGTATGCACAGGCTCGTCTTCAGGTTGGTACCGACAGTCAACCGAAAGACGCGGCGCACCTTGGGTTCGATTGAGCAGAGCGCGGTGAACCGTCATGCAATGAAACGCGATTGCGTCACCCTGACGCATGTCACTGGCTGTCCACGTGACGTCATTAGCCACCATGCAACCCTGCGAGCCGACGCCTTCGCCGAGGTGCTCATGGAGTTGTTTGTTTTGTCCGTCGAGTATGACGGCCAATGGGCCCGCTTGTAATGGGCAGTCGCTCAGGGCGAACCACAGGGTCCATACTTGGGTGCTGCCTCCAACATACCAATGGTCTTGGTGAGGTCGAGTTGGGGGCTCGTTAGGCCACACAACCCGGCATACGTCGCCCCTTTCGACCATTACAGACTGACCAAAGATTGATTCAAAGAGGTTTGTAACCCGTCGATGGTTGCGCAGAGCGCTGAGTTCGGCGCTGGGTAAGATACTTCGTTGTAGGTGTAGCCATGCTTGCGATTCGAAGGGGTTGGCTCCCCAAGTAGAATTGACATCTAACTCTGTCAGGGTGCGCTCGACCAACTGCCTCAAGGCATCGACTTCGTTGGGAGCAAAGAACTCACGCAGCAGCACTGCGCCATGCTCGATGGCAAAGTCAGGGGCTTGGTTGAGCGGGACTTCCTCGAAGGCTTCAATCCGCAGGTTGGTCTGCAGGCCAGCCTTCTGCGTCAAGGACGTCTCCGGACTTTGACTTGTGATCCGAGGTCGATCTCGACCCAAGCGCAGACGTCGTCATCGGCTTGTTCGCTCCCCATGGCCGCTTGAGGGTTGTCCCCGGGACAACTGTCCTTAGCACCATCCGCTCCAAGACTCCGCATACCAAAAACAGCTTTACTGTCTGGTACGTATTCGTAAGGAGTCTCCCAAAGGTCGAGCCCTGCATCACGTCCCATGCGAGCCCGCATGTTGCTACGGATCCACTGCAGCAGCTGCTTGGAGTTCTCTGGCCTGCTCATGCCAAGCATGATGTCTAACTCTAGCGATCGAGACGCCTCTGCAAGCTCATAGCTGGTCAACACAGTCTTCACGGTGTTGATGGCACGTTCGCCCACGGTGCCGCCGCCGGTCGCGACCACGCCTCCGCCACCGAGTAAGAGCATCAGAGGTCCTAAACGGGCAATCATTAGCGTGCCTCCAGCGCGACTAACCGAGTCGCGACAGTCTGTTCAAGGGCCAAACCTGTCTCCAAATCGTCAACCAGCAAAGCGTCGAGAGTCTCCGCGGGGACTTGAATCAATACGCAGGGCTCTGTCGTTACGACAGTTGCCGTGCGCTCCATCCCCCTGAGTACCGCGATTTCACCAAACCAGTCGCCTGAACTCAGTTCGCTGATCTCTAGCTCAGAGGCCGAGTCGAGCGTCCTGGAGACGCGACACGTGCCCTCACGAATCACGAACATCGAGTCACCTTCATCGCCCTCTTGGACAACCTTTTCATCTGCTTCAAGTCGCAATACCTCGACACCCTTGAGCAAGCTGCTCATCGAGCGCGCGCTGAGGTGAGTGAATACACGAACTTTGCGCAAGAAGGCTGCGTTTCGCACCTGCTCCAAGATCGCCTCGCGCGCGAACTTACTGCGCTCAACGAGGGCGACAAAGGTTTCGCGATCGAGCGTCAGGACTTCACAAGATTCAGTAGCGATCACCGTTGCGGTTCGCTTCGTCGTCTCAAGAAGAGCGACCTCACCGAAGAAATCACCTGCGCTCAGACTCGCCACCTTATGTTCGAGCCCGGACTCTTCCTCGTACATGACGTTGGCCGAGCCGCCGTGCAGGTAGCAAAACCGATCTCCTGGCTGCCCTTGCTGGACGATCATCGCACCTTCGACATGACTTTCACGTCGCATCCCGGCGATTACGGCAGTCAAGTCGTCATCAGGCAGGGCCGCTAAGAAGGGGACCTTACGCAACTCAGTGACCAAAATGTCGGCTTCAACACCGATGCGCTGCCCCTCGTTGTGAGCTGCTTTTTTCGTACGTGTCATTTGCCAGAAGGCTCCGCCGAAGATGGCCAGCAAGCCCGCTACCAATAGCCCTGCGAGCACCAACAGCAACAACGCCATCAGCGCAATTGCGGCGCCAAACCAGCCGCCCACCTCAATCCTCGCCGCGGACTGCATCGCCCTCAGAGTGCCGGGCATGAAGTACCACACCAACAAAGTCATACTGATTAGGCCATGGACGAGCCAGATGCAGGCCACCTTGATGTAGGTCTGCTCCAAAGGTTTGATGGGGGTCTGAAACTGTAGGTTCCGCAGGGTTCGACGCAGCAAAAACGCAGTCGATCGACGTCGAAGATCAGGAATGCCTGTGGTAATCCCGATCAGATGCCATCCGCTGCCGCGACCATAAGGTGCAGCGTCGGCGAGCAATACATATGTCGCGGCGGCGCAGAGCATCTTGAGCGGGTCACTCGTGGGCCATACGAAGAGCCACAACAGAGAACTCACTCCTGCGAGCAGCCCCACCGCAGCGAGCCCTGTGCTGGCGATCCGGAGACGCTGCTCCCGACTCGCAGAGCGCCGATCTTTGTCGTCGATATCGGCGTGAATGATTCCGCAGGTCCATCGTAAGGCCGCGTTGGGCAGAGGCAATTGCAGGACTGAAAAGCTGATGCCTCGCCACAAGCCCCGCCAGGATAGGCTCAGAGCGAGTGCACACCAGCCGATCATCAACTCCGTCGGCAGGTTGTCTCCGCGCAGAGGTGCGAAGATGTGGCCGTGACGTCCCATTCCGAGGGCGATTAGCATCGCGATGACAAAGACGCCGGCGCCAATCTTTGGGAGCCATGTCAGCACACCCGGCGGGAGCTTGCGCCCCAGCGCGAGTCCTCGACCGAGAAAAGGAAGGCTTACGCGGCGGTCTAAGGCCGCGCTAAGTTGACGAAAGCGCGCTGGCTGAGTTGCGACGAGATGATCCTCGATAGCTTCGAGGCCGTCAATCATCCCCGCCACATGGAGTCGACGCAGCAGCCCAAGCGTTGCCATGGGACGTACCGGTGGGCTCGCCTTGAGACCAGCCCGCGCTAGAGTTTCGATGCCGCGCTGGCCGTCAATCAGATCGATTAAAGGCTCCTCATGTGCACGCACAGTCATCATTTTTGTAGCGTCAGGAGCGACCAAGACAAGCTCATTGTCCTCGTTGCGTTGACGGGTGAGGTCGTCAATCAGCCGAGGGGTGGCTTGATCCAAAGAGCCAATGCTCTGTATTTGGTTTGCAGCGGTCATGGCTGCCATTTTGGGCCTCTTGGGCGTGGGATTCAAGAGACGATTGGCAATAGGCGTTCAGCACGTCTTTAACGTGAGGTATGTGACCTCACTTGGCGCCCCTAATCTCATCGGTGGTCCCCAGTATCCTGTGCCTCGGCTCACATAGATTTGTGTGAGCTTGTTGTGTTGATGTAGGCCAGACACGTAAGGCTGCGCCAAACGTACCAGATATCCGAAGGGCCAGATTTGCCCGCCATGGGTATGTCCAGACAGCTGCAAATCGACGGCGTGCTCCGCTGCTTCATGGACCGACTTGGGTTGATGTGCGAGCAAGACCACTGCCCGCTCGGTCGCGACGCCCGATAAGGCACGCGCTACATCTGGTCCATGCCCCCCTCCAAAGCGAGCTGCTTGGGCGTCATCGATTCCTGCGACAATCAACCCTTGGGCGTCGTCGAGAGCACCGATCTCGACATGTTCGTTACGAAGCGTTCGAATCCCGATTCGACGAAGTTCGACCAGCCAAGGCTCCACACCAGAGTAATATTCATGATTTCCGGTGCAAAATAGACTGCCGAATCGGCTGGTCAGGTCAGCGAGTGGGGCGATTTCATCGCGAAGCTGTGGCACGCTGCCGTCCATCAGGTCACCGGTTAGCGCAACCAGGTCTGGTTTGAGCGCATTGCTCATGGCGACCACCCGCTCGACATACGGGCGTCGAATGGTGGCGCTGACGTGAAGGTCGCTGATCTGGACGATAGTGAACCCATCGAGGTGCGCCGGCAGATTGCTGAGCTTCACTTCGACATGCTTGACCTGCGGTAGCGCGTTTGCGTTTCGCAGGGCCACACCCGAAGCGAGAGCGGCAGCTGTCGCTGCTCCCACTCCGACAGAGCGTTGTAAGAAGAGCCGGCGCTCCAAAGACAACTCGCCACTGTCAAAAACACCTGCGGCGCGGACGGCCCATCGAATCAAATCAGAGCCACCGAGAGTCACGAGGCTGTAAAACATCACGCCCATCCATGTGAAGGCCGCTGCCGCGGCGAGCAGGGCGATTGGACCTTCGAAGAGGCGGTTGGCCGTAGGGCCAGCAAACATCACGCCGCACATGGTAACGATCGCGACGCTAGCGCACACACGCATCGGTCCGGCGAGTCCTGTGTCACGAACCAACCGTATCCATAGGTAGCGGTGCGCGAAGAGCGAAAGCGTACAGATGAACAGGACAAACATGACCGTGACAGCAATCCTCATCTTCGCTCCTTGTGCTCATTAACAAGTTAAGCACTGTTGATCGAAAGCTCTGTCATCACTGGTCTGCCACTTTTTTATTTGAGGCAGCGTGCTTTAGGGCAGTGCATAGCATTTAGCGAACCAAGCCGTCAGAAAGATGCGACGTGGCGGAGATCGATTCAAGCCGATTGGGGCGTAACTGGCCGCGTGACTTTGCGTGAGCCAACCGACTGGTCGATGCCATCGCTGATGATGATGAGCGTGCCCTTTGTCAGCGACAACTCTCGCTATCGAGATACTTTCGATGTTTCAATGTGTCCATACCGGGACTTTCATACTGGCGCTCTGCCGACAGAATTGTCAGACTCGGTCCCAACGGGGCGACAGATGCAAGACTTGTCGAATATCAATTTCTGGGCGACGCGACTGTCATCGTGTGCCTATTTACCGCAACGACAAGAACGTAAGATCCTCACCCAACTCACCTCTGACGAGGCGCCTGAACTCTACGACAAGCTCGCTCGGAGCGGGTTTCGTCGCAGTCACAATTGGGCATATCGGCCCCAATGCCCTGGCTGCATCGCGTGTGTGCCGGTGCGTGTGTGTTGTGGCAGATTTCGCCCTACACGCAGCATGACGCGGACCTTGCGCAAAAATCGAGACCTGCAGTTTCACTGGTGTCCACCTGTGGCGACTGAAGAGCAGTTTGCGCTTTTTGAGACCTACGTGGGGCAACGCCATCAACAAGGTGAGATGGCCAATATGGGTTGGAGTGAATACAGAGCGATGATCGAGGATGCGCCGGTCGAGGTCGCTGTGGTCGAATGGCGTGACCAAAGTGGGCAACTTCGGGCTGCGATGCTCGTCGATCGCATCTCCGATGGCCTCTCAGCGGTCTACAGTTTCTTTGATCCCTCTCGCCATAAAGACAGCCTTGGGATCTTCATGGTGTTGAGTTTGATCGATCAGTGTGTCGAGCAAGGACTCGACTATGTCTACTTAGGCTATTGGATCGGCGAGAGCACGAAGATGGCCTACAAAAGTCGTTTTCGACCGCTTGAGGCCTACGGCGCAACCGGTTGGAAAGTCCTGGAGTTGGAGTGAGTACTTTGGCGACGCTCATCGCTGACGCTGGTCATGGCTATGCTCGGTGGGATCGCGACTTTGTCCGTGCGTTGGCCGGTACTCTCGCCGATCACAGCGATCGATTGTGCTTGCCCGCGATCGACAAGCTCGGTCTACTCGATGTGGCTCTGACCTTTCATTTGAACGAAAATGTACATGTCGTGGTGACCGGTATGCTCGAGGGTGTGCCAGGAGAGGTGACGATTCGATGGAGTGCTCAGCAATTGGCTGAGGTCGAAGCGAATTTTAAGGGGCGCGCTGCAAACCAGCCCGCTTATCTGGTCTGTACACTGGATTTTTGTGATGCGGGACGCTGGGCGACGGTCATCAAGCCCGACATGGGTTTGGCTCAGCAAGAGCGGGTGCAGATCCGCGCGCGAGTGACGGTCGGGCAGCGACAAACATGGCGGCTCAAAGACCGCAGCGTGTCTTTGAGCGCATTGCAGCTCGATCCGGTCGGTCACCAATGAGCCGCTTGGTATTGGGCCAAGATTCGAGCGCTGGGCTTGACGTCGGCTACCTGTTGACGCAGGTGTCATAGTGGTCCTGATGGCCGACGACAGGAGCGTTTAAGATGCGAATTGGAACCCGTGGCAGTCCGCTGGCGCTCGTCCAGGCTCATGAAGTCCGGGAGCGACTGGAACTCGCGTGGCCATCGCTTCGTGGTCAAATACAAGTGATTGTTATCGATACTAAGGGTGACCAAATCCTCGACAAGCCGCTCGCAGAGATCGGCGGAAAGGGACTTTTCACAGAGGAATTGGAGGCCCAACTGCGGGACGGCCGCGTCGACATCGCGGTGCACAGCATGAAAGACATGCCGACGCAGCTTCCGGCGGGTCTGCATATTGGGTGTCTGCTGACGCGCGAAGACCCACGAGATGTCTTACTCAGTCGCGGTGGTCTACGCCTTGAGCAATTGCCCAAAGGGGCTGTGATAGGTACTGCCTCACTCAGACGGAGGTCACAGGTTTTGCACTTGCGACCTGATTTGAATGTGGTGACCTTTCGGGGCAACGTACAGACTCGAATACGAAAGCTGGAGCAAGGACATGCTGACGCCACCTTGCTAGCGCTCGCTGGTTTGAAACGACTCGGGCTCGAGTCGGCTGCCACCGAGATTTTCGATCCATCAGACTTTGTCCCGGCCGTCGCTCAAGGTGCCATCGGCGTTGAATGTCGCGTCGGTGACTCTGACGTTCAAGGATATCTCAACGCGATTCACTGCACTGAGACCGAGATCTGTCTGCGCGCTGAGCGGTCCATGCTCGCTGCGTTAGATGGGTCATGTCGAACACCCATTGCAGGCCATGCCGTACTCACAGGTGATGTTGTCACGCTATCCGGCATGCTCGACGCCGGACAAGGCGTAATTCGTGCATCAGAGTCGTCGGTCGCCGCCGATGCTGCAGAGCTCGGCCTTCGACTCGCTGCAAAACTCAAAGGGCTTTGTCGCTAAAGCCCCAGTTGAGTTTTCGCCACCATTGTGATGGCGAATACCACGAAGACTCCAAAGAACTTGAAGCCAAGTTCAGAAGCCCGCGTGCATCGGTGGTCGCATTGTTGGTGTTGGCACCGCATGTTGCACCTCCGTAGTTGTCTCCCTGTAGATAAAACGTTTCAAGGGCCATGCCATTCACTGCTGGAAAAGATATTTCATCTGTAAATGCGAATGGTTGAGATCTCGTTAGGATCACTGGTTTTCGGAGCGCGGCGCGGTAGATGTGATCCTGATGTCATGAATGATAGGGTTGATGGGCCCTCGGAGGCGCCGGCAGTTGAGCACAGAGCAGGCGTTGTACGAGGCTTGGGAAGGGACACATGTACAGATAATCGGCGCCCACGAAGCGCTCTACGATCTCATCGACTTGGGCTTGACTGATATAGCCATCGAGTTCGAAGGCGACGCGCAGGCTCTCTGAGTAGGCTCGCAACTCCCACCACGCTCGTGCGGTAAAGACCACAGGCAGCGGCAAGAGCAGATAGCTGATTTGAAAGACAAGTGGAAATCGCCTCGCGTCTCGCATGTGGACGGCCTCATGGCGAAGGATTTCATAAATCTTTCTGTCGCCGACCTGCTCAGTCCACGATCGGCTTGGAAACCACACTGTGGCTCCAAGAACGGTCGTGTAGTGGCTCAAGTAACGTGAGTTGAATGGGCGCAATAAGACGCCGATAATCCGATGTAGGAGGCTGTCTTGCTTATAGGCTACCCGAAAGGCCGGGAACTCGTCGCTCAATGCGACCTGCAGTTCCCGGACCTCTCGAGCAAAGTCTGGCATGCAACCTCAGGCGATGGTGCAGATCGCGTCGGCGTGTTTAATCCGCAAGCAGACGGTTTCCAAAACTCGGAAGGGGTGATTCATTTTCTCCGCACCCAGGTAGGCGACAGTTAAGTCTAGACCGACTGCAAGGTCCATGTTTTCCCGCCCGGTTGAGACGACCACCGCTGATTCCCCCTGCAGGACATCACAACGAAAGATGCCGTCTTCTATCAAACGCCGGACGTTGTCGATCTCCATGGTTCGCGCGTCTTCCCACATGCGATGTAGATTCGCGAAGAGCTTCGGACTGACCGCCATTGCGTAGGGTCCAAAGTGTCCCGCCTCATACATGGCGCCGGTGGCAGCTACCACGTCTTTCAAGGCGGCGCCTGGTACGCTCCACCCATCAGTCAGATTGAGTTGGTGGCGGTCTGGATGTGTCATCAGACCCTGGAAATCGGTACGTTTGTCGCCGTAAAATATCAGCCGATCTTCAGCCTCGGCGCACCAGGTCGCCGCGCCGGCGGCGGCAGAGTCATCGAGCGGCATCCCAAGTTGCCGCCACATCTCGAGGTCTCGCCAGTGTAAGACAAAGTCCTTGTAGATGATTGGCAGGGGCTTGAAGCTGCGTCGATCGGTGAGCACCGAACCGGTATCGCCTTCACCTGTCAGGTCGACGGCAGCGACTCCTTCTCCAGTAAACTCGTCGTAGGGGATCGCCTGGACTCCCGAACCCATGGGGCCAAAGAGCTCGATAAAGCGGCGGCCGACCAAACGGCGTCTTGCAGCCTTGACGACGGCCTCGTGGAGACGCTGCATCTCGTCGTCTGTTAAGGGTGTGTCTTCGTGATTGAGGAAAGCTTGCATTGGATGCTCCTGGTATAGGACAGGTTGTTGGCGATGGGTTCTATTGTTGTTGTTTAAATAAGCTGCCGACGGTCAGAGTGGGCGACGAACTTCCCCAATTTGGACTTGGGACTGGCAGCGATTGACCCGATGGGCTCGGTGCGGCCGTTGGCTCCGCTGTCTGCTCTGCTTCCGTGCCGAAGACTAAAGATGGATCGACGTGTGACAGCGGCTTGTCTAAATAGCGCTGGTAGCTCGGGTCGAGCCGTGCGAGTAAGATGGAACATTCCG
>PBTG01000137.1 GCA_002726535.1 Myxococcales bacterium | reverse complement strand
GCGAGTTGATTTTGATGATCCGGCCAATCGCCCCTTGATCGAGCGCTATGTCGTCCTCGGATTACCTACAACTGTGATCGTCGATGGCCAAGGTCAACAACTCAGTCGCATCATGGGCTACGAGGGGCGCGCTCGCTATCTCGCCTTGCTGGCTCAAGAGGCCGTTGACCCCTTACCAAAGCTCGAGGCGCTCTATCGAAAAACTCCCTCCGATGATGCCAGGCTCGCGCTGGCCAAAGCGCTGTTGGTGAGGAGTGGCGCCTCATCGAACCGTCGAAATCGGGCCCTTGGACTCTTAGAACCTCTACTGTGGCGCTCTGAACTGACGGGCCCTGAGGATAGAAGACGCCGAGAGCGACTCGGCGAAGCGCTCTTCATCTTGGGGCGTTTTCATCATCGAGTTCGACGTGACCCCGCCACCGCCCAGCACTTGTGGCGGGCGTTGGCGCAAGGGTGTTCAGAGACCTCTTGGGCAGGTGGTGCGTGGTGGTGGTTCGCCAAAAGTCAGGCCGAATTGGGCCGTCCTGGATCCGGAGCCTTCGCCCTCGCTGAACAGCATCGAAGAGCAACCAAACCTATGTCGACGATTCGTCAGTGGCTTCGTTTTTCGGAAAAGCATCATCTCAGCGATGAGGCTCAAGCCCTCAAAGACGCTGTGAAGGCATTGGCTAGCTCGGCTGAGCTGTCAAAGGAGCAACGGGCCCAACTCAAGCGACGAGTCATGGTGCTCGGTCAGTCGGGCGCTACGACGCCTTGACTAGAGTTCTGCGTATTGGCGCGCATGACGCCATACAGCCAAGTCCCAAGCATCACTCCGAATAGGGTGAAAAGCCCGTTGCCTTTGCCTTCGCCCAGCATTGCGAGCAAGGTCCCAGGGCAAGCGCCAGCCAGTCCCCAGCCCATTCCCAGCAAGAGCGCACCAGGAATCAGATCGCGTTTGTAGGGCTTGCCTGCAAACTCGATCGCTTCACCAGAGAGCAAAGTCTTGGCTTGGACCTTCTTCAAAAGAGCGATCCCGACCGCTCCGGTCGCTGCTCCAGCGGCGATCACCCACAGCAGTTGCAGGTCACTGAACAAAAAGAGACCTGCGTAGTAGTCGTAAGTCGTCGCTCCAGCTCGGCTCAACACAAAACCAAAGAGTAGACCTAAGGGAAAAAATGCGACCGTCGTAACCGATGTTGTACTTGTCTTCGACATGATAACTCCTAGCGGTCAGCCGACCCATGCGAACAAGGACTGAACGGCGACAATGCCGCCGACAAAAAACAAGCCGCCCGCCAAGATGCTCGGTGGATTGAGTAGCGCCATCCCGGTGATGGCGTGACCGCTTTGGCAGCCACCTGCGGCCCGCGCTCCGAAGCCGATCATGACTCCACCGGAGGTGAGCACCAACGCTCTGAGGGTCGGGCTAGCGGGCAATACGGACGAGTAAAGCGTCCCCATATCCCAGCTCAGGGCCCATGTTCCTGTCGAAGTCCAAGCAGCAATCAGGCCGCCACCGACGATACCGGCAGCGAAAAATAGTCGCCATTTGGGCCCAGCGAAGGAGCCAGACCGGTAAAATGTTTGGCCAAGGACGCCGCAGGCCTCACCGTAGGCGCTAGAGGCACCAAGTGCCTTACCAGTCAGCCAGAACATCGCGACGACCACCAGTCCAACGCCGATGCCGCCTTGCCAGCCAGACCAGATGATTAACTCAGCCATGGTTTCTCCTCACTCGTCTCGCGATGACAGTCTCACGGACATACGATACTGCCTGCATCGCAATTGCCAAAGGCGCAAATGGAGTCAACGGTACACGGGTCGCCGTCTTCGCAGCTTGTACCATTGGCTAGGGAATCATGTTGACAGCCCTCAGGACCGCAGGCGTCCACGGTGCACGGGTTGTCGTCGTCACAGTTGACGACGCCTCTTTTTTGGCAGACTCCGTCTGAGCACCTACCCAACGCACAGGGGTCCATTAGCTCACAGGGTTTGGTGTTTGGGGTGTAAAAACATCCGCCGACGGGATCGCAAGCGTCGGTGGTGCAGATTTGTTCGTCGTCACATTGTAGCGGGCCCACGTAGCTGCAGGTGGCTTCGTTGGGTAGGCAGGCGAAACGCTCGCACGAGTTTTGCTGGTTGCAGGGTAGAGCTTGTGTCACAGGGCTATGGACGCAGATTGAGTTGTCTGGGTCGCATGCGTCTTCAGTGCATTCATTATTGTCGTTGCAACTGACGCTCGCACAAAAGATAGCGCCTGCTCTACGAGGGTCCACTCCGAGATCTGACGTTCGAGCCTGACTCTCGGCGTCGGTCGACATGCTTTGCGGTCCTACCGAGTCGAGTCCACAAGCGCTCATGCAAAGGAGCCACGAAATCGCGAACGTCGCTTGGGTTTGCTTTGAGAACATACTCAGAGCTTCGACGACAAGGGAGTCGCTCGTCAATCTTGCAATAGTCTGGCTCGACGGCTCCCACGGACCAAGGGCTTACTCCGCTTCGGGGTGTTGGCAGCCCGCGTGAGCCTCTCCAAAGCTGGTGAAGCTTTGCTTGAACCAACTGCCAGGGGTCAAGTCGACGTGGAAATGATCGGCGTGAGCCGCGTTGTACTCTGGGGTCAGAATCACGTTAAAGACGTGCTTGGCGTACATTGTGTCTGCGAACCACTTAAGCACCTGGCCACCGGCTGTCTTTGGCGAAGTGGCTCCTTTTTCCCAGGCTTTGAGCACGGAGTAATACGATCCGTCGTTCATCTTCATACCTGCGATGTCGATCGCATTAGCGAAGCTGTGTTCGCTGAGCGTCTTGGTGCCACCGATGTAGCGACAATTGTATGTGCCCCAGTGGATGACCTCTTTGACACCTTTTTTCTTCAGTTCCTCAGCCATATCAACCAACGCGTGAGCAAAGTCACACTTGAGTTTGAGCTTGAGTTTACTTCCAGTGGGGGAACTCGCCCGAAAATCTACTCCAGCGAGGGTCGGCTCAACCGACAAAAAATCATTGATTTGGCAGAGCGGTGAACTGCCTCCCTTTGGCGTCGCCTTGGGGTTCGGCAGTGTCGAAAATCCAACACCTCTAGCGATGAGTTGCTTCTGGCATGCGGTTAAGGTTACGCCCGCGTTGCTCTTGCCGGGGACGCACGCGAGCATGGTCGTTGCCGGGTCGTTGTAGCGCTTCATTTTGACACAACTGTAACCGGGCCGGCAGCCCGTTGGACTCTTGCCAAAGTCACAACGAACGGTACACATCCCGGGTGGACTCTGTACTCCGACCTCAGAACTGGTCACGCAAAAGGTCGTCGCCATGGAAGCCTGGTCGGGACAGAACTTGCTGCATGGGGCGCTACACATGCCTTTCGGAAAGCCTTCAGAGGCCGTTGCGCAGAAGCCGTCTTTGTAGCTGCACTGGCTGTTGCTTGCGCAGGAGCCACCGATAAATCCTTGATTGAATTCTTTGGCATTGGTCTGCGGCTGATTGGTGTCTGGTGAGTTGCCCGCGTCGCCGTTGCTGGCAGTGTCTGAACTCGCGCCGCTGTCACTCGTTGGACCAGAGTCAGGCTGACTAGTGGCCGTATCTTGCACAGCGGTATCCACCACAAATGAGTCTACCAGCGGGACATCTGGAGTCGACGCTTGCGTGTCGCTCCAGCCACCGCTTTGGCTATCGACCGAACCCGCATCACTTGGGGGCCGATTGGCATAAGCGTCTTGTGCCAAGGAACTGTCGACAACGTATAGGTCAAGTCCAGTTGCGTCGACTGCCGAACTTACCTCGGCGTCTGAGCCGCAGGCGCTCAGGGCAATACACAACATCGACAGCAGCAGGGGATGCAATCGGCAGCTTCGCATGGCAACTCCGGAACCCGGCCATCAAGGGCCGGCCTGGGGGGGGCGCCGAAGGTACACGATACGCTGCGAAATGCGATCGCTGTGGATGCACGCCAAAAGTCGGTGGGGGCAATAGGCCCTAGTTACCTAACTGGTTGCGCATTTTGGATGCACTTCACGCAGCCAAGAGACCGTCTCGTCGATGGTTGTTTGGCCGCTCCTTGGAGTCCAATTGAGGTCTTGTGCTGCCCAGCTTGAGTGCAGACCCCAATAGCGCGCGGCCATCTCGAACACCACTGGGTCCGGGAGCGGTGAGTGGAGGTCACCCGGCACAAGGTGCGTAAACCAGTCGGTCACTTGAGCCACTCTGAGCGCTAAGTCTGGCGAGAGTCTCAACCTTGGCGTCGGTACCCCTGATGCCTGTTCGACCATCTCAAAGAATTGTACGACGGTGCAGGCGGTCCCTTCGAGGTGGTACACGGGTTGCGGTTGGCTGTGGAACATCGCCGTCGCTAACGCCTCAGCCGCATCTCGGACGTCGATGAAGTGAATGCCGCCGCGGAGCAAAAAGGGTAGCTTGCCTCTGAGGTGGCGAATGATGTTGCCCGTGGATCGAAAGCGGTGGTCTCCGGGGCCGAGCATCACAGGCGGCCGGATGATGACCAGTTCGACACCCAACTCATCAGCCAATTGCCGAGCGGCTTGCTCAGACTGGATCTTCGAATCGTAGTAGGGCCATGTCGTAACGGGCTCACCGCAAAAATCAGCCGACTCATCGACTGATTCATCGGGCGTTTTGAAACATCCTACCGTGCCACTCGTCGAGATATACACAACCCTACACTGGTGCTTGGCAGCCAGGCGAATCATCTCCTGAGTACCCTGCACATTGGTGCGATAGACGGGCTCTACGTCACGTCGACTGTGCTGCACGAGCGCCGCGCAATGGAAGATTCCGTCTAGCTTGTCGCCGACTTCGACACCCCACCGGTCGGCGTCTAGCAGTCCGCCTTGAACCACGCGCGTGTTGCCTAGCTCACGCGCCCATGGCCACTTCGTCCAGCCGCTTTCGTCACGGCATAGGGCGATGCGATTAAGCTCGGGATGACTGCGCGATAGGGCCTCGTGCAAGTGGCGACCGAGGAATCCAGTCGATCCCGTGATCAGCAGCGCCATCGTTGTTCTCCTCGTTCCAGGTTCCTTGACTCTCTGGCCAAATACACGCGTCAGCGAAGTTCAACAGTGCACTGCGACGCTCCGCTGGAGGTACATTCCAGACCAGTTCTTTTTTACCTTGTTGACTGAGTATCCCGATTTCAACGAGCGCTTGTAGGGCGCTTTGGATTGTCGGCATATGACATTGGGGCATCGCGCGCACGATGTTGTTGGGGTCGATCTCTCCAGGAGAGCGTTCAGCACTCGCGAGCCAGCGCGCCACAGCGGCATATTCAGCGCAGATGGGCCGGAAGAGCGACTCAATCAGTCCCCGTAGGGCATCGCTTCGAGGCGTCTCCACGAGTGCGACGCGGCTCTCTGAGACGAATGCATTGCTGCGGATATAGTGGCTCATGGCTGCGTGTTCACCCACGATCGCTTTGGCTTCTGGGAAGAACACATGCTGCCAGTTGTGGCGCATGGTTCTCTCAATCTCCGCGTCGATTTGAACATGACCGTCGAGACCACTGTCGAGTACGACTCCGCCTCGACGCTCGATCCCGTCACGAAGCATGTGCTCATCGATTCCAGGCAGGGGATTGCGCGCCAAAAAGCAACGTAGATGGTGGCTCGTGCAGTGTGTGTGTCGCTGCAACTGCTCCATGACGCCTTCGCTTAAGGCGCGCACATCGACACTCTGATCCAGTAGTTGAGGCGTACCGCAGGTCACATGGACGCGGCCGAGGTCGACTTGGCCACGAGCCATCTTCGCTGTCCAAAGTAAGAGCTTTCGCAGCTGCATCTTCGGTTTGCCTGAGCCCTGTAGCTCTCTGAGAAAGGTGCGCTCCTCCGGTACTCGATCGTAGGTGATTGCAACCGGTAAGATCATGCAGGTTTGCCCGGTGTTTTGCAGCGCCCTCAGAAGCCCGCGCTTGGGCTGCAGGAACTGTCGAGAACGACTGCGAGCACCTTCGATGAAAAACTCCAACGTCTCCCGCCGACGAACCAAGTCACGCACTTTGTGCGACAGATCTTTGTCCTCTTTGCCCATTCCGCGCTTGATGTAAAAAGCGTGCGTTTGCTTGAAAAGCCATCCGAGGACCGGAATCCGGCTGAACTCTTCCGCAGCCGCGATATGTGGGATGCGGATACCCAAATCCGACCTGGCGAAAAATAGGTAGCTGCAGACCAAGAAGTCCATGTAACTGCGGTGCGTTGGAATGATGACCACCAGCGCGTCTTCGGGGATGACTGCACGGGCCGCCTCAAAGGCTGGTCGATCGAAAGTGACCGACTCCGTACAGCGTCGTAGCGCTTTGCGCAGCGCGTAGCTGGCTCCACGAATCGCCCAGTTTCCTGCTGGCTGTTTCATCGTCCATTGCCAGTCGAGAGCCCCATCTCGATGGTTGCGCCCAGCGAAACTCATTTGGCTTGGATCTTTTTTCGTCAGGTGCTCATAGACGCCAGCGCAGACCACCTGAATGTAAGCTTCTGGATCGTAGTCAGGGTCGTTGATTCCCTCTGTGGCACGGAAATCAAACTGGTTTTTCGTGAAGTAGGGGAAGGCCTTGTTCAAGAAACTGACTCGGTCCATCACCTTGTTATAACGCCGCCGAGCTTTGGTGTTGCCGGTCACGGTCAGGACCGAATTCGCCAACGCTCGTCGCGTGCCATGATGGCGGGCTGCTCGAATCCGAAATTGAGAGCGACGGGTGCCGACCCACTTGAGCACTGGCTCTCGATCAATCGGATGGCTACGAAAGAAGCTCACCATCCCGTCGAGGCATTGTTGGATCAGAGGGCTATCTTTGACCGTTGCGACCGCGTAGCGAATCAACAAGGGTTGTCCTTGTGAACTCGGCTCTGCAAGCAAGCAGGTGTCAATGGAGCGGGTGGCCACCACGTCACATGGTACGACGTCGAGGTGAATCTCAGGATCTGCGTACAGCGCGTTGAGATGTCCCGCACCAATGAGCGCAACAAACCCAGCAAATGCGGCGTGACTGTCGATCCACCCGGGAAAGGGTTGGCGCCAAGTCGCCGACACAATAGATGGGCGTACAATCGACAAGGGCACGTTGCCGCGACGTTGGTTGACCAAGTGTTCATTGATGCATTTGGTCAGCGTGTAGGTGTTCGGATGACCCGTGGCCGCCATCAGAGCGCGCTCATCGGCTCGCCCTGCGAGAATGTCTGCGTAGACCTCCTCGACGTCGAAGGGTACTGGCACAAGCTTCTCTGGCATCGGCCTGTGGCTGGCTGGGTGCACATAGGCCGTGGATACGGCAACCATATGGACCAACGAGGGGCAATTGCGCGCTAACTCTAAGACATTTAGAGAGCTGGTGATGTTCGCCGCTGCCGCTTCTTCAATCGGCAGGGTAAATTCCACCGAGGCGGCGCAGTGAATGATGTGAGTCAGCCCAGTGCATACGCGGGCTCGGTCATCTGCGTGGATGCCACAGCCTGGCTGACTCAACTCGCCGGAGACAACGGAGACCATTGACTGCCAGCCACCGGGTAGCTTGGAAAAGGCGCGTGATGAGCAGACCTTGGTGAATCGCTGCTGCGCGGACAGGCCTCTTTTGCGGCGGATCAACAGCCAAATGTGATCGATGCCCAACTCCGCTTTGCGACGGAGCAACTCGACCAACACGACTTTGCCGACAAAGCCAGTCGCCCCAGTCACGAAAATTTCGCGTCGAGCAGCAGGCTTGGACTTGGTGGCATTTCGAGCGGACGACTTCGTGGTTTTACGAGGTTTTGTAGCCAATTTTGCCTTGGTCTTGGCCGCAGATTTGGAGGCCTTTTGACTCTTAGCCTGCGCCTTCGGCTTCGATTTTGCTTGTTTGTTGCTCATCGTTGGTCCTCGAAGAGTGCGTTATTGCGCGCTGTCATCGGTCTGGTGGTTTTGCGTGCCAAAGATGCCCTGAGGGTCAAACGCGCGTTTGGCTTCACGATTGAAGGACAGTCCGCCCTCGCTCATGATGTCCGGCAAGAAGGCTTTACGGATTTTACCGACGCCGTGGTGGTGTGAGATCGAACCGCCCGCAGCGAGGATTTCCTCACGCGCGATGTGCTCCAACTCGAGATACACTTTGGTCGGATTTTCGACGCCTTTGTATGAAAAAGCGAAGTAGAAGTAGACCGCGACTCCCGTTGGATAGACTTGAGTGACTCGGCAGGTGACGAAGGGCTTGCCTGGTAGGCCGCGAGCTTGGTGTTCGTCGAAGAGCCGCTTCTTTACGCGATCGCACAGGCTGATCGTCTGGCTCCACGGCACACTCGTCTCAAAGGACTCGGCGATGACATGAAAGTTCATCACAAAATCACGAATATAGGCGATGCCGAAGGTCAACTCGTAGCCTTTCTTTCCGTTTTCAGCGCCAGCTTTCATCCCACCGTGTCGAGAGGCGATGCGATAGACCTGATCTTGCTGAAGTGCAACCTCTTCGTGCGTGCCTTCAAAGACGATCGTGCAGGCGACCATTTTGTCCGGATCGAAGCCCTTGAGTTTGGTAACAAAGAGCTTCTCAAGCTTGGATTTACGTGCTTTCCAGCCGTGTGAGGCAGGTTTGAGCGCCATGCCGAACTGAAACTGCACGTTGTCCACCAAACGAATCGACGCTGGCGGGGTTCCATTGCGAGTCAGGTCGAACATAAAGGCGACGCCGTCTTCAAAGGTTCGAAAGAGCACTGAACCGTGCTCCTGACACTGAGGCAAGGGGAAGAGCTTAACCACCGCGCTGGTGATGATGCCGTAGTTGCCCTCGGAGCCGAACATCATGCGTTTTGGGTCGGTGCCGATCGACTCTCTCGGAGCGATTTGTTTGCGCGTCAGCGTACCTGAGGCAGTCACTGCAGTGACATCGAGTACGATGTCTTCAATATTGCCGTATTTGTTCTTTTTCATGCCCGAGGCATGGGTCGCGACCCAACCGCCGAGGGTCGAAAACTCCACGCTGTCGGGCTCGTGTCCCATGGTGAACCCATAGGTCGCCAACTGCGACATAATGTGGCGTCCCACCGCGCCGGCTTGGATGCAAGCCATGCGATTGGTTGGGTCGATCCATAAAATTCGATTCATGCGCCGCATATCGACTGAACAGATGAAGCGTTTTTCAGACGGCGGGCATCTCAGCGCGTCGGTGACGTTGGTTCCACCTCCGTATGGCACGAGCACCACGTCATGTTTGCCGGCCAACTCGACGAGCCCCTCGACATGGCTTTGCTCTGTTGGCCAGACCACTAAGTCAGGGACTCTAGTCAACGAGCCATACTTGATGGCGTACATCTCTTCTTGGGTGTGGCCGTGACCGTGTCGGAGCCGCTCTTCGGCATCGTCCGTAAAGTGCTCGTCGGTCATGATGGCCTTGAGGCCGTCTGTAAATCCCTTTTTCCGCTTCGGTTTCGGGATGGCTGGGGGGTAGGCCGGGGGGTTCACATCATCGATGTCGATCGGAATCTCCATGATCCCGCGAATCCAAGGCAAAAAGTTTGGCATCTCGTCGCCGCATAGACTGTATCGATTGCCGGTTAAAACTACGTGCCCGCGCGGGCTGATCTGGAATTCTGTGTCATCAAATCCCCAGACGTCGAAGCTCTCTTGAGAAGAGTCAGGCGGCGGTGGTGGCGGTACGATACGCGTCTCATCTGCGCTCATCGCCACGGGAGCTGGTGAGGCGCTGCCCTCAGGCCCGCGCACGGTGTCCATGGCGCGGTCAATGACCTCGCCGACTACAGGGCCGCGTCGTAGTTGTCGAACGGCTTGTTTCAGTACTGATTTGCTCATCGCCCATGTCCCGGTCGAAGGGGGAAAAGGTTTCCATCGACCACGGCCACATAGTCTATAGCAATAATCACCGTCAAAGCAACCCTGCAAGTCGCTGAAAGCATTGGGTTAATTTTAAAGGCTGTGACATAACAAAGACATTTCTAATGTCTAACACGGACATTTGCCATGCTTTGCGTGCCTCGATTTGCTTACGCGGTCTTTGACTCGCCTCTACGGATCGGCATGTCATAAGGCGCCTTCACTTTTCGTTCGTTACGACCGATGTGACCTGCGAGCTTGTCGGCGAGACGACGAATGTGAGCTGGCACTTCACCGCTGCCACGGGCGTAAATGTCATAACGACGAGAG
>PBTG01000136.1 GCA_002726535.1 Myxococcales bacterium | reverse complement strand
TTGGCATCTCAGGTCGGCAGTGAACTAACGGGAGTGCTCTACATCCTCGATGAGCCCTCGATTGGCTTGCATCCTCGAGATACGCAACGCCTGCTTACGACGCTCAAGCATCTGCGGGACATCGGCAACTCAGTCCTTGTGGTTGAACACGACGCTGACACCATCCGCAGTGCCGATCATTTAGTCGATTTTGGACCCAAAGCTGGGATCCACGGTGGAGAGGTGGTTGCCCAAGGCCAGGTTGAAGACCTCATCAGAAGTGAGTTGTCTGTGACCGGACAATGGCTCGCAGGGCATCGCAAGATGCCGAAGCGCTGTACGCTGCGAACCCCTTCGTCTCATCTCAAGATCGTAGGTGCTCGTGAACACAACCTACGCGGCATCGACGTCGAGCTTGCCCTGGGCTGTTTGACGGTCGTTACCGGCGTGAGCGGCGCCGGGAAAAGCACGCTGATCAACGGCATCGTTGTGCCAGCGTTGAAAAACGCCCTGCATTCGACGAGCCACCCTGTTGGCGCTCATGAGCGGATCGAAGGAGGCGACTCGATCGACAAAGTCATCGAGGTCGATCAGCGCCCCATCGGTCGAACTCCACGGTCTAACCCGGCGACTTACACCAAAGTCTGGGACAAAATTCGAACGCTCTTTGCTGGACTACCCGACGCCAAAGTCGCTGGATATGCCGCCGGGCGCTTCTCCTTTAATGTCAAAGGAGGTCGGTGTGAAACCTGCAAAGGTGACGGAGTGCTAAAGATCGAAATGCATTTTTTGGCCGACGTCTATGTTCCCTGTGAGATCTGTGAGGGGCGTCGATTCAATAATGCGACCTTGGCTGTTCGCTATAAAGGTCGCTCAATCGCAGACGTGCTGGAATCTACAGTAGATGAGGCCCTCGAACTCTTTGCCAATCATCGGGGAATCAAACGGATCTTGCAGACGCTGCAGCGAGTCGGTCTCGGATATCTGACGCTCGGTCAGAGCGCGCCGACGTTGTCCGGCGGCGAAGCACAGCGGCTCAAGCTCGCTCGAGAACTAGCAAAATCTGAGCGAGGGCACACCATGTATGTACTCGACGAACCCACCACTGGGTTGCATTTTGAAGACGTTCGACGACTCCTCGAGGTGCTCAATGCTTTGGTCGATCGGGGCGCCAGCGTATTGGTTATCGAGCACAACCTTGAGGTCATCGCCGCCGCAGACCAAATCATCGATCTGGGACCCGAGGGAGGTGCCGCTGGGGGCGACCTCGTCGCATGGGGCAGCCCCTCAGAGGTCAGATCGCACCCTCAAAGCCATACCGGCGCAGCCCTACGTCAGCGCTAAAGACCGCTCCGCTCAATTGAAGACGCCCGCCTCACGTACACGCGAGACGGGCGTCCAATCAACGGGTATGATGTCGATTTAGCTGCGATGCGAGCGAATCTTTGCGCGTCGCTTGGCCTTGATCTTGCTTTCGCGTGCCGCAACTTTCGCAGCCTTGGCTTGACTGACTTCCCAGTCCTTGGTCTGGCGGTGCAAATCCATCAAGCGCCATGGGCTGTAGGACTCCAGCTTCGCTGAGTAGCCTTCATCTGGGCTGCCTTTCGGGAAACGAAGGGCTGTGATCGCCTCGATCAGACCAGACTTACTGCCGAAGTTCTCCACCATGCGCTTGGTTGCATGATGATGCTTGACCAAACGTGCGTTGCTCACCTGCATCAGTTTGGTTCGCAGTGAAGAGTCGCCACCCATCAAGCCGATCAAATCGTTGACCAACGCTTTCTTGCCGCCAAATGCGCTTTCAACACGCTGCTTCGGGGTTGGGGGGTTGACCTGCTTTGTACCTTTTTTGCTGTTCGCCATAGTGGACTCCTCGATCCCGCTGAGCGGGGTTGACGTAGCGCCAAGCTTTTCAACTCAGAAAAACTCGGACGTTCGATGGCCAGTCGGGTCCGGCCGTCGGGGACGCAGCGTTTAGTCCAAATTGTTGCGGATCGCAAGGGTTTATCGACAGGAACTCACTTGGTCAGCGTTGGGCGGGAGCGCGCTCCATCTGGACCGCAGAGCATCTCAGGACGCTCTTTGATCGTTGGCGGACCTTCGACAGGCATCTCGGCATCTTTTTTTCCTTCTGCACGCAGGCGCGTGATCTCATTGCGTAAACTGGCCACTCTTTGGAGATGAAGGGCTTGGTCCTTGGCCTTCGGCCATCGCCTGGTAACCACCGTGCGCAACTCCAACTCGCGACGCCGCCATCGAAGTTCTCGATACGCCTGAGCAAGATGTAGATAGTCGTTGCGGCCATGCCCTCGGACAGGGAAGCGCCGCATCAACTCATGGCTACGAAAAATGACACCCATGGGCTTTTTACGGCCTCGATAAAAGTCGATTACGTAGCGGTGCTGGGCGAGCTGTAAAGCGAGACATTCATCCCGAAGCGTCTGCGCTACAGCGATCAAATCAGACGTTGGAAAGCGTCGAATGAACGCCTCTAAATAATAACGAGCCCGCTCGACTGAAGACAGATCCATCTCGTACACGGGCGGCAAGAGCCAAAACTCCGAAGGTACCATCTTGAAATGGGCTTCAGCGACTCGAAAACGCGCATATGTGACATCTGCAGCCCCGGCGTGACGCCGGATGAAGCTTTGATAGACCTGAACCGCTTGTTCGTACTTGCTCTGAGCGAAAAGCGTGTCTGCGAGGCGGATTCGAGCGAGTTTCGTGACCTGCAAATAAGCGGGCATCTTGACCACATCACCAAAGATCCGTTGCGCCTCTAAATAGTTCGCATTGGCGAAGTTCTTAAGCCCATCGATATAGGCCGCCTCGGCCTTATCTTTGGGTTGCACCACTTGGGTTGAGGTCGAAGCGCATCCCGTTACAGCCAACACAGCGGCGACTAGAATCTTTGATCGCATTAAATTTTTCCTAAATACCAGAGGGCTCCAGCGATGCCTGCGCCGACAGCGATGAGTCCACCGACAATCCAAGCCACGGTTGTTTTCTTAGAGCCTCGGCTCTGTATCAGCACCCGATGATTCGATGGAGGTGGAGGAATGGCCGGACGCGAGATCACGCGAGGCTCTTTAACGCCGCGTTCGATCACCGTCGTCTTGGCCGCTCGTCTCCCACTAGCGGCTGGCTTATCCTGCGACTCGTCTAAAACGGATTGATGACTGTGGGCGGCGTCGATCCTCAAGATCTCGTCGAGAGCACTGGGAGCTTCACTGTCGAGCGCGGCGTCCCAGGCTTGCCAAGCGGTCATCCCCGCCTGAATGGCCGATAGAAAGACCCCAAAGGAGCGCCACTCCTCTCCAGTAAAGGAGATCTCCATGACGTTGGGATCTTTGTTGCCAACCCAGCCGACCATCGCGTCCAATGTATGGAAATTATACGTAAGACCAGGCGGTGCTTTGAGTTTGATTTCGCTCGGGAGTTGCCGCTCTTGCCCCGATAGGTCATTCATCTGGGGCTGCTCGGCCACAGGTTCCGGTTGTGCGCTGTCAGCAACTGGCTCTGGTGTAGAAGATTGAGCCGCTTTCGCTGCAGCCTCTTGGACCTTTTGAGCCAGCAATTCAGCCAACTTGCTGCCCTCCGGCGAGGTCAGTTCCTCGAAAGCATCGATACGAAGATCGTCGCCCGCGATGGCTGGTCTTACAGACTTGGCAGTGTCTGGATCCATGAAGCTCTTGTCGACTGAGGAGCGCTGGGCAAGAGGCGTCGAATGATAGGCGGCCGTCTCTCGATGAGCGGCGCCAGGGGCGTGAACCTCACCGATAGCGAACTCTTGCTCAGGACTCGCGACCGACTCAGAGATCGCTTGCAGAGCGTCAGTGATCCGTTGAGAAGACGACTGGCGATGGCCACAGTGCGGACAAGTCACTTCACGAGATGTGGTCTCATCCATTCGTCCGAATGACGACCAGCATTTCCCGCATACAAACTCTGAGACATCTGTGATTGGACGCGCGTCTGACACGAACTTTCCTGGTTGGTGACAATCGTCACAGAGAGGAGTGATGCAAGGTCATCATCCTCTTGTGCGCCGCACGTTAGCAGCGCCCGCCGATACGGGTCAATCGTCACTGCCTCACTGGGCAAAACCTTGCGAGTGGTTGCGATAACTTAGACCGATCAGTCGCCGGCAAATTCATCCAGCAATCGGAGGATTAATGGGCGTCAAAATGACTCCAGATGATGTCATGCACTTGAGGTCGAAAGGAGCGAATCGCTTGAGTGTGCTCTCGATCGGGATGGACTCGATTGGTCAAAATCACCACGGCGACCCGCCGAACAGGGCAAATCCAGACGCTAGTCCCCGTAAAGCCCAAGTGACCAAATGCGGCCGAATGCACGCGTTCGCCGGCGCTTGACCCCTCGGATGAAGGCGTGTCGAATCCCAGTCGCCAAGTGGTATTGGGCGCAGCAGCAGTGCTCACCCAATGGCGCCCAAGCTCAGTGGAGGGCGCCGTTGGGCTCAGAGCTTCAAACCCGCAAATGGCGCGCAGCCAATGGACAGACCAACTGAGGACGTCATCGACACAACCGAAAAGACCAGCGTGTCCAGCAACGCCCCCTAAGGCCGCACAATTGTCATCGTGAACAACCCCTTGAAGAGGGAATTCACCGCAATCTCGGGGCTTCCAAATCTCGGTGCAAACATAGCGATGGTCCGATGAGGGCGAATCCTTCGGAAAATGAGCATGCTCGATCCCCAAGGGAGCAGCCACGTGCTGAGCGAACGCTTTGTCTAAAGACTGGCCGAGCACGTGCTCCAGCATCCAGCCCAAATCCAAAAATCCCAAATCGCTGTACACAGCGAGCTGACCGCTTGCATTGATGTGGGGCTCTGCGAGTACCGCGCGTTGCACAGCAGCCACTCGTGCGGCCCCACTGTACTGTCGCGTCAACGCGAAATAATCTCTCCATGCGATCGAGCCGCTCGCGTGTCCAAGTAACATTTTGAGCGGTAAAGAGCCCAAATACGTACCCTTAGCGACAGGCCAACGTGACTCCAGGCTGTCAGCCAAAGACAAGACGCCACGCTCTACCAATTGTCCCAATAAGGTCGTCGTGACCATGGGTTTGGTCAGAGAAGCCAAATCAAATAGGGCGTGTCGGCCGATCGACTCTCCGAGTTCGAGAGAGTACGGAGCACAAGCGCCTACCCATTTTTTCGTGTGACCGGTATGGACCACAGAACGTCGCCCATCGACGTCAATCCACCCAATGGCTGCAGCACTGCCCATACCGTCGGCGACGCTTTGTTCGAGTAGGACGCTCAACGCATCCTGCAATGATTCGGCCATTTCAGTCACGAAGCTTCCTCAAGCATGAACATGGGTTCACCTCGATATCAGGGGTCGTACCACGCCCTCGACTCCATCCAATCGGTAAGTCATACCCAACTGTAGGGTATGGCATGCATTTCCGTGTCCGACCGGCAAGTCTGAACACCATGGCAGCGCCAACCGCTGGGCCCAATCGATGACGCAGGCTTGAACGCTCGGCTGACAAGACTCAAAAGTCCCGAGAGCCAAGCCCGCGAGTCCATCGAAGGCTCCGCTGCGAGCCAATTGGGCGAGCATCCTATCGACTCGGTAGGCCGGCTCGGCCACCTCCTCAATCAGGAGCAGCGCCCCCTGTAGGGGAGGTTGGTCTGGAGTTCCGCACAAAGACGACAAAATCGCCAAATTCCCTGCAACCAAGGCCCCCTCTGCGACGCCTGTACCCGGCCGCCCAACAAGTGTGGGCAATTGATTTGGTCGATCGAGCCAAGTGGCGAGCGTTGATTTCGAAGCTTCATCGAGACGGGACAGCTGTGTAATTACAGGGCCATGAATTGCCCGCGCCCCCAGCTTGTGCCGCGCGATCAGTAGCGCCGTGGCATCGCTCAATCCAATGAGGGGGCGAGCGGGACCGTGAGCAATCTTTTGTGGGCCTATCTCATCGAGCGCCATGAGCGTCCGAATCGCACCCGATCCCCCTCGACCACACCAGATCGCGTCGACGCCAGGCTCGCCGAGCGCGTCTAGCAATGCCCGAGCTCGATGCATATCCGAACCAGCCAAATGAGCGATTGGATCGGCGTCAAAGGGCAGTGGAGGGCGAACCTGTACGCCCTGCGTTTGGAGCCATTGCATTCCCGCGTCAAGCATAGCGAGATCCGGCACCGGAGAACTGGGCAGCACGATTCTAACGGTTCGAATGGAAGCTAGCATTGGATCCGATGGTGCCGCGATCGCTCTCAAGCCACAAGCGCAACCAGCAGTTCCGTGGCGGTCAGCCCTTCCATGGCCCCGGCCTCCATGCTACCGTTCGGACCGTTTGGATCCCCGAGTTCAAAAGAGCTCGAATACAAGGCCAGCGCCGTCGCAATCAACGCACTGCAATGACCTTGGAGGCAGACATGACAAAAGCGCCACAGGCAGACACCCCTACGGTCTCCACCAAGCTCATGCAGGTGATGACCCCAAACGGGAAGGTCGTCGATAAGAAATTTCTGGCCTCAATGCCTCAAGAGGACATTGTTCGCCTCTATGAAGCGATGTTGGTTCAACGCGTCTACGACGAGCGCATGATCAAAATGCAGCGCCAAGGGCGTCTCGGTTTTTATTTGGCCTGCACTGGAGAGGAGGCCTGCGCCTACGGACCAGCCTACGCGCTCGAAGATAAAGATTGGTTTTACCCAGCGTACCGCGAACCAGGCATCGCTCTGTGGCGCGGGATGCCTTTTCAGGCCTGGGTAGACAATATGGTTGGCAACTGTGACGACCCGGTCAAAGGCCGTCAAATGCCGGTGCACTGGACAGCTCGCGAGCAGAATATCGTCTCGATTTCATCGCCTGTTGGGACCCAAATCCCACAAGCCACAGGCAGCGCATACGCGAGCAAGCTACGCGGTGACGGCGCTGTATCGATCTGTTTTTTCGGTGAAGGCACCTCAAGTGAAGGCGACTTCCACGTTGGTTTGAATTTCGCTGGTGTCTGGAAGGCTCCAGCGATCTTCTTTTGTCGCAACAACGGCTATGCCATCTCAACGCCCTATGAAAAGACCACTGCGACCGAACACATCGCGCTACGTGCTCATGGTTACGGGATTCGAGGGCAGGTGGTCGATGGCAACGACGTCCTCGCAGTGATCAAAGCCGTCCGCGAAGCCGCTGATTGGGCTCGCCAGGGTAAAGGGCCAACCCTTATTGAAGCCAAAACCTATCGGTTGGCGGCACACAGTACTTCGGACGACCCTAAGGGGTATCGACTCGAAAAAGAGGAGGCGATGTGGCGCAAACGCTGTCCCATCAAACGCCTAAAAATTTGGCTCGAAAAAGAAGGTCTATGGGATGACGACAAGGAGCAGGCTTGTATCGAGGCTGCCAGCGACCGAATCATCGCCGCGCTGCAAGTTGCAGAGTCGAAACCACACCCGGAGTTGGACACCATGTTCAACGAAGTATTTGCCGACGTGCCAGATCACTTGCGGCGCCAACATGAAGCTTTGCAAGCCCACCTAGAGTCGGGCACTGCAGACTATCAACCGCGCTAAACAGGTAAAGGCAACGCCCAAAAAGCAATCAAGGAGGGTCCGCCCATGGCGACCATGAACATCATCCAAGCTGTGAACAACGCGTTGCACCTCGCGATGTCCCGCACTGACGACTTGGTCATCCTCGGCGAGGATGTCGGTAAGTTCGGGGGCGTATTTCGAGCGACCGTGGGTCTCCAAGAAGAGTTTGGTGAAGACCGGGTGATCGACACTCCGCTCGCCGAGGCGGGCATCATCGGTGCGGCAATCGGCATGTCCTTGTATGGCGTCAAAGCAGTCGCAGAGATTCAGTTTTCCGATTTCATCTTCCCGGCCTATGACCAGATCGTAAACGAGTTGGCTAAGTTCAGGTATCGGTCCGGAGGTGAGTACCCTTGTCCGATGGTCATCAGGACTCCGGTGGGCGGCGGTATTCGCGGGGGGCACTATCACAGCCAGTCGCCAGAGTCGGTCTTTGTGCATCACGCCGGTCTCGTCGTGGTCGCGCCGAGCAATCCTTATGATGCCAAGGGTCTGCTATTGGCGGCAATCGAAAGCGATGATCCAGTCATGGTGCTCGAGCCCAAACGAATCTATCGAGGCCCTGATCACGGCAAGAACTGGGGCAATCACCCCTTAGGCCAAGTCCCAGAAGATTACTTCACGGTCCCGATCGGCAAGGCCTCAATCGCTCGAGAGTTGAAAGGTCAAGGTGTACCAGTGACCATCTTGACCTACGGTGCGATGGTCCACACCTGTGGCAAAGCGGCTGAAATGGCGGCTGCCGAAGGCGTCGACGTTGAGATCGTCGACCTCCGTTCGCTGCTGCCCTATGACCTCGACGCGATTGTTCAAAGCGCGAAGAAAACAGGACGCGTCGTCGTCGCCAACGAGGCGCCGCGCACGTGTGGCTACGCCGCTGAGATCGTCAGCTTGGTGATGGAGCATTGCTTCGATTGGCTTGAAGCACCTGTGACAAGGGTGCCCGGTTACGATCCCCCATCCCCCTACCCGCTTGAGTTTGCTTACCTGCCCGACGCGGGTCGAGTACTCAAAGCAGTCAAAGACGTGGCACACTACGCTTAGTCGCGGTCGATTGAGACGGATAGGAGACCAACCATGGCGTTCGAATTCAAACTCCCGGACATTGGCGAAGGCGTCGTCGAAGGCGAACTCGTCAAGTGGCTCGTCAATCAAGGCGATGAGGTCCAAGAGGACACCCCACTCTTTGAGGTGTTGACGGACAAAGTGTCCGCTGTCATCCCCTCTCCTCGAGCCGGCACGGTCAGCAAGACTATGTTTGAAGAGGGCGATATCGTTCCTGTCGGCGCTGTGGTCCTGACGATCGACGAGGCGGCAGGTGCGAGCGCACCCAAAGCTCAGGCGCCCGCCAAGACAAGCGCTGCCGCACCAGCTGCTCCAGCTCCAGCTCAAAGTGCAGACGTCTTTGAATTCAAGCTTCCTGATATCGGTGAAGGTGTCGTCGAAGGCGAACTCGTCAAATGGCTGGTGCAAGATGGCGAGAGCGTCGTCGAAGACACCCCCCTCTTTGAAGTCCTGACGGACAAAGTATCCGCTGTGATTCCGTCACCCAAGGCTGGAACCGTTGCGAAGCGAATGTTCGCTGAAGGTGACATCGTTCCTGTCGGCGCCGTTGTGGTAACAATCGCCGGATCCGGTGGTGGAGCGTCGACTGACACCCCGGCCCCGAGCGCTGCAGCTCCAGTGACAGCCGCCAAAGCACCGGCACCGGCGCCAACACCTGCGGCTGCGCCGGCAGCGACTCCCGCCCGAAAGAGCGCAGGCGGCCGTGTTCGTGCAACCCCTGCGACACGCAAACTGGCTCGTACAATGGGCGTAGATATCACTGAAATTCCAGGAACCGGTGACCATGGGCGAGTGACCAAACAAGATGTACAGACGTGGGCCGCTCGCGGTCAGCAGGGCAGTTCCCAGGCCGCCCCCCGCGCGCCTGTGCAGCAGGCGCCTGTTGCCGCACCGAGTCAAGACGACGAAGTGCGCAAGATCATCGGCCTGCGCCGTCGCATCAGCGACAACATGCGCATGAGCCGGGACAAGAACGCGCACTTCACCTACGTCGATGAGATTGACTTCACTGAGGTCAGCAAGCTCAAAAATCAACTGCGTTCGGCCGGTGTGAAGACGACTTTCCTACCATTCGTGATGAAAGCGGTTATTACGGCGCTCAAAGATCCTGAGTTTGAGCACCTCAACGCCTGGACCGACTACGAGGCCGGCACCATCACCATCAAGCGTAGCTATCATCTCGGCATCGCAGCCGCCACGGATGCTGGCCTCTTGGTGCCCGTGATCTTCGACGCCGACAAAAAATCGGTGCGAACGCTGGTCGATGAGCTAGGCCAGCTAGGTCAGGCGGCGAGAGAGGGCCAATTGCCTGTCTCTCAACTCAGCGGTTCAACTTTTACGATCACCAGCTTGGGTAAGCTCGGAGGCATGTTCGCAACGCCGATCATCAATACACCTGAGACCGCTATTTTGGGTCTACACAAGATTGAAAAGCGTCCGGTAGTGGTCGACGACCAAATCGTAATTCGAGAGCGTATGTACATGAGTTGTAGCTTTGATCACCGAATGATCGATGGTCACGTAGGCGCAGCTTTTATCCAGCGGGTCAAAGCCCTGTTGGAGCAACCAGCCCTGTTAATGGCTGAACTATAAAAACTTCATCCGAAAGTGAATCTTTCGTCATCTCATTCGTTGTGTAATCAGGAGATTTTGTGTCGAAGGGACGCCAAACGCACGAAGCTGACACCCTGTTGGTGCAAGCCGCGCTCGATGGCGACCGAGATGCATTCGGCCAACTGATTGACACCTACAAGCGCGTCGTATTCAGCATTGGCTTGTCGCATCTACGCAATGAGGATGACGCGATGGACCTGGTGCAAGATACCTTTTTAAAGGCCTGGACACGACTGGACTCGTTCCAAGTTGGATCCAACTTCAAAGCTTGGGTGTGTCGTATCGCTACAAACGCGAGCATCGATAAAATTCGCAGGAACAAAATACGGCGTGCAGACGAACTCGACGACAGAGTGGGCTCTGCCGACCTAGCTGAGGGAAAATTGCCCGCAGTGGGAACTTTTGGCCGCCTGTCGCCTCTGGAGCAAAGCGAAAGAAATGAGTTAGGTCAGGCCCTGTATGAGGCTCTCAATACGCTGCCTGAGACACATCGACAATGTGTATTGCTCTGCGATGTTCAGGGTTATTCATATCAAGAGATATCTGACAAGTTGGGGATCCCTAGGGGGACCGTGATGAGTCGGCTATTTTATGCCCGACGGAAGCTGCAAGCAGAGTTGGGTAAATTTCGCGATGAGGCCTTCAATGCGTGAGCTAGACAAGGCGTGGCCTGAAAGTCGGGGCAGGAGGTGGTCATGAAGTTGACTGAACAAGAGCAAATATTACTGATGGCGCACTCGGACGGCGAACTATCCGATGCCACAGAGATTGCCCAAGCGAAAGCGTTATTAGAGCAGAGCCCGGAGCTTCAGCAATCGCTCGATGCTTTTGAGTTTGCGGCGGAGACCTTGCGAAGCCATATCATGGACGAAGTCCTTGCCAAAGAGGTGGATGTGAGCATGGTCAGAGGCAGAGTGCTCACGCGAATTGCTGCACCTGATCGACCTGCTATGACGAATCCAAGCTCGTCGCAAAGCCTGACGAGTTGGTTGAATATGCCGCTCAAATGGCTCGTTGGCGGAGCCCTGACGGCGGCAGCGCTTATTTTCGTGTTAGCTTCGCCAAACAAACGACTGACGCCACCGACTAGCGCGGCGCTGTCGCAATCCGAAGCTCCTGTGATGGCGAAAGAGCAAGCGCTCGAACCTGTAGATGATGAACCAACTGTAATTATCGAAGAAATAGACATCGACGGTGGTACTGTGTTGGTCGAAGGGGCTGAGCTACCAGGCGAGCCAATGATTATCTGGCATATTGAGGCTGAGGGAGAGGCGGGATGACTCGGGCAACTCGATTCAACAATCAGGGGATATGGCGAAGCTCAGTGGCACTTTGTGCGCTGTTACTGTGTGTTTGGAGCGCTGATGTCCAAGCAGCTCCACCTGCAGACCCTGCCATAAAGACCAAAGCGAATTTCTCGATCCATGTCATCACAGCTGTCAAAGGCGATGCTCCGAAGATCGACCCTCGGTTGGCAAAAATGGCGCGAGACCTCAAGCCCTTCCAAGGGCAATACAACCAATTTAGTTTGGTCGTAACCCGTGTGCTCTCTTTAGCCGTTAATGAGCATGGTCAAGTAGACTTGCCTGGCTCAAAGCACTTTAAAATCAAGATGCTGAACTTTGTGCAATCTCGTGCACGGAGGATCCGGTACCAAGTTCAGATGCCTCACACCAAAATGACTCGCTCTGTCGCGCCCGGTGGTCGAACGCTCGACGCGACCCACAACGGTTCAGCGTTGACGATCGTCTCGACAACCGTCCGTTGATAGACTTAATCGAGCCAATCGGCGCCAAATGTCCCTGTTTTTAAGCGTTTTATTCGGCATTACGTAAATAGCTACCAATGCGATCTTTGACCTGAGTGAACACCTCGTCTGCGCTCGGTCGACCATCGATGATGTGAACTTCACCTAGTCCCAATGAATCTCCTTTCATCACCTCAAGATAGCGCTCACGCACGGCGCGCAGGGTCTTTTCCACCTCATATCGCTCAAAGGGTTTGCCTCGACTCACGATCCGCTGCATCGCGATCTCAACTGGGCAGTCAATCAGCAGGGTCATATCGGGGACGAGAATCGGCTGATTGATACTGCGCAGCCAATCGGACGTGATATCCCCCTCGCCGTCGACCACCTGAAAGGTCAATGAGCTGCCCAGGTATCGATCACAGATGACAACGTGCCCTTTGTTAAGTGCAGGTGCGATCTCGTGTTCGCAGTGAGCCAACCTATCGGCAGCGAAGGCCAAGGCCACCTGACGAGGGTTCATTCGACGCTCGGTTTGACCACGTAGATCACGGCGTAGCAAGACCCCAAACTCACCATGAGACGGTTCACTCGTCCGGCAGATGTGATGACCGAGACTCTTGAAACGAGCTTCGATCTTGTCTCCTTGAGTCGTGGTACCTGAACCGTCGATCCCTTCGAGTACGATAAAGAGAGGCTGATGTTTCATGGCTGTTCTCCAGCGGTAGTCGCGCAGGGTAACTCGACGATCTCGCTACCTGAGGGGCATTCAACGACAAAGTCATCATCGTCGATATCGTCTCCGACAGTGACCTCTCGTAGATGTAAGGACATGTCGACTTTGCGATGTGGAATCTTCAGGCGCATGACCGACGGTGGCCCTTGTTTGAGCCAGTCGCCGTAGGCGATCGACAACACGGTCTTTCCACCTCGACTGAGGACAGAGGCGCGAATGCGCTGCGTTTTTGCATCGACCCAAACCCGTTGGGTCCACGTCCCTGAGGGGTCTCTCAACTCGATGCGGAAGGCACGTCTTTGTGGTTCCCATCGCATCGAAACCGGCTTGCTTTTGAGCAAGGGTGGTCGCCCCAACAGAGTGTCGACGAGTTGGTTCGGCGGCATCTCGATCGGCACGAGCCTCGCGAGGTTCTCTGCACACGCTCGACCAACAAAGCATCGAGGCGCGCCTCGTTCAAAGCTCGTAAAACGCCGGCCGTCTGTTGAGGTCACCGCGATCAGATCAAGCGATGGAGTCAATGCTTGGAATTGGACGCGTCCCGGCCGCTCAGCTCGCACCAGGACATGTGCTTTTCGAGCGACACCGTCGACGTATGCCTCAAGTCGGCTCATCCCTTGAACGCTCTTGGCAAGAGGCCAACTCATCGCTTTGGCCAACATGGCTTGAGCCGAGGTAGGGAGCCCTGGAGGTGGCCTTGATTGGCTCGTTGAACAGCCATTCAAAATTATACACGCCGTGAATATCGCGCTGAGTTGTCTCAGCACGACTGTCCTCCGAAGAACATCTGATGAAGAGCCTGGGCGATAGCGTCAGCGCTCGATGGTTCCACCAAGACCGAGCGAGTCAACCCTTGGCTCAACTGTGGTGCTTGCCCCACGATGGGCTGCACCGCCTCGTCGAATCGCTCGGCGACGCGGTGGTCCCGGCCCACACCAGTGCCTACGATGCTCACCAACGTCCCGCGTCGTACAGATTTGGACTCGCTCATCAAGGTCTGGATCTGCTGGCACATCGCCTCAAAACGTGGATCGACCTCGTCAGCGACGTCACGCGCAAACAACAACAGCGCTCGATGTTCATCGATTTGGCTGTCGACCAAAGGAGTGATCGCCGCAGCGCTGAGTTGCGCAAGGACAGTCTTACGCTCCCTTGTTGGGTAGCTGCATAACCACGCATCGGGGCGTTGGCACACTCCGACGATACCCAGGCCGGCCTGGGGGGGATTACGCCGCACCAGCGTCTCTCCAGGCCGTGCGTCACTGGCTTTGACGAAGAGCGCAATTTGATGGTCTCGAGCCCAAGACACGGCCTCTTCGGCGAGAACTTTTGCGCCACCTCGCGCCAACTCCAACATCTCATCGTACGACAACTCGCTGAGCCGCTTAGCATCGATGACCACGCGCGGATCGGCGCTGTAGACACCGTCGACATCGGTGTAGATCTCACAGGCTTCGGCACCGAGTGCGGCGGCCAAAGCTACAGCGGTGGTATCAGAGCCTCCACGCCCCAACGTGGTCACCTCACGTCGGTAACTCACTCCCTGAAAACCGGCAACGATTACGACATGACCTGCATCCAGAGCATCTTCGACCCGATAAGGACGAACCTCGACGATGCGAGCGGCGCCAGCCTGATCATTGGTGATGATTCCGCACTGACTGCCGGTCAGAGAGGTGGCAGGCACGCCTTGATCTCGAACGGCCATGGCAATCAGAGACATCGAGATGCGCTCGCCAGCGGTCAAGAGCATGTCGAGTTCGCGGCGATCTGGGTGCGGGCTAACCTCATGAGCTAAATCCATGAGTGCATCGGTCGTCTTGCCCATGGCAGAGACAACGGCCACAACCCGCTCACCACGACCGACAGCTTCAGCAATATGGGTCGCCACCGCGCGAATACGCGCGGTGTCTTTGACAGATGACCCTCCAAACTTCTTTACGACTACCTTTGCCATCAACCGCCCTGTGCAGTTTTTTGCGTCAATACAGATCACTTGGAGAGCTGGCATCTCTGCGAACTTTTTTGACCTGTCGCTTGGATATCAACAGCCATTGACCGTCGACGAATCGCCATTTCTGCTCGACCAAATGATTTCGAATTATTGGGTCAGCACCCACCGAAAATGCAACCTGTAGCAACACCTTCGCAGCACTCTGATCCGTGGCAACCGCCACGTTTCGTAGATGAACCTCATGGATTCTCATGTGAGCCAATGCTGCGCGCTTTCGGGCAACAAAGTTGGCTCTCTTGGCCGCAGGGATGTACATCGAAGCCTTCTGGATGTGGCCCCAACGGATCGCAACATTATAGCTGTGGATTGCGTCACGTAGATCGGTGCGACGCGTACGAACGCTTGCGCAGGCCGAGGCCACAACGCACAGACACAACATCCAGCCGATCGCACGTGATCCTGTCATGACCCTGAGCCCTCCTTGAGGAGTCGATCGAGCTCTCCGCTTCGATCTGCGGCGGCAGTCTCGGTAAAACCACCGATGAAATGCTCGCCGATGAACACCTGCGGTACTGTGCGCCAATTGGTTTGGGCTTGTAACGCGGCACGCTCTTCGGGCTTGCCGTCGAGCCAAATCTCCTGATACGCGACGCCCTTGCGGTCAAGCAGACGCGAGACCATAACGCAATAAGCACAACGCTGTGTCTTGTAGACCTTCACTACGGCTTGATTTGTAGTTGGCGCTGAGGTCATGGTGAGTCTCGAGTTTTCGCGATGTCCGTGAGGCTAAGAGGGTGACGAGCCGACCGCCGCATTGCAAGCGGTCAAGAGGAACGATTTTGGTGATTGAAGCTGAAAATCAACCCATCGTCGCTGATCGTCGAGCGATCAGAGCCATGGCACTCGATATCGGCCGCGTCCGTATCGGCGTCGCGTATCATGACGAGCAAGTCGATATGGCGGTCCCGGAACTGGTCCACAGTCGTAAGGGTACCAAGAGCGACATCTCACGGCTGATAGAACACGCCGACCGGCTACAATGCGAGCATTGGGTGGTTGGGCTACCTCCGGCATCTGCTCAGCCAAAAAATTGCTCCGCACGTCTGGCTCGCAACTTCGCCCAGGCCTTGGCCAACGCTGATCGACGCCCGGTGGAGATGATCGATGAAGCCAACACGTCCGTTGAGGCGAGCGATCATCTCAAGTTGCTCGGTCTCAAAGGTCGAAAACTCAAAGCAGTCATCGACAAGCACGCGGCAGCACGGATTTTAGACCGATGGTTAGCTGGCGGACAAGCCATCAACGTCGACCCTGACTCATGACACCTCACGGCACTTCGTGGCACACTGTACGAGTCATCCAATGGAGCAGCCATGAGCGTCGGTAAACGACGAGATATGCGACGCCAAGAGATCGTATCGCGCCTGAAGCGAGATAAAGTCCTGCCCAAGAACATCAAAGCCATGGCTGGCGAAATGGGCTATCAGCGCGGGCGCAAGGTCATGCAGCCTGGACGCCAAGTGCCGGGGCCGAGACCAGGTGAAAAGAACCTAGTCCGCTGGCTCAAAGCCGCACTTTCAAGCATTTTGGGCGTCAGCACAGACGCATCATCATCGATGAACCGTATGACTCGGGCGGCGCTCAAGGCATTTCAACGTAAAGAAGGTCTGTCTGCTCACGGCTTCGCAGATGAGCGGACTCTGCAAGTTCTTGAATTGCGCACAGGCCTAGACGCGCCCCGCAACGTCGGCCATGAAGCGGTCCCAGCGCTAATCATCGTGCCTCTGAAAAAACCTTGGCACCCTAAAAAGCCCAAGGGGGAAGACGCAGATGATCCCACCTCTGGACAGAATGCTGACGATCCCCGAGTGGCTGAGGCGCAACAGGCAGCTACTCAAGCCGCACAGACCCAGGCTACGCCGGGACCGATTCAAAAAGAGGCGATCGATGCAGCGGCGGCGGTGGCTTTTGACAACGAATTTGCTCAACTCGCAGCCGAACGACTACACGAGCTAGACCCAAAGGAAACGCAAAAGGCCATGCATCGATGGTGGAGCGAACACCTCGACGCGCCAGTCAGGCCCAGATGGGTTGATTTGGTGCAAGATGAAGCCAGAGCCCTGCAGTCGCAGGCGGCAAGCCGCCTGCGCAGACGATGGTGGTCAGAGCACGTGGGTTCCTGAGGGGACGAAGATTATTTCGCCTTCTTGTCTAAGCGGCGAAAACGGTCTGGAGCGCCATCTCCTGTGGTGTCTACACCGATCTTGGTCAACAGCCCGGCAGTGTAATATTCCCACTCGTTGACGTTGCCATCGCCGGTAGTGTCTTTGCGCTTTTCGATCAAGCGATTGACCGTCCGCCCAGCTTCATCCTTGGTTAGTTGATACAGACGCCAAGTGTCGACGCGACCGTCAAAGCCTAGGTCCAACTCTACCAAGTGGACGAAACCCTTCTTGTAGCGACGCGTGGTGTCGACGCGACCATCAAAATCGAGGTCCATCTCTTCGCGAATCATGACCTCTTTGCCTGGCTCACCACGGAAGTATTGAACAATGTCGATCTTCTGATCGAAGTTCACATCCATCTCTTTGCGAATCAGCATCTTTGGAATGTCTTCTGCCTTTTTTCCGGCTGTATCACCAACGAGTCGGTAGAACTTGTAGACGTCGGGGCGTTTGTCCCGATTGACATCGATCCGCTGAATCGCGGTGTTGCCATCGACCTCCAACTGTACGGGCTCGCCACTACCGGCAGGTCCAGCTAGCCCAGAGGCGCCATCACCGGACTTATTCGATTTGGTCTGTTTCGCCGAGCTACCACAGCCCAAAATCACAACGGACAGAGCGATAAAGCAAACGCGGCTAAACGTCACACAACTCATAACGACCTCAAAGGGGCAGGGAGCGCGGCAAATCGGAACGTCGATCTCGCTGGTTGCCCGACAATAGTTTGCGGTGCCGCTCATGTCGGGTCAAGCTGAGAGCGTTGAGAGCAAAATCCGCGCAGCCCTCAGCTACGGGAATGAAAGAGCGGGCTGATGCGTTGACAGGGCCGGGACTCGAAGGTCAACATCGCGGCCTCAAAGCTCGGTGGAGTGATTCGATGCGACGTTGGTTAATGATAGTTGGAGTGGCTCTGTGTCTAACCCTAAGTGGGTGTGGCAAAGACGAGCCTAATGCGGCCAAAGCGACTGCATCAAAGAAGAAACGTAAAAAGTCGCGCAAACGTCGACAAAGAGCTGCAAAAGACGCGAATAAAAAAGCCGCAAAAAAGGTCGATAAAAAGGACGCTGCCGATAAAGCTGCCGACAAATCGAAACCCGTGCAGAAAAAGCCAAGCGTTGCTGAGGCTCAAAAACCTATCAAAGCCGAAGAAGGTGTCGCTGGCGAGGCGAAAGTCCAAGCCAAAGAGGGCGGAAAAGCCGCTGAAGCGCCCACTGAAGCAGAGACCAAGGGCAAAGCTGAGGTGGTCACTGAAGGTCGTCCAGCAGACAAAGAGTCCGAACCAGCTGCGCCAGCGGTCAAACCTGCTCAAGCCGCGCAAGCGCCAGCCCCAACCATCAATCCTGAAGATGCTGAGGCAGCACGAAAAGCAGCAGCAGCTGCAATGGCAGAGGTTGTTGCCCGTGAGAAGCGCCCGACACCAAGCGTTGCCAAACCCACCAACTCCATCGAACCCGCCTTAGACGTCACGGGCTATCTGACCACCGTGGATCTTGAACGAGTGCTCGGAAAACGCCGCCGCTTTGTTCGCCAAGATTTGGCCGGCGTCAAACCCTCACGCGCCTACAATGCGGTATATTTTGCGCCGAAGCGTGGTGGTGATTTTGGTATCTCCGTACAGGTCTGGCGCGACACAAACCTCATCGACAGCCGCACTCGCTTCAACAGCCTGAAAAACACCTACACCGATGTAGTCGCCACCAACCGGGTCACTGAGCAGGGGTTTCGCGCCTTTTATGGTGGAGTGGTCTCGCTTGTCTTTGTCGACCCACGCAAACCGCTACTCGCCGCGGTCAGTTGCTCAACGAAGATCTGCAAAGCGGACAAGCTCATTGAGTTGTGCCGTAGGGTCGCAGAGCGACTACGCTGATTTGTACTCAAGCGTCTTCGGAAACCACCACCTGCGCTGAGCGGAGCAAGTGGCCCGCGAGGCGATAGCCCGGATCGACCTGCTCGAGCACGACGCCAGAGTCAACACCCGGCTCATGCCTCCGAGAGATGGCCTCGTGTTGCTGCGGATCGAAGCTCTCGCCCGTCGCTTCGATAACCTCGAGATCAACTACATCAAAAGCCCGTTGCCACTCAACGCGTAAAAGCTCCAGGGCTTGACGCACCTCGGGCGCCACCTTGTCGTCGAAAATCAGGTGCCCGAGTACGCGAACGGTGGTGTCTAAAGCGGGAATCCACTGTTTGACAAATTTTTGGCGGCTATTGATTGGTAGCGAGCGCTGAGCTCTATCGAGTTGCGCTGTCATCGCCTCGACCTGGTCTGATTGTCGTAAGAATCGCTGACGTGTGACCTTCAAATCGGCCTTGGCTTGCTCGATCTCTTTGCGTAATCGAGCGCTGGATCCCCGCTCGTGGTTGAGCTCCCGCTCGAGTCGACTGAACTGAGCCTGCAGTTGGATGAGCCGGCCGTCACCGACCGGTCGAGGGCGACGTTTGGTCCGATTGGGCGAAGAGGCCGGTAGCTCAGCGGAAGGTATTGATTGGCTCTCATCATCGGACTCAGAGGAGTCGGAATCATCAAGGTCGGGGGAGTCACCGTCGGCAGAACTGTCTATATGTTGGTCTTTGGAGTCAGCGAGCTTTTCGGCGTCAGCCAAAGCGTCTGCTAAAGCATCGCTCAGACCGAGCAGCCCAAAGCTGTCATCGTGCTCGCTCATGGCTCTCCGACGGGCTGTCTAGGCGACAACGAGATTACGCCCTGCTCTTTTGGCCTTGTATAAATTTTCGTCTGCGGCGACGAGCAGGGCCTCGGCTCGCTTCATCTCAGTCTCGGCACAGGCGACACCAATGCTCACAGTAACCGCGACGGTGTTGCCCTCGAAATGAAAGATATGGCCTGCGACAATTCGCCTAAAATCTTCGGCAAAGGCCAGCGCTCCCTGCTTGTCGACCTCGGGCAGCACGGCACAAAACTCTTCGCCGCCATAGCGGGCAAACATCTCTTCTTGGCGAATGCGAGCCTTAGCCAGCTTGGCAACCTCACGCAGAACGTAGTCTCCCATCAGGTGGCCATATTCGTCGTTGATTTGCTTGAAGTGATCGAGGTCACACATCACCACGGACAAGCCGCGCTCATATCGACGAGCTCGTGAAAACTCGCGGTCCAAAAACTCCATCAACGCGCGCTTGTTTGGAACTTGAGTGAGACCATCTTCGATCGTGAGCCGATAGATTTCCTCATGATAAGCCAACTCAATGTTGTCACCAGAGAGGTACTTGAAGATCGCTTCACCGATTTGAATGTAATCTCCGCTACGCAACTGCGCTTCACCACTGACCACCACCTCATTGAGGTAGGTTCCGTTAGTCGACTCATTGTCGATGATGCAGTGGCCGGCTCGGTCCGGTTCGATACGCGCATGACGGCGTGAAACACTGTCGGACTCCAGGACAATATCACTGCTTGGATCACGACCAATCGAGAAGGTTCGGTCAGTCAGTTCGAGACGTCTACCCATCTGGGGACCACGCAATTGTACCAAGCAAGCGATGGTCGACGCATTGCGTGCGGCAATCTCGCGTACAGAGGTAATGCGTGTCTCAGCATCGAGATGATCAGGTCGTGACATAACTAGCTTCGGTAAAAGGACTGTGGCTGCGCTCGATCGTAGCCCGCAAGAGATCACAGTTCAACTTAATGCTCCCATCTGCGACGAATTGGATCAGCGTGTGTACTCACGAACATATCGCACGAGGATATCCACATAAGTGCGGACGTTCGGACATTGGATGCCACCTTCTTGCAATAAGACGCGTGCGTTTTCGTCATCGAAGCGCAAATCGCTATCAAACCACTCCAAAAATGCTCGCTCTTGATAGACCCAGTCGCGGATCACAGGTGCGCTCAAAACACGTCGGGCGAGATTGTTGGGTAAGAAATTCCGCGGCCGAGGGCGACCAGCGGCGTCGGCGACGGCGTTGTAAAATTCAACGGCCGTTAGCGGAGAAGGATCTCGCAGGTGAAACGTGCGTCCTACAGCGTCTTGATGTCTTGCAAGATAAGAGGCGGCTCTGACCACAAAGTCTGCGGGTACCATGGGCAGAGGCAGCCTCCCTTGGCCAGGTAGCGGTACGCTGCTATTGGGTGCAGAGTTGATGATCGCGTTCATCAACAAGTAAGGCCCATCAAAACGCTGAACCTCACCTGTCTCGCTATCTCCGACGATGATGGTTGGACGCACGACCGTGATCGGCAGCTGGTCCATGGCGACGCGCATCAGCGCTTCGGCCTCGGCTTTGCTCTTTTCGTAGCCGTTTCGAAAGCGTTGGCCGACCATCAATTCATCTTCGAGCGCCACACCGCTACGACTACCAGCGACGAATGCTGTCGACCAATGGCATAACCGATTGAGTTTACGCATACCCAACGCTACCTGAAGAACCTCTCGAGCCCCCTGGACGTTGACGCGTCTCATCTTTTCCGTAGAAATCCCGAGGTACTGCAAGGCAGCGAGATGATGAATCTCCTGTACCTCATCGCAAACTCTGCGATATTCAGCACCTGACATGCCCAAATCAATCTCTAAGATGTCGCCTTCGATGACCTCAGCTTGCCCTGTCGTTTCATCTTCATCATCTGCAGTGAGGTCGGCGACAAAGCGTTTCGCATCACCGACGAACTTGGTTCTCGACAACACCAAAACTTGATCGCCGTGCGCAACCAACTCGCGGATCAGACGCCTAGCTACATAAATCGGAAACCCGGTGACCAACACCGTGCGTGCGTTCAAATCGCTCATCTCTCGCCTATCTCTTCGAGCCATTTCCACAGCCGGTCGAGTTCAATCGACAGGCTGCCTCGATCACCGCTGTTGTCAATCACGTGGTTCGCCCATTTGAGCCGCTCACTATCCCTGAACTGCGCGTCGATCCTCGAACGTGCCTGAGCCTCGGTCAACCCATCTCGATGCATCAATCTATGAATCTGTACGTGGGGCTCACATCGCACGACGACCACATGGTCACAGCGCTCATAGAGTTTCATCTCAATCAACAACGCTGCGTCTAGAACCACTGTACGAGTACCAGCGGCAATCAGCTGAGCGTCAATCTCATCGTTGATAAGCGGATGGACAATAGCCTCAAGCTCTCGACGGGCGCCAACATCGGTAAAGACGATCGCCCCGAGCGCCTTTCGGTCGAGTCCGCCATCTTCAAGCGCGACCCTGGGACCAAAATGGCTCAGTACGGCGCGTAACCCTTCGGAGTCCGGTGCAACCACTTGCCGAGCGATTTGGTCTGCATCGACGCAGACCAAGCCTCGCTTGACCAACCAAGATGTGACTGTGGACTTGCCGCAGGCGATTCCACCTGTGAGGCCGATAACATGGCCCATGGCGGATGCCCTCGTTAGCTCTTCGTGAACACGTAGCTCTGCGTAAAGCTTTGAGGGCTCGGTAGCAGAGGGAGTCCTCGAATTCTCTGAAACTTGCCCTTAATACACTTAGCGAAGTCACCGGACACACCGATCACGCTGACACTTGTGATGGTGCCGGCGGTCCCGACCGTAAAGCGGACTTTGACTTTGCCGCTCAGCCCAGAGTCCTTACGGAGAGCCTTTTCATAGCATCGACGAACCGCGCTAGCCTTGCGCGCAATGACTTTACCGACGCCCTTTTTACCGGATCCAGAGCCTCCGAGGCTGCCAGAACTCAACGAGACGCGGATTCGTTTCTCAACTTTTTTCGCGGCGACCTTGGTCATGTTCTTGTTTCGTTTACCGAAACCTTTGGCCTTGCCAGTACCGACCCGCTCAACAGTGCCACCACCGCCGCCACCGCCTGCGAGTTTCACACCTGCACTTGGGCCATCGTTGCCGTCGCTGCCGTCATCGCCTCCGAAAGATTTGGCGATGACAGTCGCCTCTCCCTCACCACCTTCAGCGAAGAGTTTGGTCGAGGCGCCGCCTTTGCCCATCAGGGCGCCAGCGATCGTCGTTTTTGCGATGACCTTTCGCGCGTTGCGTTTGCGCTTTTCGGGGTCGACCGTCTTGCCTGTGGACTGCGGCTTTTTCGCTTTTGGCTCTGGTTTTTTCTTCTTTGGCCGCTCTTTTTTGATCTCTTCTTGCTCGGCTTTTTTGGCCTCTTCAGACTTCACGTCTTGGACCTTCTCCGGAGGTGGCTCTTCTTCCTTTTCCTCGATCAACACCTCATACGTCGTCGCGATGTGCTCGTCGGCGAACTGTTGATTGCGCAGATAACGCCCTGTGGTCTCGTAGAATATGATGGCCTGAATCACGACCGAGCCCACCAGCAGCAGGGAGACCAAGAAAGACACTGACCACACCGGATCATTGGTCAGGGGCTGCATGATCTGCCCCAGCAGACTCTTGCGAGGCATCGTCGGTACCGTCATGGTCCGACGGATCACTTGAAAAAGCAGGGTGTATGGACCCAACGCCGCTCGTCCCCTGGATTTCATCCCGATATTGACCATCAACCCCTTGCCAGCACGTCTCGCCACACCCTTGGCGATCGCTTCTGATTCGGACAGAGGTGTGCCATCGACCGCCAAGCGTAGGCCAGATTGAACCGGTAGACTGATGTCGATCTGACCGTCTTTATTGACGCGGAATACAGCTGGTTCGCCCCGATAGTCGACCTCAGGCAGAACCACATCACAGTCGATGGTGCTACCCACCTTGACGGTCTGACCCGGTTGGAAAATCTGGTCCGAGAGCAAGCGTGTGTCGTGGACCAAACCGATGCGCAATACCACTTCTTCGTGCGTCGCGGTTGGAACAGAATCGCCTCGAACAAACTGGAACATCAAGATGATGTCGCCCACAGCGACCGAACCACCCGTGTAGCCTTCGATCGGCACCACTCGACGGTTCTTCAAGCTGATGACGTCTTGACCGCTGAGCTTGGTGCTGCCTGGAGGACCACCCCGGAGATTGACCTGAGCGCTCGGATCTTCCGGCAACACCAAGTGATACTTATCGCGATGGAGCATCGCCAGCGGTAGATGCGCTGGGAAGTCTGGGTGATCTTTCGCACTGATCTGGACGACGGAGTCGGCACGTGTGCCGATCGAAACGTCAAAGCGTCGGTCGAGTACACGCTCGGCTAGGATCTGTCCCCGATACACGACGCCAATGCGCAGCACTCGGTTGGTGTCCATGGCCATCGTCAGCCTTCCCAAGCGGCGGCGCCGCTGTTTGCCCATTCGATGCGGTCGACCGTCCTTTCAGCCGGCCTCATCGTCAGGTTCGTGTTCCCGTTGCACAACACCCGCTAACGGGCGCTCCTTCTGCATTTCGGCATCAGACTGATGCTAGTAACAGGGCTAAGGTGTGTCAATTTCACTGTCGTTGGCACACCGCGTGAATCCGCACCCAAAGATGCGAACTCACGATACAGTATCCCTGTGTGCTTCAAACGATGGAAGGAAGATCGTCAGAACGTTCAGATTTCTTCATATTTACCGAGCAGCAGATCGGATCGCATCGGCGAATACCGGTGTCGTCAATGCATCCCATTGATGCGTTCTAACTCTTTGTAAAGACGTAGCTCTGAGTAAAGCTCTGTGGCGCCGGCAATAGCGGCAATCCGCGAATTCGCTTGAACTTGGTCTTGATGCAGCGACCGAAATCACCAGATGCGCCGATGACGCTGACGCTGGTAATTGTACCCGCGGTACCGACCGTGAAGCGAACTTTTACCTTTCCGCTGAGATTGGAGTCTTTCCGTAGCGCCTTTTCATAGCAGCGACGAACGGCGCTCGATTTTCGTGCGATCACCTTACCGACACCTTTTTTACCCGCACCGGAGCCACCGAGGCTGCCTGCGCTGAGACTGACACGAATCTTTTTCTCTTTTTTCTTGGCTTTGACCTTGGTCACCGACTTTTTGCGTTGGCCAAAACCTTTGGTCTTGCCGGTTTTGACCTTCTCGACGGTGCCGCCGCCGCCGCCGCCGCCAGCGAGCTTCACCCCGCCGCCGGGACCATCGCCGCCTTCATCTCCGCCACCAGAGCCAAAGGCTTTGGCGACCACCTCGCCTTCACCGCCGTCGCCCTCTGCGAAGAGTTTGGTTGAAGCGCCGCCTCGGCCCATGAGCGCACCGGCGATCGTGTTCTTAGCAATGACTTTTCGAGCGTTACGTTTGCGCTCTTCCGGATCGACGGTTTTACCTGTCGATTGCGGTTTTTCTTTGGCCGCTTCTTTGACCGGTTCAGCCTTCTTCTTGGGTTTGGCTTTTTTCGCTGGCTCAGGTTGCGGGTCAGGTTTGAGCTCGGGCGCGGTCTCCTTTGGTTCTTCTTCCTCTGGCTCCGGCTCTTCTTCTTTTTCCTCGATCTCGACCTCATAGGTCTCGTTGACGTGCTCTTCAGCCTTTTTCGCCTGCTTCAAATATTGGCCATGCTGATCTTGATAGATAAGCGCCTGAGCCACGACGCCCAGACCCAACAAGATCGCGACGCTAAAGCAAGCCGTCCAGACCACGTCTTGAAGGAAGACACCAAGTACCCGTTGGATCGGCGATTTTTTCTCGAATGTCGGCACAGTGATGCGCTGACGAACCACTTGGAACATCAACTTATACGGTCCCATTGTGGCGCGACCACGACTTCCCAAGGTCAAGTGGGCCACCGTATTGCTACCTTCACTTCTCGCTTTTCCCTTTTGGATCAATTCTTTGACGGCGCGCGGCTGATCGCCAGAGACCGCGGCGGTAACTTGCATGTCACTTGGCGCAGTCAACTGAACGGACCCGTCGTTGTTGTTCTTAAAGGACAGGGACAGTCCGGTGTAGTCATCATCCAAGACCACAGTGTCGGCTTTGGTGCCGCCGACAGTGACCACCTTATCTTCGGGAAAGATACGGTCGAGGATCAAACGATCGTCAAAGACCACGCCGAGGCGCAAAACAGTGCGTTCGTGTGTGACGGTCGGCGCACCATAACCACGCACGAACTGAAACATGACCGTCAAATCACCGGTGACGATCGAGCCACCGGCGATGTTGTCCAGTGGGATGCACCGCTTGTTGCGGATGGTCGTGACGCTGTCGGTGTTGGAGGCTCCGCGAAGGTTGATACGAGCCGCTGAGTCGGCTGGAACCGCCAAATAATAGCGGCCTCCCTCGAAAACCAGCACATCGAGGTACTCGGGGAAATCGGGATAATCGCCGACAGACACCTGAACCGTTGAATCGGCTCGGAGACCAACGGACAGGTCGATCTGACGATCGATGATTTCTTCTTTGACGATGCTGCCCTTGTAAACAACACCGATTCGTACGTTCTTGTTGCTCATCTGCCCCCTCACTTGGGGTTGGCACGACTCAAGCCACGCAAGCCGGAGACATGGGTGATCTTCGGCAGGTTATGACAGCGCCCGAAGCGGTGTCAAACGCCGAATGCGCTTGTGTTTGTTCAAACCCCTGTGAAGTACAAAGTAAGTCCTTGATTTGATCGGTCAATAGGCTCACAGCATGGCAGTGAGTCAGCTTAACGATTGTCCTGTACGGATGGAATCGATGGCAGTAGAATACAGCGCCCCGAGAGCGATCCTCTCAGGGCATAGCTCTTTGTCGATTGAACACAGGAGGTCTCTTTGTTTCGCCGAGTCAACCCATCCCTTGTGTGGTCTCTGTGCCTAACCTTCACCCTCAGCGCGTGTGGCGGCGACGATGATACAGCAGGCTCAGAGGTGCGGATCGCTCGCGCGGTGCAGCAAATGATCTCAGAGCAAGATTGGCAAAACGTCGTCGACGATTCGGCCGAATTGGCAACACTTGCGAATTCGCTGCAGGCGCCATGGCTCGCCGCGGGAGTCATCGAAGGTGGAGACGGTCGACGTCTGCATTGGGCCGAGTATGGGCCAACCATCGAGGCAAACCGTCAGGAGATCGTCGCGCTCTTTCGCCGCTGTGATGCCAAAGACGCGTGTGTTGTGGGTACTGCATCGCACACGGACACGGGATCGATTTGGAAAGATGCTTCGGGCGCACTGATTACCGAGCTTGATCTCGGTACTCCAGTACTTCACAAAACCCTAAAAAATCACAACCTTCAAAAAAGTGAGACTGTGATTCGGCTCGAACTCAACCGCAAACATGTGATCGACCCAGCGCTGACGGCCTATGAACTCAATCAGAGTAAATTTGGGACACGCCGCGCAGTGCTGTTGAACGCCTATGGTGCTGGAGTTGGCATGGCGCTCGAAGAGTTGCGAGCTTCGCTAGAGGTCAAAGGGCGATTTGACTCGGTCGAGACGATCGAGTTTGCCCGGCGCCGCGATCTCATCTCGTTGCTACCGAGCCTTACGAATCAAGATGTGCTCATCTGGGTCGGAGCTGGGGTGCTCGAACCCTTCAGTGACAAGCCTGCCAAAAGTGTGGGGATGACCCTCTCTCGCGGTATCTTTGGAGATGAGTTGATCCACCGAAATCACCTCGCCAAACTGCTTGAGGCCCCTCCCCTCGGTGGCCCTGGACTGGTTGTGTTGCTGGGTTCGAACTCGTTGACGACAGATCACCCTTCTCAGACGGGTCTGATGGCCTCTTCGATCCATCAATCTCCGCATCGCGCCGTGGTCGGCGTGTCTGGCAAACTGCAAGCGGCGGACGTCGACAACGTTGGTGTGACGCTCATCGAAGCGCTTTTTGCTGGAGACACGCTGACGGTAGCTGCTGAAAAAGCGGGACAAAGCGCAGCAGTAACGATCACCACACTCTTGACTGCTGAGCAGTCAGACGCCTGGAAAATGGCCAAAGGCAAAGCCGATTTTTGGGATTCACCTCCCAAAGCTGCCTCGCTGAAAATGTTCGTTCAAAATGCGCCGACCTGCGTCGTCCTCAACGCGGGCGATGACTGCAACGTTGCTGGATTTAAGGCTGGTAATGCGGTGCCAGCCGAGCAACTGACCGCAGCGCACGTGCTCTTTGACTGTGGATTGACCTTCGACGGGCCTTGGTTGAGCGGCACGATGACCAACGAAGCGGTTGGCACAGACTTTACCCTCAAGGGCGTGTTGAACTGCGCTGAGCAGGGGTGCTCGGTACTCGTTCATGCCACCGGCGCTCCTAGTAAAAAAATGAACAATGTGACGGTTGTCGGCGCTGGTTCTGTGACCAAGTCCGCCACCTCAGGCAGCACGTTAACGCTGCAATTTAACGGTCCCGCCGCGGCGAGCACGTACACAGATGGTGAAGGACGATGCTGCGTCGCAAAGTCACCTCTGCTACAAGGCAATCAGTCCCAACTGAGTGTGTTGACGGTAGGGTTTTGAATTCTTTGGAGCGAATTATGACAGAGTACAACGGTAATTTGGTCGGCACGGGTATGCGATTCGCTCTCGTTGCGGGCCGTTTTAACGGCTTTATCGTTGAAGCCCTAGTCGCCGGCGCGCAGGATGCGCTGGTTCGTAGCGGGGTGTCCGAAGACGACATCGACGTGATCCGCGTCCCCGGAGCTTACGAAATCCCGCTGGTCGCACGAAGACTAGCCACTTCAGGTCGCTACGACGCTGTTGTCTGCCTTGGAGCAGTCATCCGAGGTGCGACAGCACACTTTGACTACGTCGCTGGTGAGGTTGCCAAAGGCATCTCACGGCTCAGTGAGGACACCGGTATTCCGGTCATGTTTGGTGTATTAACCACTGACACCATTGAGCAAGCGGTAGAACGAGCCGGAACCAAAGCCGGTAATAAAGGCGCCGAGTGCGCGATCGCCGCAATTGAGATGGTCGATCTGCTGCGGCAACTAGACAGCGTCCAAGGCGCATAGAGGAGTCGCACAATGGGCGTCCGCCGCCGCGCTAGAGAGAGCGCGTTGCAGATCTTATATGGCATCGACTGGAACACCCAGCGTCCCCTCGATGCGTGTGAGTTGTTTTGGGATCGATTTGCCGGTGAGCGACCTGCTGCCTATGATCAGATTCGCGCTACAAGTGACGTTCTCGTCGAAGGCGTTGTCACCCATCGCGTCGCGATCGATGAACTCTTAATCTCACATTCACACAACTGGAAACTCGATCGGATGAGCGTGGTCGATCGCAACATTTTGCGGATCGGTACTTATGAGTTGATGTTCGCCGAGCAACCCGCTCCAAGAAAAGTGGTTCTCAACGAAGCCATCGAAGTGGCCAAAAAATTTGGAAGCCAAGACAGTAGCGGCTTCGTCAATGGCGTACTGCACCAAATTAGTTTGGCTAAGAAGGCCGTTGAGCAAGCTGGAGGTTCGCGGTGAAGATCCGCTACGCTGAACCTGATCTTCAGGAACTGGACCAACAGCGTGCCAATTGTCTCGTGCTCACGGCTTTCGCCGACGATCGTCCTTTACGAGATCTGGCAGGTCGGGTCGATTGGCGTCTTAATGGACGGCTGTCGAGACTGATTCAGACCGAGTTCATCGACGCACACCTCAATGAGACGATGCTGACGCCCGTGGGCACACGGCTGCCATTTACTCGTCTGCTATTCGTTGGCATGGGGCGAAGAAGCGATTTCAATGAAGAGCGATTTGCTGATGTCTGTGAGATGGTATTTCAGTCGCTAGCACGTCTGCACATCACAGATTTCGCCATGTCTTTGCCAGGTCGAATCGGCCTCGATGTTGGACTACGTCAAGCGCTTAGAGGGTGGGAGGACGGGATCATCTCAGCCTTTCCAGCCGAGATGATCTCTCGTCTAAACGTGTGTCTTGTTGAAAGCGCCGAGGTTCAACGAGAACTACTGGAACCCATGCGGCGCGTGGCCATGCAGCTGTCTGAACAAGCTCAACAGGCCTTGGACCAAGCGCTCGAAACTGCGCAATCGATGCCTCCTGTAACGAACGAGCCCTCGCCGAGTCAACGACGACGGGACTGGAGCACTGGAATGGTGCGGATCGTCGACAATGAGTCGGAGTTAGATTTTGACGAAAACGACGAGATCTCCGTAGCCGATGTTCCCGAAGGCAAACGTCGATCTGGAGTTTTTAGTATCCCGAAAGCGCCTCCTGGTGCCTTTGACAGCAGCCGCGCAGCGCGACCTACGCCAGCGGAGCCGACCCCTGCCGCTTCATGGAAAGGCAGCGTACCGGTAACATCGCGCTCTGAAGCCAAATCACAGCGTGGCTTAGGTCCAAGCCTACCGCGCCGGCCCTCCGGTCAGTGGGCTGCAGTGCGGCGCTCTTCGCTGCAGTACGACATTCCTGGTCAAAATCGCCAGCGCGACTTTGAGACGCCTCCGATGAGCCCTCCTTCAGAGCCGGTCGATCGCATCCGACGTCCAACCAGCGGCGCCTTCAACTCCAGCGATGAAGGGGTAGACTCCTGAAGCGATCGGTCTGGCCACCCGAATCAATGAGTCCAGTCGACGCGCGCGAAGCCAGGCCGAAGCTCCGGTCCTAGTGGACCTTCACGCTGCTGACGAGCCGCCTGCCACATCAAAGCTCGACGAACTTTTCGGCGACGAGACAACCAAGGGCGCCAAAATTTTGCGGCATCGACACGATTTCCCCTGCCGACCTCAGGTTCGTAATGCAGTACCTGCGTCAGCAACTCATGGGCATTGTCCCGGTAGGGGGAAGGCCAGCCTAGAGCGATCGCCAAACTCGTGAAGTGTTGCTTTGAGGGCTGCTCCATGACCAGGCCGCGCAGAGCGAACCCCTTGAGCATCAGATCTTGATGACTCAATCCAGGCGGCACCATGGCCAAGAATCGATGCCAGAGATCGACCGCTTGAGCTGCTGTGGGCGGTCCAATCAAGCCCGGCAGGGTCCCGGCAAGCACGAGGTCTGTCTCGCTGTGATTGGTGATGCGCTCTAGACTCGAGCGCGCGACATAACGGACACGAGGCAGGTCATCGGCCAGTAACATGACCAACTGCGTAGCGGCAGCCCTCGACCGCGAGGTGGCCAACAGCCTCGCTGCTCGCTCGCGGATGATCAAGGGAACCTCGGCGGAGATGATTCGCGGATCCAACAGGCACTGCGTCAAGGCTTCGACAGCCTCAAGCAGATGCAGTTGGTCTAAGTACGTCGAGAT
>PBTG01000135.1 GCA_002726535.1 Myxococcales bacterium | reverse complement strand
CCAGGTGGCTTTGTTGCTGCTGGTTTGGGTGGCGGCGCTGGGCGTCGTCGTCGCTGAGTACACCAAGCTCGGAGCGCTACACAGCAACGCGGCGGCAACCATTGTCGTTACCGTTGAGGTGCGCATGTGGCGCTTTGTTTTTTCGAGTACGTCCATGAGGGTCCCTCTCTAGGCGGGCATTGATGAGTCAGCCCCGCCGATTGGGTGCCTTGTGCATCTGCCAAAACCTGAGGTCAAGCCCGAGGACGCTGGGGCTAGATGTCAGAAAAATCTCAAAATATGCGGGTGAATTCACTCGCAAGCCCACAAATAGCTGACTGGATACCGACGAATTTAGGGGGATGCCGACGTCTGACTCTTTGGGAACAGTTATGCGTCAATTTTGCGTCATTTCGCGCGATATCGAGGCGAAAAAGAGCCCAGAGACAGTGGCTCATCAAGACCTTGCTGACGAAGACACTGCTTTGTCACAAAGCGAAGGGCAAGAGTAGACCAGTTCACTGCGGGTAGACCTGATGCATTGGGTAAGGGCTCAAATGGGTTCATCACAAATTATCTCTACGAGAGTTCAAATCTCATTGGCAGTCAGCGCGTACACGTTGCGATCTCACTTTGGCTCTGCCTTTCGGCTTGCCAATCTATGCTGGAAGTGCCATTCACCGGGGCGCACTCGTGCTATTATGAGACTGAAATGCCCCGCTTTTTGATCGCCGCTCTGTACCACTTCACTGCGTTGCCGGATTTTCGGCAGTTGCGTGATGCGATGTATGCACAGGCCGCTGAAAATCAGCTCAAAGGGACCTTGCTCTTGGCAGATGAGGGGATCAACGGGACCATCGCGGGACCAGAACCCGGCGTTCGGCGCTTTTTGGCTTATGTGCGCAGCGACCCACGCTTCACCGAACTCAAACATAAAGAGAGTTGGTCCGATGAGGAGCCCTTCATCCGTTTGAAGGTGCGTCTGAAAAAAGAGATCGTCACCATCGGTCTGCCTGAGGTCGATCCGACTGAGCAGGTTGGCACCTACGTAGAGCCCAAGGACTGGAACGCGCTCATCAGTCAACCAGACGTCTTTTTGATCGATACCCGAAACACCTACGAGACCGAGATGGGCACCTTCAAGGGCGCGGTGGACCCCAACACCGAGTCTTTTGGTGAGTTTCCAACTTGGGTTGAAAAGCATCCAGAGCTCACAGCAGACACGCCGGTCGCGATGTTTTGTACCGGCGGGATCCGTTGTGAAAAAGCCAGCTCCTACATGCTCGAACAGGGGTTCAAAGAGGTCTATCACCTGCAAGGCGGCATCTTGCAGTACCTCCACGATGTACCCGAGGACCAGAGCCTGTGGCAGGGCGAATGTTATGTCTTCGACCGCCGCGTCTCGGTGGATCATGATCTCAAGCCCGGCCGTTTTGAGATGTGTCGAGCCTGCGGCGCGGCGCTCGAGCCACACCAGCGTAGTGGAGAGCACTATCGGATCGGCGTGAGTTGCTTGTACTGCTTTGACCAAACGAGTGAAGCGCAAAAGGCAGGCTTCGCTGAACGTCAAAAACAGGTTGAGTTGGCCAAGGCCCGACAGCATTCGCATTTCGACCCTCACAAGCCCGCCAAAGGCCGAGAATCGGGGCAATGAGTCTACCTCTGCTCTATTCCTTTCGACGCTGTCCGTACGCGATGCGTGCGCGATTGGCGTTGTGGGTGAGCGGCACGCGCTGCGAGCTCCGTGAGGTGGTGCTTCGCGACAAGCCACCTTCGCTGCTCGAATACTCGCCGAAGGCGACGGTGCCGGTGCTGGTGCTCGAGTCCGGCGAAGTGATCGATGAGAGCCTCGACGTGATGCTCTGGGCGCTCAGACGCAGTGATCCGCAAACGTGGCTGAGCCCATCAACCGGCGACATGGAGGCCATGCTCTCGCTCATCGAGAGCAACGACAAAGAGTTCAAACACCACCTCGATCGATACAAATATGCTGATCGATACGACGACGTCGATCCCGCTTTTCATCGCACTCAAGCCGAGCGCTTCTTGTCTCGACTCGAGGCGCGTCTCAGTGAGCATCCATGTCTTTTTGGGTCAACCATGTCCTTAGCTGACGCGGCCATCGGACCTTTTATTCGTCAATTCGCCAACACCAACCGTCAGTGGTTCGACAGCAGCCCTTATCCCAGGCTCAAAGATTGGTTGGAGCGTTTCATTCAATGGCCCCTCTTTTTATCGGTGATGCGCAAATACCCGCAGTGGCATCAAGGCGACGCTCTCACTGAGGTTCCGGAGCTCTTGGGGCAAGTCTGACATCAGACAAGTACGACAAGACAGCCCTGTCGCATCGATCTCAGCGCTAGATGCCGCCCTTTGGGTAGCCGGCGCTCCCCACAGTGAGTTCGCGAGGTCATAAAGGCCGGCAAACCCGCCGCGTCTGCTGATAGCGAGCTACGCGGCACTCTTTGTTATTTTCGTTTCGGGCCTTTGCCGCGCTTGTGACTTTTGCGCATTGGGCCTGTGCCGTCCTGGCGGTTGGATTTTTTTCCGCCGCCGCCGCCGAAGCGTGGTGTGCCACGCCCGAAGCGTCCGCCTTGACGATGATTACCGCCGCCGCGACGACCTGATTTTCGCGGTGGGGCGGCGTCGTTGGGCTCGATGCGTACGTCTCTACCGCGCAAGGGCATGGTTTCGTGCTCACGGCAGACTCTCTCGATCTCTTGAGCTGACATGCTCACAAAAATCCGCGAGGCCACCAACGTGATGCGCCCGATAGCATTGGCGGGCACATCAAAGTTGTTGGTGAGAGAGGCAACGATATCGCCGGGACGAATCCCATCTCGGCGACCTGCGTGGACCATCAGTTCGGATACGGGGCCATCCATCTCTCTTTGCTGGCGCTCCCGGCGGCCACTAACTTTACCCCAGCGAGGAGGCTCTTCACTCGGAGAGGTGTTCAGTGGGATTTGTTCCTTGTTGGCCAAGGCCTGCAAGGCGCGAAGAGCGATCTCTTGAGCGTCCCATCCGGTCTGCTCGACGATGGTCTCGAAGAGCGACTGTGCTCCATCTGAGTCCGCTGACATCGCCTCAATCGCATCGACTAGATCCTTGCGCTCCCGCGCCGCGATTTGAGCGTCTGATGGGACTGATATCGGCTCGATGTCTGCGTTGAGTTGGCGCGCAAACATCGCGATTTTTCGACGTTCAGCTGGAGTCACGAAGCTCACCGCCATCCCATCACGACCCGCCCGGGCGGTCCGGCCGATTCGGTGGACATAAGTCTCGGCATTCATGGGTAGGTCGAGGTTGATGACGTGGGTGAGGTGGTCGACATCGAGTCCACGAGCGGCTACGTCCGTACCTACGACAATTTTGGTTTTGCCGCTTCGCAGCTTGGCGACCACGCGCTCACGGGCGGCTTGGGCCATGTCGCCGTGTAGGGCTTCGACCGCGAGGCCACGTCGTTGCAGATTCTCTGCTAAGTCGGCACACATCACCCGGGTTCGCGCGAAGACGAGCACTGCGTCGCCTGTCATGGCTCGCAAAAAGCGCTGTAGCGCCTCCATTTTGTGCTGGTTCGGAACGATCATAAAACACTGTTTGACGTGGTCGACCGAGGTTCGTGCAGCTTCAGGACGTACATGCATGGGGTCGGTCAGGTAGCGCTCCGCGATTCGCTTAATAGCGGGAGGCATGGTCGCCGAAAAAAGCGCAATCTGACGATTGTCAGGCGTTGCGTCGAGGATCTCATTGACCTCATCGATAAATCCCATCTGCAGCATCTGGTCGGCCTCATCGAGGACAAAGACTCGGACTCGGTCCATACGCAACGTGCCGCGCTTGAGGTGGTCAATGACTCGACCGGGGGTACCGACCACAACCCGGGCACCCTCGCGCAAGGATCGAATTTGCGGCGGATAAGGAGCGCCGCCATAGATTGTCGCGATGCTCAGTCCGGAGATTCTGTTCGAGTAGCTACGCAGTGCGGTCGCCACTTGCATACATAATTCACGAGTCGGCGTGAGAACCACTGCGCAGAGGCCATCATCTTCGGCGACGAGGTCGAGCAAGGGCAGCCCAAAGGCTGCGGTTTTACCTGAGCCCGTACGGGCGCTACCGATCAAATCGCCGCCCTGCAGCATCGCTGGGATGGCCTCGGTCTGAATCGGCGTCGGGCTCTTAAAGCCGAGCTTTTCGATGGCCTTAATCAGTCGGCCATCGAGGCCGAAAACCTCAAAACCGGCTTCATCCTCTGGGGCGCTTTTTCCCTCGTCTGTTTTGGAGCTTTTCCCCTCGTCCTTTTTGGAGTTTTTCCCCTCGCCCTTCTTGGGGCTTTTTCCCTCGTCTGTTTTGGAGCTTTTCCCCTCGCCCTTCTTGGGGCTTTTTCCCTCGCCCTTTTTGGAGCTTTTTCCCTCGCCCTTTTTGGGGCTTTTTCCCTCGCCCTTTTTGGGGCTTTTTCCCTCATCATCGCCGCTGTCGGCGTCGATTTTACCTGCATCGACCTCGGCTTGAGGTTGCTGCTCAGCGGAGTCCAAATCACTTGAATCTATGGCTGGCTTTGCCGCCGGCTCTGTCTGTTGGTCTTGTTCGATGGATGATTTGGCCTCAAGCGGAGCGACGTCTTGTTCCGGCGTTGGCTGGGTCGCTTTGGGATCCTCTTGGTCCGCCAGTTCTGCCGCAATTTTAGCCTCATGCTCCGCAATCTTCGCTGCGAGGCGAGCGGCGTCCTTGTGCTTCTTCTTTTTTTTCTTTTTGAGTTTTTTCGGGGGCGCCGGCTGATCAGTCATTCAGTAAATCCATGTATGACGGACGTAGCGGTCGGCCCATCGGTAGCGATAACTTGGCGCATCCTGCAGTGCCGTCGCCCCAAAAGACAAACAGAAACGAAATAACGACGGGGTGTTGTCGGTCCACAGACCCCGATGAGCCCATCACCGAGCACGCTCACTGACACAGCGATACGATGGGGAGCGTTGCATCACAATGCAGTGCATTACAAGAGTTAGGGCCGCTTTGTTGCCCTTGGTTTTCAATCATAACTGGCCCTCGTGCGCCGCGTTTTTCACAGTTGCACCTCAAAGGGGTGTGTCATTTATTTCTGATCTTGACATCGATGGCAGCGCGATCTTGGCTTTGAACTCAACTCCAACCTTCGTCTCGCGGCTGCGGCGCCTCTGCCATCACTGCCCACAAGATCAGATAGACCAGCACTGGCGAGCCAAAGGTAAATACAAAGCTCAGCGCGAAGCCCAGTCTGATGAATGTCGGGTCGACGTCGAAGTAGTCCGCCAAGCCGACGCACACGCCGGCAATCTTCTTTGTCGCGATGGGTCTTACCAATCGTTTGCCAGGCATCGGTGCTCTCCTTTTGTGTCCGCTGACTCTAAGAGCAAAAGGCTCCTGCCTCTCACTACAGGGTCCCTCAGCGGCGTAATTTCAGCAACAAGACTACAGATTTTTTCGCTCCTCGTAGTCCAGGAATTGAGCGCTAGGCGCTTGGTAGCTCTGCGCTCGTTTGTGACTGTGTAGACGATTCGATGCGCTTGATTTTTCCTCGATGGGCGTGGATCGTACAGACTCGTTCAAGGTCTTGAGGCTTACAATCTGTGGGGACCGATATCAAGGTTGCTGTGTGACCCGAGGATCGGCGGCTTTAGGAGCCTTGGGTAAGGAATTGGCAAGATGTCTTCGCTTGATTTGACTGTTGTGTTCCCCTGCCTCATCGAAGGGAAACATCTCGCGGACGCAATTGCAGAGCACCAGGTGTTGTTCGATGCGATGCTCGACATCAATGCGCATTTCGTTCGCTTATTTCCTCGCATCTCAGCTGCATGTTGCCAAGTCGGTGGTGTAGGCCCCCACCGACAACCCGGCAAGACTGGAGCGAGAAGACCTTGTGAAGTCGCCGCGCCCACGCAGGCGCTGCGCTACTTTGCACCCTTGCGCATCGAGAGCTGCTGAGTGAGTTTCAAACAACTCGTTGCTGATTGCGGTAGTCTTGTCATCGACCGGTTGCTGTCGAGCAGCACGTCGTCCCCGGCATATGGAGCAGCCCTTGTCTAGTCCTAGCCAGAGCAGCACTGCCTCACTCAGCGCAAGCACAGCAACCTCAGCGCCGCCGCCCATGTGGCAGGTGCTCCTCTTTGCGGCTGCTGGTGTCTGGGTCATGATCCAACACATGGTGCCTGTCGGCTCCATCGGCAGCGAAGCCCTTTCCTTGCCCTTTGACGATGCGTTTATCACATGGCGCTACGTCGAACGCGCCGCTACTGGTCACGGATTGACTTGGAACGACGGCGAAGCGGTCTTCGGCATATCTACACCACTGTATGCGCTCGTGCTGCTGGTCGTACGACTACTGAGCGCGCCGATGGACATCTCGCTCCCGGTTCTCGGGCTGGCCGTCAACGGTGTGCTCTCCGTGGTCGCTGCCGGCCTTTTGTGGCGCTTGCTCCGACAATGGTGGCCAGGGCGCCCTGGCTGGGCCTGGGCGACGGCCCTGCTGTGGCTTGTAGACCCAGGCGAAATCGGGGTCAGTCTCGGCGGTATGGAAACAAACCTTGTGCTGGCGCTCTGGGCTCTCGTATTACAGCGGCAGGTCTTAACGCGTCCAATTCTCGCCGGAGTCCTTGGTGGACTCGCCTGTCTCGCTCGTCCCGAGTCCCTGGTGTTGGTGGGACCGCTTGTCTTGCATGCTATCGGCATTTGCACTCCCCACATTGGTATGGGCGTCGGTGGGCGCTTGCGTTTGGCTTTGCCCACACTGGCACGCAACGCGATGGGTAGTATCCTGGCTGTCGCTCCGTGGTTCGCTTTCGCCCTGATGAACTATGGCGATCTCGTCCCCCACTCGATCCGAGCAAAGGGAGCCCCTTTGTATGACCTAGCGCCCGGACGCGCCCTTCAGGACGCCCTGTTCGCAAGCGGGCTGCCTCGGCCTGGAGGTGCCTGGCTCGGTCGGGTAGCGGCCAATGCAGGGGTGGGTGGGCAGATGGCCATCTCGCTCCAATATGGCTTGTCTTTGCTGCTCTTGTTGGCACTTGCGACTGTATTGATTCGGTGGCAGCAGAGCATTTTCTCTCAGTCGAAGACCGTGCCTGAGGGTCGAGCCTCCGTCGTGGCCCCCCACGACCACGGTCAATGGGCCTCAGGGCTTCGAGTGCGGCCAGAGGCGCTGAGTTCGCCCTTGCTGGCGCTGGTCTTGCTCCTGGCCCTGTACTTATTGGGCAATCCTTTCCTCCTGCCTTGGTACCTGCCTCCGCTGCGCTGGCTTACTCGGTTGGCAATGCTCGGATGCGCCCTCGCGCTGGCTGACCGTGCCTTGCATGACGTGGGGGCTATGAGATGGCGCCGTGTCCTGGCTCTGACTTTGCTATTCGCTACAGGAGGGTGGCTCGCGAATAGCGCTGGCGTGGCTTGGACGCTCAGACGCTTACCCACGCCCGCAGCTTACGACGCAATCGTTCGCGACCCGACCCGCCAGCGAATCCGAGCGTATTCAACCGCTGCCAGATGGCTTACGAATCATGCCGAGCAAGATGCACGCGTTATGGCCTCTGAGATCGGGCAACTTGGCTGGAGTTGGCCGGGCCACATCATCGATAGCTGCGCCCTTGTCTCGGCGGAGAGCTTGCCGTTCTTGCCAATTCCAACCGATGAGTCGACCTCTCCAGAGACCCCAGGCATCCCAAAGGCCGCTATTGAGAGACTGCGGCCAGACTTCATCGTGTCGCTGCCGGTCTTCACGCGGCAAAGCGTCGACGCTGATCCGACCTTGCGATCGAACTACCAAGAGGTCGCACGCGTGCCGCTCGTCTCTCCTCTTTGGGGCGATGAAGCCTTGCGAATTCTGCGCCGGCGTTCGGAGCGCTAAGTCAGCCGACTCCATGAGTCACCGCTCAACGTCGGTGTTTGTGGGCTCGCGCATCTCGGTCGATATGCGCCATGAGGGCATCGCTGGCGTTGGCGTCAAGGCTGTGTTGATGAATTGAAGGCTCTTTGTCGAGAATCAGTCATGTGCGCGGCGCGTTGATGGCCATGTAGGTCTATTCAAAGAGATTCACTGCCGTGGGGCGTTTGATGCCATCAAGTGACTGTGGATATTGAGTTCAACGAGCATGGCATTTGGCCGAGCCTAAGGGCTCACTTGGCGGCGCAGAACATCGAATTGTTGTCGCGCTTGTGACGTTAAGTGCTCTTTGTCGAGTGTGTTCAGCAGGGCCGTGGCTCGAGCTGGTCGTGCCGCTTTGTGCCACATCTGCGCTGCGTACAGACGCATCATCGGCGGGCGCTTGCCGCTACAGGCCATGGCCTCTTCGAGCGCAGCGGCAACTTGGCCCCATTGTTTGAGGCTCTCAAGCACCCCGGCGCGCTCGATGTGTAGGTTGCAGCCCTTGTAGCCTTTGGTCCGTGCGTGGGCGAACTGCTCCAGTGCTTGGCGATGCTTGCCTAGACGAGACAGCGATTGTCCATAGAGGTAATGAACGCTCGGTTGGCTCCGCAGATCGCCGGCGTTGAATTTGGCCAATGAGCCGCCGATTTCAACGGCCTTTGCATAGTGCTCGGTGAGCACCAACGCTCGGAATAAGCAAAACCGGCGAAATGGGGACTCAGGGCAGGCTTCATTGAGCTGACGAGCTGCCGCCAAGACCTCAGGTCCTTTGGATTGATGCAGTAGTGACTCCATGGCTCGGTCGCGACTGCGACATCGATCTTGCGGCGTACGCCATTGGGGATTGAGTCGCGCATACTCGAGATCTTCGAGCGCGATCAGACCCGCTCCTGTGGCGTAATAGCTGTGGTCTCGAGGGGCATTGTAGACCAGAGCGAATAGCCAGACTGCAAAGAGCCCCGCCACCAACGCCTCAATACGGGGCAGTGCGATGTGACTGGCGCCAATAGATATGAGGATCATCAACGCACAGACCGATTGACTTGCCCATCTCGCTGCCAAGGGAAATTTGCCTTCAGCTCCCGGTACGTTCATTTCCGCCACGAGGACGACCGGAGCAAGGCTCGCTCCAGCCCAGAGCAGCAATACGGTGACCTGCCAGTGCCCTCGCCTCAGGGCCCAGAGAAGGGTGAGTAATCCTGTAAGCCAGACTGATGCACTGTAGAGCAAGGTCATGGTGTCGCTGGCTTCAGCCAAGCTCAAGTTGTGCACCCCGGAGTACACTACCAAGGGCAGGCTACCGAGAACATAGGTGCCAATGGAGCTAAAGATCCGCAGCGGATCGATGCTCAGAGCTGAACTCTGATGACCGAGCACAGCGAAGCGCGCGGCCAAGTACGCCGCAGTGAGGACCCAGATGGGGGCAACGGCCTTGAAACGATGTCGCTGGCCTGAAGCGCCCCATCCCAGCAACAGGCACCAGATACTCAGCAGCGGAGCGAGCACCACGGCCGCCTCTTTGCTGCCTAACGCGACAAGCCCTGCGAGCAGGTGAAGAGCCAGCCACCCGCGGTGCTTTGAGGTGCTCCAGCGATACCAGGCGAAGAGTGACCAAACGACCCCGGCGCCACAGACGACGTCTGAACGGGCCATGACCAAGCAAGTCGCTTCGACCAACGTTGGATGAACGCCGTAGCCTAGCCCCGCGAATCCAGCCCAGAGCGGCGTTGCCCCGAAGGCTCGAGCCAAGGCGATGACTCCGCCCACAGCGACGAGGTGCCAACCGACTTGCACCAAGTGATAGCCACCGCTCCAGTTGCCGAAAAAGAGATGTTCTAGTGACCAGCTACCTCGAGTCATCGGCCGCCAATAAGGCAGACCACTTGGTTGACTGCTGCTCCAAAAATAGTCGTGAGTGACGTTGCCCCACAGATCGTCGATGTAGGTATTCTCTAAAATTAAAAAGACCGCGTCAGCCAAGAGCTCATATTGGTGTGATTGGCGGTAAGCCCAGGCCACGATCAACAACACGATGGGGGTGATCCACTGGTTCAGGCGCTTGGGCACTGGGCTCTCCGGCGTGCATGGCGGGACGATTACAACGATAGAGTCTGAGGATAGCGTGCTCAGAGCGCTTCGTCAGCCCGCCGGGAGCATTGGTCGCACTGCCATCGGCCGCATACGCGACGGCAGCCGTCTGCGTCGTCGATAGAGACGTCACAAACGGCTGCCTGCGCGAAAATGGTCTGTGCTTATTGAGCCAAGAGCTTACGGACCTTGGCGGTCTGTGCTTTGACCTTGGCAACAGGCGAAGGCGTGGAGGCGGCGAGCGGCCCTCCCTTGGGCCATAACGCAACCAAGGCGGTCAAATCAGCGACGAGAGCCTTTGTGTCGCTCCCTTCAATGCGCTTGGCCATACGAAGAGCAACGGTCGCGAAGCCAAAGGCATCTTGGTATTCGCCAGGGTCGGTGATTTTCCCGCCCTTGACGCCGACTGAATATTCTTCGTCGACCGTCTCCATCAAGTACTCAATGATGTCCAGTGGCTTTCCGCCCGCGTTTTTCTGCAGGAGCAAAATATTGTCTTCGGCTGCTTTGAGCATCGGCTCGATTTCAGAGGCTGGTTTGCCGGCGTCGAGAGCTTTGGAGACCGACTTGAAGAGTTCGGCTTTGAATCCGAGGGCGTCGATGCCTTTGCGCTCAGCCTGATGGGTCTCTGAGACCGGATGGAGCAGGTGTTTTGCGGCCTGATCCGGGGCTCCGGCTCGGTACAACGACAGCCCTGTTGCCACGTGTCCGGACATGAAGGCAACGCGTTTATCAACCGGCAGCTTCGCCATGTTTTCATGGCCCTCATGGCCCTCATGGCCCTCATGGCCCTCATGGCCTTTATGCCCTTCATGCTTTGCGATTTCTTTGGTTTCGGCTGGTTTGGCTGGTT
>PBTG01000134.1 GCA_002726535.1 Myxococcales bacterium | reverse complement strand
GAATTTACTAGTAATGAAGGTCAGTGGGTTGGAGAGGTGGGTGTCAACCCGGTGTCCGGCGCGGATTACCGATTCAGATTTACGAGCTAGTCGACAGTATGCGAAGTTCCTCTCCGATGCTTGACCACGCCCCGGTTGCTCATAGGGTGAAAGGGATGAAACGCATACTTTCCATTCTTTGCGCCTTAATGCTTATCTGCGGTTGCGGAAACAATCGAGACGATGAACCCGGGGACGACAACCAGTCCGAGGAATCCGAGTCGAAGGATTCCGGCAAGGCTACACCCGAGCAGGAAGAGGAAACCGCAAAGCCGGCCCAGCCTACCGTAGAAACTCAAACGGAGACGCCGGCGGAGACTTCCCCGCAAGCGGAGTCCACTCCCAAGGAGGAAGCGAAAGAAGACGAGACCGACAAACCGCTAAGCGCCGTGCTCGTCGAGCAAGGGTTGCCCGTGCTACTCGAGTACGCCAAGTTGCTCCAAGAATTTGAACAGGGAAAGAACGACTCCCCGGGATCTTTCCTCGACCTCGCTTTCGGCGCCGCCAACGCCGCCCGCAAGCTGGCCATCGACGTTCTGCCCGTGGAGGAAGGTTGGCAGGAGAAAACGGGCGATAGGTTCCACAAGTACATGAAAGAGGAATGCGAAATCATCGACCGCGATCGACGCCTAAACAAGATTCGCGGCGTGCTCGGAAAGATGAAGAAAGCCAACGGGCTGGACGACGACTTCTCCATATATCTAGTCAAGGACAAGGAAAACAACGCCTTCGCCTCCGTCGGCGGTCACCTCTACCTCACCACCGGCATGATGAAGTTTCTCCGCAACGACGACGAACTAGCCTGGGTGATCGGCCACGAGATGGCACACGTCACCTGCGGTCACTGCGACCGCAAGGCCAAGACCATACACGTTGCCGGTGGGTTCGGCGACATCGTCGAAACGGGAGCCTCGGTCGGCCTCATGCTCACCGCCCCTTTCGGTCAAGGAGACGAATACGAGGCAGACTCAAAGGGAAGGCAATACGCAAAGGAAGCCGGATACGACACCAAGGCCGGTCTCGAGGTACTGCGACGATTCAAGAAGGACGAAGGCGAATACGACGACCTCGAAAAAATGTTCCGCTCGCACCCCTTCTCGGAGGAGCGGATCAGCCGGCTCGAAAAGTAGCGCGGCGCACGGGCTAAAGCCCAAAAAAAACGGCGCTCCGTTCGGTTCCGGTCGCTCCCCGCACAGGCTCCGCCCTGCTCGGCGGCTCTCGGAGTCCTCACTCCGCTACTTGCCGACCGGTCGGAGACTGAGGCGGAAGCCCAGACCGACGGCACTGTAAGATGAACCATTTCTTTGCCTGCGAGCCGAACGTGATTGAACTGGGGTAAAACGCCAAGAACCTCCTCTATGCACTCGAAAAGCTGAATTGAAAGACGATACTGAACCCAAGGGATCATCGCTTGCTTCAACGGGATACTTGCTGTATCGATCCGCACACCATTCAGATACGTTCCCATGCATATCGTGAAACCCCCATGCGTTGGGCTTGTAACTGTTAATTCGCTGAGTGCTTTCACCAGAAACGTTTGCATTAAATTCGTTCAGTTTCCGGCCGAATGAATAAGTGGTGACCGTACCCGCGCGACAAGCGTATTCCCATTGCGCCTCCGTAGGCAGTTGGTACGACATTCCAATGGGAAGACGCCCCATTGCTTTCTCCGCTTCCGTGAGAGTCAGACAAAACTTCGCGGCATTAGCCCAAGATACTGATTCCACGGGAAAGTCGGCTCTTTTATTTTTACTAGGATTGATATTTTCACCCATAAAATATCCCCACTGAGCTTGCGTCACCTCGGATTCGCCCAGCCAAAAACCTTGGCGAATGCGAACTAAGTGCTGAGACTCATCGGAATCACGAGAAGGTTCACCGACAGGGCTACCCATGGTAAAATCGCCAGCCTGAACCCAGACCATTCGAATGGGGACAGCTCCAAAAGTAAAGTTCTTACCTAAAGCCGGAGATACACCTTTCTCCTTCGAGGGTTTAGCCGGGTCTTTCGGCTTATGAGTTCCTTCCGGTGGATGAATGGCAGAAGAAATCGGTTTCGGCTGTTCTTTAATTACGGGAGGCCGGCTCAAGGTTTTTCTTTTCAATTGAAACTTTTTTTCCTGTGGAGAAAAACCACGCACGACGATGGTTTCATCTATAGTGTGAAAACCCGGCTTCACGATTTTCAAAGGATAAGAACCCTCCTCTAAAAAGGTAAACGATAGCGGTGTCCGACCGGAACTCTTTCCTATAGTCGCTAGGGCGCCCTCAGGGTCAGTCGAAACAATATATTTAATCGGACCCTTCAGTTCGATCTTCAAAAGGCATTTCTCCTTGGCGGTGAAGCTAAGGGTTTCCGTGTGGGAACGATGACCATCGGCCTTGACTTGCAATACGATTTCTTTTTCCGCAGGCAAGCGATAGGAGCCTCCCTCGGGAAGAAGCTTCGTACCTGCATCGAAAACAGAAAAGCCCTTCAACTGTCCGACTTCCGGATTTTCGCTACGGACTTCAAGGCGAAGTTCCGCGTCCTTGGGTTTCAGCATCGCCTCGCTCGCGGTCGTCTCGGCGTCCCTGACTGCGATCGAGCCCGTCCATGGGAGGAAATCAGGGTGAGTTATCTTGACCACGCGAGAACCCACGCTCAGCTCTTCCAGGGCAAACGCACCCGGAGTATCTCGCTTCACCTTGGCGGTTACGTCCGCGTCGTCCAGAAACATCTTGGTGGCGGGATTCTCGGCCAGGTCCGCCCTGAATTTCACCACTAGGTTTCCCCACTCCTCGACCAAGGAACCGAAGTCGATGGTTTGCGAACCCGCCGCCTCCAAACGAATGGTTCTGCGCAATTCGCGATAGCCCTCCAGACGAGCCGTCACTTCCAAATCCTTCTCGGCGGGCACGCCGGACAACTCAAGGGGAACCGCTCCCTTCGAGACGCCACCCAAGTGGATAACCACCCCCGCTGGGCTTGCGGTGACGGACAGCTTTCCAGGGACGGCGTCGAGGGCTTCGTCCAGCGTAACCGCCTTGCCTTTCGTCAGTTGTACGTTCCGCGAAACGGAAACGCGCATGGGCTTGCTTAAAAACACCCTGTAGGAGTCGACGGCCAGGATACCTTGAGACACGAGTTCCCCTAGACGATCAGTTACGCCAAGTTCAACCTCACGCCCGTTCGACCCTATCGCTACAACCTCCACTCCGGGATCGGAAAGTACGACCAGGCCACCACGAAGCGCGACAAGGCCGACGCGGTGCTTGTTCCAACCTTCTTCCAACCGCAAGCTAGTGGAATAGGTCTCATAACCCGACGCTCGCACAATCAAGTCTTGATCGCCCGGTTCGAGATCCTCGAAAAACTTTTTGCCGATCACTCCCTCCCGACCCGCTTGGCCCGCTATCCAAACCTTGGCGGAAACGCCAGGCGGATCGATCGTCAACCGAAGACCACTCGCACCGGCTTCAAGACCGGCTAGATCCTCTTCGGTTGTTTCCTTGTCCTGAGTAGATTCCTCTTTCCCGACGAAGGGATTTCCGATTACGAAATAAACCGCGGCGACGACCGCCGCCAGACCGAGGAGGAGCAGAGGCATCGGACTGCTAGACCGCTTCGCCTTCGGGAAGGTAAGACCCGACCGCATTGCGCCAGCCGATTGAAAGCGCCGTTCGGCATCGTTGGCCACGGCTCGACGCACCCAGTCGTCCCAGCCGGCATGAATGTCGTGAGCCATCTCGGTAGGCCGCTCCATGCCGAGGGACTTCACGCCCGTGATCGCCTCCCTAGCCATTAGGCCGATGGCGTAGAGGTCACTGCGGGCATCCGCTTCTCGACCTTCCTTTTGCTCCGGACTCATATAGGCGAAGGTGCCCATCAAGGCTTTGGAACGCGAACCCGTGGGACCGGCATCGGCGTCCGGCAAAGTCTCCTCCATCATGGAGGCCACCATGCTGTTCTTCACCTGCGTCTCCATCCATTCCGCTCCTGCTGCGTCGACCAAGCCGAAGTCAGCGATCTTGGGCTCGTCTCCGAAGAAAAGAACATTCGCCGGTTTCAAGTCACGATGTACAAGACCACGACCATGGGCGTACTCGAGGCTAGTCAAAAGGGATCGCAGAAGGTCCTTCGTCTCCACCTCGGAAAGACGCCCATCGTTCGCTTCCAAGTATTCCTGCAGGGTGATCGCCTTCTCCCCGCCGACCTCGCGACCTTCGGCCATCTCCATTCGCAGCCAGTGCCGCCCGTCGGTCTCGCCCGTAAGATCCACCTTGACGATGCCGGGGTGGTCCATCTCCGAGGTCACCCGAGCCTCTTTGCGGAAGCGTTCCACCGCTCCGGGCTTGTCCATCATGTCCTCGGCCAATACCTTCAGCGCCCAGCTAAGTCCCTCCCCGTCCAAAACCTCGTACACCTCGCCCATCCCGCCGCGCCCGAGCAAACGCACGATGCGGTGCTTGCCAAAGGTCGAGCCAGGCTCGAGGGTGTGGGATTCGTCGGTCATGGGTTGGCGTCGGCGTTGGAGATCAATCCTCGACCTCGAACAACGCGCCGGCGAAGCCTCTGGCGACCGTACGCTTCTTGAGGAGGCCGTCTCCACCGAGGTTGAAGGTACTGAAGAAAATTCTGTTCTCCCTCTTCACGGCAACGGTGACCAACGCTCCGGCCAAGCCGTGCTTCTCGACGTACCATTCGCGAAAGTCATCGGAGTCGGGATTGCTCGCCGCCAAGAAAACAAGAACTACGGCCACAACTAGAAGCACCGACAGTTTCGGTTGGGTGAATGGATTCATCAACTTGTATTTGTTTGGTTTGGCGGGTTTGAAAAAGAGAAAACCTTTTCCTTTCTAACGCTCTCGCCGCACCCTGTAGTAGCAGCCGAACATGGTGATAAAAGTCATCACGGCAAGCATGGCGCGGGCGAGGTTCTTACGGTTGTCCCTGTAGCGAGGTCCGGAGTTTTCTTGCTTCACGTCTTCCCCTTCGTCGAAGGCTTGTAGCTTGGAACCGTGCTCGTCGACGTCGAATTTGGAGGCAGGAGCGCCCGCGTCCACCGCCTTGAGGGCATCGCGCAGTTCTTCGACCATTCGCTTGGGACTCGGGGTGTACTCGGCATGTCCTTTCTTCTCCAAGTGGACGATGGCCTCGTAGCCCCAGCGAGCGGGGTTGAAGAAAGCCACGCCGCGGGAAAGGCCGCCCATGTCGTCGTAGGGTTTGAGCAACCCGCCGAAGAGGATGAACGGTATAAGGATAAGGGGCACGGCCACGATGGCAGCCACCTCCGTCTTGGACCATGCGCTCACGCAAAGCCCGGCCGACACACCCACGAGGGAAGTCAGCCAGCATATGCCCACGGCCGACAAGAAGGGGAAGGAGAAATCGAGAAAGACGGAGCTAACCGCGACCAGCAGGAAACATTGGATGAAGGTGAGCGTCGCCTGTAAGATGAGCTTGGATCCCAAATAGCCGGTGGGCGAAAGGCCACTTCGCTTCTCTCTCCGGAAGATGCTTCTCTCCCCCACCAGTTCCTTGGCCGAGTTGTTGGTGCCGAACCAGAGCGACACGAAAACCAACAGAAAGAGGGGTGGATTCAGGGAACCTTCGCGAAAGATCCACCCGACAAGTCCTCCGATCAAGGGAGCCTGGGCAAACAGGATGGCCAGCGAGCCGCGATCCCTCCACTTGCAGGTCAGGTAGCGCTTCAGCAGTCCGGGCAATTGTCGAAGCGGCGGCACACGGCGGGCCTCCGAGGAACCTCCCCCGTGCTTTTCCAGGGCCAGCACCCGGGCCCGTCGCTTGACCAGTTCCTGGTAAGCGTTGGATTTTCGGTATTGGGATTCCATGGCTCCCTCGTCCGCCAAGTCCAGCCTCTCCATGACGGCGTCGGGGCCGGCCTCCGCGGGATCCTGTTCCGGCACGAAGTAGTTTATGGAATCGGGGAAGGCGGCGCCGTAGTAGCAGAGGCGACCCGACTTGAGATAGATCACCTTGTCCATCAACCGGTAGACGGTGGTGGACGGCTGGTGAATGGTGATGACGATGGCGATCCCACGCTCGTCGGCCATCTTGCGGAGCAACTTCATGACGTTCACCGTATCGGCCGAGGAGAGGCCCGAGGTGGGCTCGTCGAGAAAAAGAATCTTGGGATCGGTGAGCAGTTCCATGGCGAGGTTCACTCGCTTCTTTTGACCTCCCGAAAGAGTCTTCTGCTCGGGAGTGCCGACCAAGGTCTCCAGCACGCCCTTCAGGCCAAGATCGGCGCAGACAGAATCTATCTTCGCGTGTATGTCGGCGTCGGATACGTCGCCGACCAGTTTCAGGCGAGCCGTGTAGAAGAGGACTTCGCGAACCGTCAGCTCGGGGTGCATGATGTCGTCCTGCGGGACGTACCCGATCTGCGGGGCGAAACGCGACAGGTTCGCGGCCAAGTCGATCCCGTTGTAGTAGACGGATCCGGAGGTAAAGGGTTCGCAACCGTTGACGGACGTCATGAAGGTGGTCTTGCCGCAACCCGAGGGCCCCATCAAGCCGACGAACTCACCCGGATAGACGGACAGGCTAAGGTCCCTCAGCAAGTCGCGAGGCTGCCCCGTCTGCCGATCCTTGACACGGTAACCCAGACCCTTGGCCTGCAGAAAGATTCCCTCTCGCTGGCGCCCCACCACGGTCTTGCCGCCAGGCTTGCCGCTGAACTGGATGCAGACGGCCACGCCGCCCACCTCGATCCGATCGTCCTTGGAAATGGGCACCGTATCGCCCAGCACTTGACGATCGTTTAAGAAGGTACCGCCCTTGCTCCCCAGATCCCGCAATTCGCGCAAGCCGTCGGACCGGACGTGAATCTCGGCGTGAAACCGGCTCACGCTCAACTGGGAAAGCACGACGTCGTTCTCGGGTGCCCGGCCGATGCGGATGACGCCCTCCGAGGGCTCGAACACGCTCATTTCTCCGGAGGAATCCTCCCCGCCGCCATCGCCGAGACGCTTCAGGAGCAAATCCACGGGTAGCTTGTACTGCCGCGAAAAGTATACGATGTCTCCCTGCCGGAGCGAGTGCTCCGAGCCCGACGAGACGGGCTCTTCGGGATCGTTCAGGAAGGTGCCGTTGGCGCTCTCCATATCCTGCAGGCTCCACTCGGTCCCGGTCCAGCGAATGCGGGCATGGTCTCGGGAGACGAACGGGTTGTTCACGATCAAGTGGCAGTCCTTGCCGCGCCCCACCTTGTACTCGTATTCGGCGCTCATCGTCTGCCCCCCCCGAACAGGCGGCTCAGCCAACCTCCGCCCTTGGACTTAACTCCGCAATTCTCAGGCGAATACGGAGCCAAAACGATGCTCACGTTGTCGCGCCCTCCACCCACCAAGGCGGCGGCAAGCAAGGCCTCCGCAGCTTTTTCCAAATTGTTCGCGGCATCGGTATCGCGGAGAATCTCCTCCATACGATCGTCCTCCACCATGTCGTTTAGCCCGTCCGAGCACACGAGATAGAGAGCCTCTTCCTCCGCATCCAAGTCGTAAAGGTTTGGCTTTATGTCCTTGAACGTCTTTCGACCGCCCAATGCCTGCGTGATCACGTTGGAAGGGGCGAACGGGAGCGGTGTACGGTCCTTGTCGTCGCCCCGCTCGACCAGGGAATCGTCCTTGGTCACCCGTTCCAAACCTCTCTCGGCATGAAAGCGATACACCCGCGAATCCCCAACGTTGAAGGCGAAAAGTTTCTCCCCACCGAAGCCAACGCCTGCAACTGTGGTACCCATCCCGGCAAGTTCCTCATCCGCTTCGGACTTCTCGAAAATCTCACGGTTCAACTTCTTCAGGAGAGAATCCACGGTCTGCGGCATCACCTCCTCGAGGCCAACCATGGCCTCCACGCAGGTCCGGCTGGCCATCTCGCCCGCGTTGTGACCGCCCACCCCATCGGCCACTCCGAGTAGCCAGTCGGCGCCATCGAGCTCAACCGTCTCGGGATCCTCCATGCTCTTGCCGAACAAGCATTCCCCGCCGAAGAAAACCGCGTCTTCGTTGCTTGGTTTTCTTTTCCCCAAGTGAGTGGACCATGCTCCTTTTAGTTTAGTCGTCATTGCTAAGATGGGTTCAAGATTGGATTAAGCCCCTATCAAAGTCTCCAAGAGGCGTTTCTGATTGAAAGGGAAAGCTTGTTGTGACCGGGTTTCACCAAGAAAGGCACTGACCAAGTCACCCCCACATTGCCGAGAGATGCGGTTCCGATGATATAATATTGCCTAGGCTCAAGGCCTTTGATTTCG
>PBTG01000133.1 GCA_002726535.1 Myxococcales bacterium | reverse complement strand
TTCACCTGCCCGCGAGCCAGCCATGAAAGACGTCAGACGGCACCACGTCGAGCGGAAATCTTCGTCATCTTTGACGCTACTTGCGTAATTTCCAGATTCGGAGACCCAAGGGAACTTCACCTTCACGCGGTAGTGCCCTTTTGGGTCGCGGTTGTTGACGACGATGCCGACAACGACGCCGTTGACCTTAAAGGGGTCTCTCTTGGTGGCTTCCAACAACATTGGCGCGCTCCTCACACAGGTTGCGCTCTCAGGGTAGCCGGGGACCTCGAGGGCTGCAACGCGTGATCCGATCGGAGTGCTCTGATTTGGGGTGTCGCGACCCCGCGCCTACGATCGGTTGGCCCGTAGAAGCTATAGATCCCGGGGCTGTAGCAGATAGTTGGGGTGACGATTGTCCACTCCAGCAAATGTGCACTATGCTTGGACGCGTTGAGTCCAAGGAGCGCCCATGAGCGAAGCCACTGAGCAGACAACAGAGCCAGAAGGCCTTGAGTCCGACGAGAGCACACAAGACAGTCTGCGAAAATCGATCGCCGCCCGCGTACAGCGTGTGCTGAACTCCGACGAAGGCGTCAAGGCAATGGTCAATGCCGTCGTACCTAGAGAGTTGATCGCCTCGACCCTCGAGCAGGTCGACGGCGCGAGAAACGAGGCTGTGGCCATCGTCGGGCGCGAAATGCGCAACTTCCTCGAGCACCTCGACGTGGGCGAGGAACTCACCAAGATCTTGACCTCGGTGTCCTTTGAGGTGCGTCTTGAGGTGCGCTTCATCCCCAATGAAGACGGCAGCCTCAAAGCTTCGGTGCGCAGCAGCAGTCGACCGAAACCGAGCGAAGACAAAAAAACCAAAAAGAAGCGCAAATCTGCAGATACGCAAGACCAATCAGCGAGCGATATCACCTCAGACGATGCGCCAGAACCCAAGGCGTCAGCTGTACAATCGGAATCGGCCGAAGAGACCGAACTGCAAGACGACAGCAGCGCGAATCGCCGCCGCATCTTGAGCCGAGGAACCCTGACGAGCATGGTCCAAAATGTCGCTGACGTGGCCGCGACGACGGCCCGAGTGGCCGCCGAGGTCGCCGCTGACGCGGCCGCAGAAGTGGTCAACGATGCCCGCCGACGGGGCGAAGAGCACTACGACGAGTACGACGACTTTGACTGAGCGCTCTGCGCACTCGATAGACCCTGAAAATCGCGCACAAGCAGATAGATCAGCGGCGCAAACGAGCCGAGCATTGCGGTAGCTACGAGGTGAAGAGCGAACCAATACATCGCTTTTCCACGACGTGGCAGATCCACGAAGACCCACACGTTGACCAAGGCCAATGCGAGCATCAGATCGGAGAGAATCTGCGTCGTATTGCTATGAGACAAGGGTGGAAAATAACCAGCATGGCCGTGGTCAAAGAAAGACTGCCATGACAACACGCCGTGGATCACCAAAGCGATACATACAATCACTTTGGCAAATGAAAACGCCTAGCCCTCATCAGAAGGCAGATCGCAGGTGTTGACGCCAAAAATCTTGTAGGTGTAGCAAGTGCCTGACAGAGCATTGAAGAGCATGACCCCGCCAAATGCGGCCATCACCAGTGTGTAGGCGTTTGGCTCGAGCACCAAAGGCGCCGGCAACATGAGGCCAGCGACGAGTAGACGTAAGATTCGCTCAGCTTTGTTTTGGTTGGTTTCGAACATAGTGGCTCCAGGGATTTGAGGTCCGCGATGGGCGTACTCTATCAACGAAGGCCGTCAGAGGTGATGTAGGTCTGTGTGGGATTACTCCACCGTCACCGACTTCGCCAAGTTCCTCGGCTGGTCAATGTCCGTACCCTTGAGATCGGCGAGGTGATAGGCCAATAGCTGCATCGGGATGACCGTGACCAAAGGCGCCGTCCAGGGTGTGGTCTTCGGGACCGGCAGCAGAGCGTCGGCGAGGCTCTCGAGCTGCTCGTCGCCTTCATCACCGACGACGATGACCGGTCCGTGCCGAGCGGCGATCTCTTGGAGGTTTGAGCAGGTCTTGTCAAAGCTCGGGCCGCGGGGCGCGGCGATAACCGTCGGAGTGTGCTCGTCGATCAGGGCGATGGGCCCGTGCTTCATCTCACCGGCAGCGTAGCCCTCAGCGTGGATGTAACTGATCTCTTTGAGCTTAAGTGCGCCCTCAAGAGCGATTGGATGGAGCAGGCCACGCCCCAGATACAGGGCGCTGGTGACGTGCTGAAAACGGTGCGCGACCTCGCGAATGCCCGCGTTGAGTTCGATGGCTCGGGAGACCTCGCCAGGCACTTCAACCAACGCGCGCAGCAGCACGCGAGCACGATCAGCGTCTAGGGTGCCGAGAAGTCGTCCGAAACGGACCGCAATCAGATAAAGCGCCGTCATCTGGGTGGTGAAGGCTTTGGTGCTGGCGACGCCGATCTCAGGGCCTGCGTGGGTGTACAGGACGTTGCTAGCCGTGCGAGCGATAGACGAGCCAATGACGTTGACCACAGCCGCCGCCCTGGCGCCGCGGCGCTGCGCCTCTTTGAGCGCAGCCAACGTGTCGGCTGTCTCGCCGGACTGAGAGATGGCCAAGATCAACGTCCGCTCATCGACGATCGGATCTCGGTAGCGAAACTCACTCGCCAGATCGACCTCGACCGGGATTCTGGTGGCTTGCTCGATGTAGTGCTTGCCCACCAAGCCGGCGTGCCAGCTTGTGCCGCAAGCGATGATAATGATCCGGCGCATTGAACGCAGATCATCGGCACTGAGACCAAGCTCTTCGATAAACACGTCGCCTTGCTCTAGGCTGACTCGCCCACGGATGGTGTCGGTGATCGCTCGAGACTGCTCATGGATCTCCTTGAGCATAAAGTGCTTATAGCCGCCCTTTTCGGCTGCCACGGCGCTCCACTGAACCCGAGTGACGGGGCGTTCAATGGATTCCCCAGTCTCAAAACGTGAGATTTCAAAGCCCTCGCGGGTCAACACCGCCATGTCGCCATCTTCCAAAAAGACCACGTCTCGCGTGTGACTGAGGATCGCGGGGATGTCCGAGGCGCAAAAGGTCTCGCCCTGCCCGACGCCCAAGATCAAAGGACTCTGCTGCTTGGCAACCACGACTCGGTCGCGCTGCTCGACATCGAGCACCGCGATCGCGTAGGCGCCTTCGACCTCAGCCGTGGCGGCACGTACGGCCTCTTCGAGCGTGCAGCCCTGGCTGAGGGCACGATCGATGAGGTGACTGAAGATCTCCGTATCCGTCTCGGACGCAAAGACATGACCAGCGGCTTGGAGCTCAGCCTTGAGCGCGAGGTGATTTTCGATAATCCCGTTGTGAACCACAGCCACGCGGCCAACCACGTGTGGATGGGCGTTGGGCTCAGTGGGTCGGCCGTGAGTCGCCCAGCGCGTGTGGCCGATTCCAAGCGAACCTTCGATCGGCTCAGTCGCCAAACTCTTCGCCAAATTGCGGAGCTTGCCCACGGCTCGACGCAGATGAATCCCACCGTTGACTACAGCGACTCCGGCGGAGTCGTAGCCCCGGTATTCAAGCCGACGGAGTCCGTCGACGATGACATCGGCGGCCTGTTGCTCGCCCACATATCCGATGATGCCGCACATTCACACTGCCTCGTTGAAGCGGGTCTTCACCCTGGTCCGAGCGCTGAGGTGCCACGGTCGGGCCGAAGGATCAAGTTTCGCTGACAAGTTGTCTTCTACGAAGACTCCGATTTGGACTTCTTTCGTGCGACCCATCCCTCAATATTTCGCTGTTCTGTGCGCGAGATGGCCAAGGCACCTGGAGGCACATCTTCAGTCACGGTGGTGCCGGCGCCGACGTACGCGCCGTCTCCGAGCGTCACAGGAGCCACCAATTGCGTATCGCTGCCGATAAAGACGCCTTTACCCAACACGGTCTGAAACTTATTTTTGCCGTCGTAGTTACACGTGATCGTCCCGGCGCCGATGTTACTAGCCGCGCCGATGTCGCAGTCGCCGAGATAGCTCAAGTGACTTGCCTTCGCTCCGACCCTCAAGCGCGCTTTTTTGGTCTCGACAAAGTTGCCCACTTTGGTCTTGCTCTCCAGGTGTGAGCCTGGTCGCAAATGGGTAAAAGGGCCTACTTGAGCCTGCTCGCCGATGACCGCATCTTGCGCAACGGTGTAGGGCTTGACGAGCGCGCCAGCCTCAACACGGACATCTTCGAGGACGCTGCCCCGGCGGATTACGGCACCGCTGTGCACGTCGGTGCAGCCTCGCAGTTCAACGCCCGCACCAATGGTGACGTCCGAATGCAGGCGTACGGACGTTTCAACCCAAGTCTGCTCGGGCTGCTCAAAACTAACGCCTTCGTTCATCCAATGCTCTACAACGCGTCGCCTCAGCGTATCTGTGGCTGAGGCACATTGAGCGCGCGTGTTCACGCCCTGAAGCTCGAGCCAATCCTCGGCGACGCAGACGCTACCCGCCTCGCCTTGACTCGCGGCGATGCCGAGCAGGTCCGTGAGATACAACTCGCCTTGAGCGTTGTTGTCGTCGAGCAAGCTCAACGCTGAGGCGGCAAAGTCCGTTCGCAGCGCCATCATCCCGGCGTTGACCAATCGGATCTCGCGCTGGTTTGAATCGGCGTCTTTGTGCTCGACGATCCCAGCGACCTGCCCTGTATCATTGGTGACAATCCGACCGTAGCCGGTGGGGTCAGGCGCGTGACCCGCGAGCACACTGACCGGCCCTGAGCCGCGAGCGCTCATCAACGCCGCGAGGGTCTGCTGCCGGAGCAAAGGTACGTCGCCGTAGAGCACGAGCAATTCGTCAGTTTCGCTCAGATGAGGCATGGCGAACTGCAAAGCGTGACCGGTCCCTCGAGGGTCGATCTGTTCGACGCATCGAACACAAAGTCCGGACTGATGAGACGCCCACTGCTCAACCCAAGCCTGTACAGCCTCGCGACCATGACCGGTGATGACGATGATCTCTGAGGGCTGCATCGCCGCGGCGTTTCGCAGTACGTGACCCAGCATCGGATAACCCAGCACAGGGTGAAGTACCTTTGGCAGCGTACTTTTCATGCGAGAGCCCTGACCAGCGGCCAAGACAACGACAGCGCGACGGAGCGATTTCATCTCGAAGATTCCTCCAAACAAAGGGGGCTGAGCAGGTGTACCCCGAGGCGCTCGCGGACGCCAGTGTCAGCGCGTATGAGGGCACCGCAGGCGCCCTTGCACAGGCCCTCTTGGCACCCTATCGCTACGCTCAGGTCATTGCTCAGTAAGCTCCAAGCGGCTATCATCCGCGCCCTCGAGCCCGCGATCAATTCGGGGTAGATAGGAGCGCATCGATGACGAGCACACCAGTTCAGGTTTGGATAGATGGACGGCTGGTCACGACTGACGCTGCAAAACTCTCGCACCTGACGCACACGTTTCACTATGGCCTCGGCGCTTTTGAGGGGATTCGAAGCTACGCTCAAGCCGACGGGACGAGCGCTGTGTTTCGCTTGCGCGAGCATATTGAGCGGCTCTTTGCGAGTTGTCACTTGGTCACCATTTCTCGCAAAGAGATCGACTTGAGCGTCGATCAGGTCATGGCGGCCTGCATTGACACTCTGCGAGCGAACGACTTGGCAGAGGGCTACATTCGCCCGGTGATTTATCTGGGCGCAGGCGCCATGGGGATCGGCGCATTGACCAATCCGGTCCACACGATGGTGGCCGCCTGGGAGTGGGGCGCTTATCTGGGTGCTGAGAGCTTAGAGCATGGAATCGACGCATGCGTGTCTTCCTTTCGGCGAGCAGAGCACAGCAGTACGCTGTCCAAAGGCAAGCTTACTGGCCAATACATCAACTCGATCTTGGCCAAGCGCGAAGCGATCCGTAACGGCTATGCAGAAGCCATCTTGCTCAACAGCCAAGGCTTCGTTACCGAAGCTTCGGGCGAAAATCTCTTTATGATTTGCGACGGCGAGTTGATCACCCCTCCGCTGGGGATGAACATCCTCGCTGGCATCACTCGGGCGACTGTCATGGAACTCGCTCGTGAGCAGAACATCTCCGTCGCCGAGCGCAGATTCGCACGAGATGAACTCTACCTAGCCGATGAGGTCTTTCTCACTGGTACGGCCGCAGAGGTATCGCCGGTTCGTTCGATCGATGGTCGAACTATCGGATCGGGGACGCGCGGACCAATCACCACGAGTCTCCAAAAGCGCTACTTTGACGTCGTCAAAGGCAACGAGGGGGAGCATAGCCACTGGCGAAGCTCCTACACCGTCTAGAAGACCCGCATTTCTTTGGACAGGCGAGCTCAAGTCAATGAGCGGCACGTCGAGATGATGGCTTCTGCAAAGGCTTCCACCTCACTGGCTTGGTGCGATCGCGACAGGAACATGACCTCATACGCTGAAGGCGGCACGTAAAAACCGGCCGCAATGAGGGCCCCGTGGATTTTCTTAAAACGCTCGACGTGCACCGCACTGATTTGCTCGGCCGTGTTGGGAATTTCGCCAGCGTCGAGGTACAGCCATAATACAGATCCTTGGCGTTGTACCTGCAGCCAATCGATGCCAGCGTCGCTAATCTTTTGCTCGAACAGCGCGCCCAACTGTTCCAGGTAGCCATACACCTCCCCGGAGTAGAGTTGTCGCAAGGTCGCGAGACCAGCAGCCATCGAAACCGGGTTACCGCTCAAGGTGCCGGCTTGATAAACGGGGCCCAGGGGAGCCAGCTGCTCCATGAGTAGTCGAGGACCGACAAGGGCGCCGACGGGCATGCCGCCACCGATGGTTTTGCCGAGGGTGATGAGGTCAGGACGCAGATCAAACTGCTTGCCATAGCTGCCCCAGCCGACGCGAAAGCCAGAGATCACCTCGTCGAAGATGAGCAATGCCCCGTGCTCATCGCAAATCCGCCGCAATCCTCGCAGAAAATCCGCTGATTGCAGCAAGAGCCCGTTATTCGCTGGCATCGGCTCAAGAATGATGCCAGCGATATGCGGACCCATCTCATCGAACACGCGCTCAACGGCCTGTAGATCAGCAAAAGGCACCTGCAAGGTGGCGCCAGCGACCTGAGTTGGAACACCAGCACTCGAGGGCTCAGTACCCGGATCAGCCGCAGTGATCAATCCACTGCCTGCTTTGACCAAGAGTCCGTCGCTGTGGCCGTGATACCCACCCTCGAATTTGACGATATAGGGCCTAGATGTGATGCCACGCGCCAGACGAACGGCAGTCATGACCGCCTCCGTCCCCGAGCTCATGAAACGACACTGGTCAAAGCCTTTGAAGGCCGAGGAGATCAACTCAGACAGCGCCACCTCACCGCTGTGGCAAGCTCCATAGCTGAGCCCCTTGGCTGCGGCCTCTTGAACCGCCGAAAGCACGCCAGGGTTGGCGTGGCCGAGGATCAAAGGCCCCCAGGACATGCAGAAGTCAACGTAGATGTTGCCGTCTGCATCGGTGACTTGAGAGCCTGACGCCTCCGAAAAAAAGATCGGATCACCAGGGACAGATCCAAAGGCTCGAACAGGGCTATGAACGCCACCCGGCGTCACCAATTTTGCTCGTTCAAAGAGGGCTGCAGAGGCGCGGTTTTGTGCCATCGATCTCTCCTGCTCACGTAAGGGGGACCTCACCTCAATGGATGCTGTGATGAGGCGAATGGCACGGCATCAGGCTCACATTGTCAATGCAACAGTGCGATTGCCCCACTTTTCGGTGGGTTGTGATGAATCCTCCCAACGCCATAGACGTTGGTGTCATGGAGGTCTGTTTTCTGGTCAAATCTCGATGAAGCACTAGCCTTTGCGCGGAAGGGAGATTCGTGATGAAAAGACGCCTCGCACGCATTTTGGCCTACCTGCTCGTTCGATCCATCTTGCTGAGCACATGTAGCGGATGTTTGGTTGGAGTCGCCTGGTCGACGCCCTTTAAACAGCCTGATCGTAAGGTCAAAGCTGTGGTTTTAGGGGGTTCGCTGTCCAAATACTACCGCGGCAATTATGGCCAATTTCTGGAGTATGGCTGCAAGAATCTCGAGGTCGTCAACCGGGCCAAAGTCGGCGCTGGCGGTAACAAACTACTCAAGCGAATGCGCAGTCATGTATTGCGTGACCGTTCGCTGATGAAAGCGATGAAGGGCGGCGAGAAGTGGCTGATCTTTCAAGGCGGACTGAACTCGATTTATGCCCCAGAGAGCACCAACGCCAACCTCGCCAGGCTCTTCAAGCTCGCCAAAGACCGAGGGTTTCGGACCATGGCCCTGACCCTGACGCCCTGGGGCGACGACTCTGACAAGCGTTTTCGTGGTTGGGAGGGGCTTTTTTATGTTCGAGCAACACGACTGGTGAATCGCTTTTTGTTGGGCAAGCTCTCTCCCGATGAAGCCCTGGGCCGAAAAGCCAAAAACCGTCCACATAGCTGGCAACGAGGCGAATTGCCCGACATCTCCGTCGATGTCTACAACAGCCCTTTGCGAGACTCTCGGGCCAAGCGCAGAGACAAAGCTGTTCTGACAAAGTCGTTCAGAAGAAGCCGTTACAAACGACGCACCAAACAATTTAAGAAGCTGCTCCGCCAAGCTTCGAATGTCCCTAGAGGCTATCTCAAACGCAAATATCGCGATTTTGATCACATTCATCCAAACAGCACTGGCCATCGAATTTTGGCGCAGATCGCCTGCAAGAAGGCTCCTAGCTCGTGGGGATGTGATTGTGAAAAGATTCGACGCTCTGTATTCAAGGGTCGGGTTCGAGACCGCAAGCCATGAGCGAAGCTCACCAAGCGCAATCGCTCTCCTTGGCGGCAAACGCCATCAGGACGGCTGTACCATCGCAGCATACCCAAGCGCTCGGCTGGCTTTTGCGGTTGGGCTGTATCGCTTTGGTCGCGAGTTCGATGTGTTGCCAGGCAGTGCAGGTCGCTCACGCCAAAAGTCAGGGCTCATCAGCCAACAAAAGACCCACGGGTGCCGTGCCGCGAATCAAGTCGGTCGAGTCGTTGTCGACCCTGCCAAACGATTTGCGTCCGTTGGCTCTACCGCCTCCCAAAGACACTCGGATCGCCAAGGCACGCGCTGTTTTGGTC
>PBTG01000132.1 GCA_002726535.1 Myxococcales bacterium | reverse complement strand
TGCTCCCACGGCGCTGTCTGCTGCTCGAACTCACGCTGACTCATCTTGACTCTCCTGTGTCAGGGCATCCCCACGTCGGGAGATCAACCTCTATGCTTGGGCCAGTATTCCGCCCTCGATGTTCACACGCAAGTTCATAAATGCGTCGAGTCAAGTCTGTCGTGCATCACACGCGCTCGTCGGTTAGAATGAGTCGACCGCTTGCACATTCAATTTGACGCGACCCATGCGCGCCGAGGACAGATGTGAGATGAACCTAAAATCGTCTATCCCTCTTATTTTGTTTATGCTTTCCGGCGTCGCTTGTAGCGCCGATTACTCGACCTGGGGCAGCCCGCCCATGATGCAGATCGATCCCTCGAATACCTACGAAGCAATGATCGCCACAAAACACGGCCCGATTCGTCTGGCTTTGTTCGCGAAAGACGCTCCAAAGACCGTCAATAACTTCGTATTTCTTGCCGGAGAGGGATTCTACGATGGGTTGACCTTCCATCGCGTAATCCCTGGATTCATGGCTCAAGGTGGCGATCCGGAGGGCGATGGTTCTGGTGGTCCTGGTTACACTTTTGGCGATGAGTTCTCTGAACACAAACATGAGCGGCACACTCTGTCGATGGCAAACTCTGGCCCCAATACCAACGGCAGTCAGTTCTTTATTACCTATCAAGCCACTCCACACTTAGATGGCAAACACAGTGTTTTTGGTCGTCTCATAGAGGGCGCAGCGGCGCTCGAAGCGCTGTCCAATGGTGACGTGATGAGTTCCGTGCGGATCGAGGTGCCGTGAGGACCCACGCATTGCAGATCATCGTGGCTATGAAGTGCCGTGCGTGGATGAGTGTCGACCTGCATCAGAGCAGGCCATGAGCGTCGCAGAACTTCACAAAGCCGCTGAAATTGTTCGTCAGGCGGATGCGATTTTGGTTCACGCCGGCGCTGGAATGGGCGTCGACTCTGGGTTGCCAGATTTTCGCGGGGATGAAGGATTTTGGCGAGCGTATCCGCCGATGAAACGACTCGGCCTTTCCTTCTACGAGATGGCCAACCCACGGTGGTTTGAGCAAGATCCCTCCTTGGCATGGGGATTTTATGGGCATCGACTGCAGCTGTATCGCGACACAAAACCGCACAGAGGGTTTGAACTCTTGCGTCAGATGGCAGGTGAACGCTCATTGTTTGCGGTCACTTCGAACGTTGATGGGGCTTTTGCAATGGCTGGATTCGCCGCAGAGTCTATCTACGAGGTGCATGGCTCGATCCATCACCTTCAGTGCAGTGCGCCTTGTTGTGACGTGATCTGGCAGATGGATAAGCGCTGTATCGTTGTTGACGTGAACACATTTCGAGCGAGTTCTGAGTTGCCAACATGTCCTCGCTGTGGGCGTGTAGCGAGGCCCAATATTTTGATGTTTGGCGACTACAGTTGGGTGTCTGAACGCAGCGATGAGCAGCATCGACGCTGGATGCGATGGATTGCCAATCAAGGTCAGATCGCGGTCATCGAAATCGGCGCAGGGACGACGGTGCCAACCCTCCGTCGGATGTCCGAAGAACTCGCTCGACGCGGCTCAAAGGTAATCCGTATCAATCCCCGAGACAGTGAGGGCTATGACGTTTCGGTCAGCCTTGCCACCACTGGACTCGCAGGACTGCGCGCTATGCACCATCTCATCTGATCTAGCGCTTCGATCAGCCACAGACAATCGGGCTCACTTTTTTGAGGTCGAATTGCACCGGTTATTTTGAGGTCGAATTGCACCGGTTATTTTGAGCGTCCATTGAATAGGTCCTGTTCTATTGTTACGATCCCAGAGCCGAGAGGGGTAAAAAGATGGAACGGCGGAATTTCCTGCGAGGCTGTGCTTTGGCGTTGGCCGGTGCAACCTTGCCTGCGGAGCATGCGCATGCGAGTACCACGAGCTGGGGGGACTATCCCAAGTCGCTCAGTTCAGAGGTGCTCCCGTCCACGCTACAGGCTAAAAATGTGCTTGAGTTCTTCATGTATGGAGGGGTCTCTCCTTGGGAGACCTTCTACGCCGTCGACGATTGGGGCAAAAGCAAAGGCTGGTTTCTACACAGTTTCAACGACTCTCAATGGTCGATTCCTGCGGCTCAAAAACTCTGTGCACCTAGCTCGGCGGCGTTAACGCAACCTTTCGCCAAGGACCTGCACGGCACGACGGTAGGGATGGGCCCCTTTGCGATGCCGCTAAGAGCCCGCGCTGACTTGCTTGCACGTTTGCGCTTGCACGTCGTTCAGCATGATTTGATTCCGCATCAAGCGGCGTTGCCGTTAGCGATCACTGGGCAACGAATTGGCACACCGAAGATGGCGGCTGTTGGCTCACATGTGCAGCGCTATTTCCAAAGCCATGCGACGAGCCCTGCTTCGGAGCCACACGCATTTGTCCTACGGTCGATTCATCGCGCGGACCTTGCCGCGGCTGCGGCCGTGTCGACCGGTCTTCATGTAGGGACTGCACGCCCGGTAGAACTTGGCCTTTCGGGCAATCTAGCAGTGACCGAGACCCTCAAAAGAACCAAAGTCAAAGAGGGCCTCGCCCAGCGAGACGCGTTGCTCAAACATTATGCAAAGCGCTTTCAGGCCAGAGCTTACCCAATGGGTAGCCAAACCATGAGTCGGGCTCCCATGGTGACCGATTATCTGCATAGCCTGCACAGTTTGCAGGTCTTCAGTAAGACGCTCGCCGCCGCGCTACCCGTCAAACTCTTCACCGACATTCCTGGCACCTTCTGTGGCAAGTCTTTCAAGAGTGTCGATACGTCTCGTAACCTTCGCGTGGCGATTGAGCTATTGCGGCGCCCTGGGAGCCAGGCCAAACACATCACGGTCTTCGACTCTGGGATGGAGAGAGCCCCCGTCGATTTTGGGCACGACACCCACACCGATCACGTTAAGTATGCGTGTGTGAACTACCAGTCGTCGCTTCAAGCCTTGTGCAATGCGATCAACAAGCCCGGAGAGAACGATTCAACCAAGATAGACCTCAATGAGACCTTGGTGGTCATTAACACCGAGTTTGGACGCACACCCTGGGCTGTCGGCTTGACGGGGCGTAACCACCACCCAGGGGCATATGTGACGGCGATGCTCGGGGGCCCGATTGGCAGTGCCCAAAAAGGTATCGTTGGCGCCATTGATTCATCTGGTGTCGCTACCAAACCTTTGACTCCAAGTGAGACGCGGGCTGCTACGCTCGTGGCTTTGGGCATCTATCCTTTCGCTCAAGAAGCCTATTCGATCCACGACATCAACGGCGTCAAAACTGAAGAGGCTGCGTTGCAAAAGCTGCGCAAAGAGGTGTTGGGTGTCGTGTAGTTGCAGCCGGATACCTACCATCTTGGGCGTATGCATGGGGCTGCTCAGCTTGGTTGCCTGTGGCCATGAGTCGTCGCCTTCGAATTCCTCCAATTCATCGCAAGACGCTGTCGTCATCGACGCCGTCACTTCGTCCGACGGGGGCTCCAATGACCTCGAAGACGCACAAGACTCCACCTCGGCTTCAAGTGACGTTGGTTATAGCGATTCCGAAGCTGACTCGACGACTGCCGATGACGTCGATCCCGATGGGCAAGCTGACAGCACAGAGTCTGTAGATACGTGGGATGGGACCGATACGGGGTTCGATGCCACGCAAGATGCGGGCGCTGATTCATGGAAAGGCGTCGACCCGAAGACCTGCGACGCAGGTGACAAAGCATGGGTACGACGAGCGATGCTTGTGATTACAGGACGCTTGCCGAGCGGCGTTCATGAGATTGGCTTGTGGACCCAAGTCATCGACGCGCTGGGGCGGTCGAAAACCGCTGAGATTATGGCGCACCATCCCAACTATTATCAGCGTTGGACTGAATGGGTCAGCGATGAGCTACGGGCCAACCGAATCGGGTTTCGCCAACAGCCGATGTGCTTTGGCAAACAGACTCTCAGCTCAGCCTCAGCGGATTTGGCCAAGCACATCCGAGACCATGGACCGATGACATCGGCGTCGACCACGGGTGCAACGATGCGCGATGTGCTGACATCGGCTTTGTACCTCGATGACCTCACGCCCGCGTGGCGAGCTAATGTCTTCGCGGCGATTGTTCGTGGCCAGCCTTATTGCGTCAATGCGGGACCGATGAACATGGAGGCGCTGCGCCGTCGTGACTTTGCAGATCGCTTCGCAGAGGTCTACACCGGGCGAACCGCTGAGTGCGCGCCTTGTCACAACTCAGCGTTTTCGGTCAACGATGATCCAGATCCGAAAAAAGACCATTTCTGGCCCATGCCGGGACATTTTGAAAAGTCGGTATTTGGCAGTCACGCGATGGAGCCGCAAAAGCAATGGCAAGCGATGTTTCGTCGTATGGGAGTGGTGTCTACTGCCCCATCGGTTTTTTATTACATCTTTAAAGAGCCTGCCGCGCCGCTGCCTGCCGGAGCTCCCAAGATCAGGCCTTGGGGCTTGCACGCTGCGTGTGGTGAGTTCATCTCGTCGTCTATGGTAGCGGCAGATCCACTCAACGAGACCGGAAAATTTCTCGGTTACAGCGGCAGCAAAGGGACGGTCTGGGAAGTTGAAAGCGGCTTGAAGCAAGGCGTCGACCAGCTACGCAAGAGTAAGATGAGCATCGACCCGAACACGCAGCAGATGCCAGCCAATGAGGGTCTCGCTTGGTTGATGAGTTCGCGTATCGCCCATCAGGTGTGGCTCGAGGGAATGGGGATGCCCCTGACGGTCTCTCATGGCTTCCCTCGCAACAAGGCGCAGCGTGACAAGCTCTATGGGCTCACTGAGGCCTTCATCGCCACGCAGTGGTCTCTACGAAAGCTTCTGGCACTGATCGTTACAGATCCCGATTTTAACCGCGCTTCGCCAGCTTCAGGCTGTGCAGCTAACGATCCCTATGCGCTAGAGCCTATCTACAATCCTTGGAGTGTCGGTCACAATGATCCGCAGTTACACCCAAACACGGTCGGTGATGCGGTGCATCGCCTGCCTGCCAGGCTCTTACTCTCGGCCACCTATGAAACGATGGGTTGGGCCCTGCCAAGTTCATTCGGTCACGACGCACACGGCGAATTTGAAGCGACCATCGGCGCCTATGTATCCGACGGCAAGATTGGTTTTAAGAGTCCGACCTTCCAAGGGATTTTGGCCTGGGAACATCGCTTTGGGATGTGTCAGCCTCACGGCGAGTTGGTCGACAAACAGCCAGGCGCCAAGTTCTCTATGACCAGTTGTGCTGGTCGCTGTGGCAAGCCCTCCATTGAGTCTTTTGGCTGCGTCTGTGATGCCAGTTGCAATCTGGTTGGCGATTGCTGTGATGACATCACCAGCGTCTGTGAGATGAAACCAGCCAAGAATGGCGATGATTTTGTCGACAAGTTGGTTAGCTCTGCTGCGTCCAATGCTACGGCGACTGTCGCAGACGTCGCTTCTGCGCTTAAGGATCGATTGCTGCTCGAGCCATCTATCAGTAGTGATGAAGCTCCTCTTATCGCTGATCTCTTTGGTGTTCAGTCGCTCTCGACACCTGCCAATACACTCAATGATTTGGCAAAGCGACTCCGCACGTTGTGTGGGACGTTGATGACGACCCCGCAGTTCCAACTCACTGGTTTGAGTGCCCCGGAATTCGATGTCCAGCCGACGTTCACGGTCACCGGCTTTTCCAAGAGCGATATCTGCAAAGCCCGCGCATCAGACACCTTCGGCCCAGCGGGCTACACGTTGAGTTGCAGCCCTACCATTCAAGTCAAATAGACGCTGCCGTCGCTCTGCTCTCAGGTATCGAAGGGGGCAGTGAGCGGTGGCTCATTTACTCACAACGTGGACGCGTCGCTCCGTAGCGTAACTTTTCATCCACAGAACTCCGTACATGGCTATACGATCATCTCGACGTGCAGAGATGCGGGCGGGGTGAACTGGCTGGGTTGGACTCTTCGCAGCCCACCGGTGTGCTTGGCCTTTGCTTGCATGCTGACCGGTTTGGTTGGGCCATTGCGAGCGCTCGGGTGTGCTAACGCAAAAAGAGATGGAGGCCAGCGCGAACGCTGACCTCCATCTGTCGTCGGAACAGAACAAAGTCGCCCTAAGGGATGTCTTCGACCTTCGTGTTCAGCGCGGCACGCACCTCTTGGTCGAACTGACCGAGTTGCACTGTGCCCTTGCCGATGTGCTTGAAGATGAAGCGACCGTCCGGAGCATAGATGAAGCAGTCGTTTTTCTTACCCGCTTGGCCAGTCTTCGGATCGATCAGTGTCGACCATCCGAACTCTGCCGTGCCTTGGAAGACGGTGTAGCTGAGGTGCTTGCCTGGGCTGGGGCAAGGTGACTTGCTGCACTTACACATCTTGTCCTGGTTGGCAGCTGAGTTTGCGCTCTTGTCGTTGATTACGACCATCGCGAAGTCTTTGCGCCCTTGGGCTTCAAGATCCGTCTTGATCTTCTCAAGGTAGTGCGCCTGTGACAGGCACGAGGCACACCAGCCGGCGCCCATCACGATGGCGACGTACTTGCCCTTGAACTCTTCGAGTGAGTAGGTCTGGTTGTGCAGCGGGCTGCCAGGGTTGACGTCTTGGAGCTCAATGTAGGGTAGAGGCTGGTACTTCTGCGCGCAGTCAATCGTCTCTGAACCTTCGCTGATGGCGCCGCCATTGAACGAGATGCCATTGAGGTCAAGCGTAAACTTACGACCTTTGAACTTCATCTCGACTTTGCCTTTGGGAGCCAATGTCGCGTTGGACAGGACCGCTTTGGCTTGGCCAGCAGCTGGTTGCTCGATCGGCTTCATCTCGAGGTAGCCCTCAGCGCCTTCGATGCTTTCGTAGGCGACTTCGCCTTTGGCGGGCTCAGTCGTCCAACCCTTACAGGGGAAGGTCATGATCGGCACGCCATCCTGGAAGATGGCGCTCTTGGCGTAGAACTTCGCCTTTTTGAGTTTCAACTCACCGTTGAAGTCAGCACCGAACTCAAGGTCGAGCCCACAGCTGCGGTCAGCTGCGTCGCCATTCGGAGGCGTGACCTTGATCATGACCGATGGCACGCATGCGTACTGACCAGATTTGTTAATTTTGTGCTGGAGTTCGGCTTGTACAGTCGCTCCGGCGTAATCGAGCGTGAACTCGCTGTTGTCGATTGCTGCGGTAAAGCCGCCGGTGACGTTCATCGCCGCCGC
>PBTG01000131.1 GCA_002726535.1 Myxococcales bacterium | reverse complement strand
CAACTCGTAATGAACCACTGCATTCATTGGTTTGACCCGGGACTGGTGTCAATTCTATGCGATCATCCTGCTCGATTCCCGGTGACAGAACCACAGTCCTCAGATAGACAATGGCCTGCCCGAGGGGCACATCCGACCCCCCTCCAAGGTTCTTGTGCCATACGCTCAAAACAACGTGATCGATCGGCTTCGCATGATCGATGGTGGCCGATTGATGAATCGGCTCTACGTTCCAGCGGTCGCCTATGCCAAAGACGGCAAGCTCAGCGGTCAAATCCAAATCGCCTCAATGCCGAGACATGTCGTGTGGACCCACACGGTCAAGGGCACCTCTAGCAACGCCAAAGTGGCGCGAATTACCTTAGGTGGTGCTGCACTCAACACCTATCCAACGGTCAAATGGATGGCAGCCAATCGAGCGCTGAGCGTAAGCGATGCGAAAGGCAATGGCTGGCTCTTCGTAGTCGCCAACGACAAAGAGCACTCACTGACCCTGAGCAAGAGCGGCACGATTATCGCAGAGCGCAGCGTCTCGCAAGCTCCCAAAGAGGGTTTGTCCGCATCGCTTCTGGCGGCGCCATTGAACGCACTGAGCAGCGAAGAGGTCGCGCTTTATGTCGATCCCGATAAGGCAGCCGAGGTGCGCTACAGCCTGCTCGACCTCCAAGCAAAGCAGATCGGCACAACGGTCTCAGCTCCCTGGGATCCGACGTTGGGAGCCTTCCGAGTGACGCTAAAACCGCTGACGGCCACTGGCGCACCCTCTGGAGCCAACTATGAACAGGCCAAGTACCACAATTGGTACGGACGGCACCGTCTCGAGATCAAGCGCACCTCCAGCAAGCCCTTGTCGCTACCGATCGCAATGCATGGTCCACACAAAGTCGCCTGGTACATCGTCGGGGGCATGCCTATCTGGAGAGATGTCAAAGGCAACCCAACAGGGCTGCCTCTGCAGATCTCGAAAAATTGGCATGGCCAGTACTGGTATCACTTGTACAGCCAACCGACGATCGCCAAGAGCGGCACTGAGACCCTGGAGCTAACTGTCGCCTCATCGAGATGGGGCAAGGTCTATGCAGCCTCTCACGCGCAGTTGAGTCTTGATGGCTACGGAACAGCGGGAGGGCACTGGGATGAATCGGCCCTCGGCGCCTTTGGTGAGAGCATCACCTACGACCCGGACCTCGCCCTAGGGCGAGCCATGGTCGATGATGTCCGTCCTTTTCTCGTGCAAAGCGTCAAGAAGTGGAACTGGACGGGCAACGTCGGTGGTGCGGACTTTTTACGCTATCGAGACAGCGCCAAGTGGTTCTGGGAGCGCCGGCTATCCAGGGTACGAAGCGTCTACCGCGCGGTTGGACCCAACCAAACCGACGTCGGCTACGCGGGCGTGTCGACCGATGGTGCGATTGAGGCGGATATCCGCACACAACTCGTGGCAAGTGACGACGTAGTGCGCACCTACTACCACCTCAACTACACCTTCTTAAAGGACGTGGACTATCACACCTTGGCCTTTTTTCAGGTCGCTGCTGACAACTACGCAGACAACGGCTTTACGCGCTACGCGTACGGGGACGCCAAGGGTAAATTGTTCGAGGGCCAAGTGAGCGCGCACAAGAAAAAGGGATACGTCTCAGACAAAGACCGCGGCATTGCCCTGTCGGGGAAGTCTCCTTGGATGCTGCTCTTTAAAAGCACAAAGACCGGCGGAAAACTTCCTGAACATTATGCGAACGTGGGCTTCGTAGTTCGTAACTACGAACTCTCGGTGGGCGGCAAGATTCTCACGACACCGCACGTCAACATCACCCGCACCTTCAATGCAGGCGACTCACAGATGGCCTTTCAACTCGGTGTACCTCACGTCGATGGATCGCCTTGGTGCGGGCCACCCTGTAAAGGCAAAAAACGCTTCATCCCCAAGGGCAGCACACTCAAAGCCACAGTGGAGTATCTGGTTGTACCGGCCGACAAGAGCCGCTACTACGGTGCCAACAAGCTCTTAGTCGCGACGCCTGCATCACATTTCACCAACCACGAGTTGATGCGGCGACTCGCGGCCGACAATCGGTTAGAGGCCACGGTCAGCGTCGGCAAGCTCTTGCGCACCCAACCAGTACAAGTGCAAGTGGCCAAGAGCGCGATCGCCGCCGATGTCAGCGTCGAAGGCGGCGTCGGGTACAACCCTCTGAGCTTTCATGGCCTGCCTCGACACGACGGCTGGACCCTCGAGCAGTTCACCGCCCAGGGCTGGAACGCAATCAATCAACAGGTCCATGGCAAGGATTTTTGGCAATGCAATCACGACGCGAAAACGAACACATGGTCGGTCACATTTAGCGTGCCGAACACGGCCAAGCAGCGCTATCGCTTGGTGTGGTCCAAGGCCAAATGAGACTTCACAGCCAAGCGCTCACCGGCCCAGTTGACCGTGGTAGATCCCAGTCGGATAGAGCCTACGGTTGCTCCAAAGAGCGTCCTGCCATCGAAGCCAATCGAGCACATCACAAGCGGTGACCCAGTCTTCACCCTTTGGTACAAGCTTGCTGCCCTGCTCACAGATGGTCTGCAAGGTGCTCCGGGTCGCCTCGTGCTGAGAGTGCTGATTGTTGGCATACACCAAGCGTCCACCAACCCGACCGAGCAGCCAAGGAGTCTGGCGACGAGAGCCAAAGATACTCTTGCCTGTCATGGAGTGCATACCCACGTTGACGCCGAGCAAATGGAGCAAGGTGGGAGCGAGATCCAAAGACCCTGACAAGGTGTCGATTTCCGGGGGCAAATCATGCATGGGGTCGTGGATGATTAGAGGCATCCGCGCGAAACTCCACTGCCAACGCCGTCCCTCGAGCAGCGGTCGACTGACTGCCGTGCGAAATGCGACGTGATCGCCCGTCAACGCCCATAGGGTCTGAGAGGCCCGTTGCGGTTGGGCCAAGAATCGCAGCAAACGACCGAGCTCGCGGTCGGCGCAGTGGTACGAAGCCAACAGATGTCTCGAGGCTGGATTTTCTGGGATGTCAGCGACAGGGTGCCCTGCGCTGTCCTTGTTGGGCAAAACACAAGAATCCTCAGCCATCCCAGGCTCGTGGGTGTCGAGGTTCATAAACATCAGAAAATAAGGGCGGCCGTCGCGTTTCTTGAGCGTCTCGAGTCGTGTGATCTCAGCGATCACCACATCGATCATGGCGTCATCGTGAGCTCCCCACACACCCTGCTTGCGGTCGGGAAAACGCTTATCAAAATCGGCCTTATCGAGTACCTCATCGATTCCATGATGCCGCAGAAAGTCTCCGGTTCGAGTCATGGATGAGGGCGCGCCCATGATGAAGACGCTTCGATAACCTGCCTGCTTGAGCAAATCGCTCAAGCACGTGTGGGCGGTGAGCACCTGTCCTTTTCGCCCGGGAGACATGTCCTTGGGATGGGTGGGCGCATACACCGAGCAAAGCAGCGCGGTCATGGCAGAGATGGTCGGCGTCGCTGTGTTGTAAAATGAGGTCACGGAGGTGTGCTCGCGAGCAGCTTGTGACAGGTTTGGCATGACGCCTTTGAAGTGGCCACTGAGCTCATCGATGAAAAGCGCATCGAGGCTCTCGACCACTGCCAACACCAAGTTCGGGCGTTGCTCCGAGACCTTGTCTTTGACCGGTAAAGCAGGCTCATCGAGGCCTTTTTGCACCAGCGGAAACCCCCTCAAAGGCGAGGGCTGCACAGGCAACAGACCTGCTCTTCGCCATCGTCTCTGCTGCTCATCGCTCAGAGGCGGAACGCTCGTCGAGTCATCGGCTCGCCAAGCTCGGAGCTTGACCAAAAAATTGAGTTCTGGGACCAGCCGGGGATTGAACACACCTTCGGGAGCATGCAAGCCGTCGTATAGAGGCAATGTCGCCAAAGCGACAGCAACGAGGACCGCTTGCACAGGCCAAAGTCTGCCGACTGTAGGGAAGAGAGCCTGTGCATCCCAATGAACCAAGCGCCAGATGCCATAGCTCGCTGCGCCGAGTAACAAAGCGCTGAAACTCAAAATCGGAACGCCGAATCCCAAAACGTAGCTGGGCTCCAGATACAAAAAAGCCTCTGCAACCCAGTGACACTGAACGAGATAACAATGGCCCATGTCCAATAGACGAATGACGGTCAACCCACTGAGCGAGATCGTTAATATGGCTATGCTCAGCCGCGCCCAACCAGCGGCTCGCAACGCTCGAGCCATGAGCCACAACGAAATCAAGAGCGCAAGGTCATACCCCAGAGCCATCGCAAAGCCCGCTGGCTGCGCTTCAGGCCGAGCCCACGCGCCCCGAAGCCACCACGCTCCGACTCGCATGGCCAGTAACACCAAAGCAATCAGTGCCAACGCTGGCGTCGGCTGAAAGGGGCGCACATACTCGATAAGCTTTTTCATGAAGAGGCCTCATCGACACGATAGGCCTCAATCGCCAAGAAGTTGTTGATCAACTGGTCGCCAGCCGGCGTACCAACACTCTCGGGGTGAAACTGAACCCCAAATAGCGGCCATTTTTTGTGCTGTACTGCCATGAGCAGCGATGAGCCGTCTGCGCATGCCATGGTCGCCGTGATGTCCAGACACTCCGGCAGGCTCTCCATACAGGCAATCAAGCTGTGATAGCGCATCGCCGTCATGGGATTGGGCAAGTCCGCGAATAAGCCTTTGCCATCGTGATCGACCTGAGCAGTCTTGCCGTGAACCACTTGAGGCGCGCGAACCACCTGCCCACCGAGGCGCTCAATGATGCCTTGATATCCCAAACAAACACCCAAAATTGGCATCCGTTGGGGGCCGAGTTGTTCAATGACCGCCCCACAAACCCCAAAGTCTTTGGCGATAGCGGGATGCCCAGGACCTGGCGACAAAATCACGTGTGAAGGGCGCCACCGCTTGATCTCATCGAGACTGATGACGTCATTTCGTACGACTTCAACCTCGACGGGATGCACAGCCACCTGCTGATATAGGTTGTGGGTAAACGAGTCGTAGTTGTCGATGATGAGCACACGGGACGGCGCGTTCATGAGGCCTCCCTTGTGCAAAGCCACTGCCGTGGCGAGTCCGCCGCGCAGACCGAGCATCTCATCAAAATCTCTTGCCGAAGGTCACGTGAACGACTCCGCCGAAAACAGTCTCCCGATTGGCATCGGAGTCGTCATCGCGCGATGCATCGACCTCTCGTTGAATCATCGAGGGACCGACTTCGACGTTCAGGACAAATGAGCCGAATGACGACTCCAATCCCACACCAGCGAAGCTATATAGGCCGACCCCACTGGAGTACTTCGCCAACAGATTAACCGATGCTCCAGCTTGAGCGGTGACGTAAAATTTCCGCTCTTCACCAGTCAAATACCAGTTGGCGCCAACGGTCAACGTGCTCACAACCAGCAGGCTTTGCAATTGAGCCAGGAGGGCCCAGTCCTCTTCGATATGTTGGGTCCAGCGGACACCGATTAAAGGCGCGACGCCTTTGGCGGTAGCCAGACCTGTGGCGACAAAGCTCAGCGTAGAGTTGGCTTGCTCAAGTACAGGCCCAGGCGTAGCACCAGTTGTGGACTGAGCGGTCGAAGCTGGAGCTGGCGAGGGCGCTTGGGTCGACTTCGAAGCATCAGATACAGGCGTCGCAGCGGGGCCAGCCTCGGCAGCCTCGGCGCCTGTAGCTTGCTGACTCCAAGCCGATGTGCTGGCCAGAACGACAGCGACAACGACCACAGTAACCAATCGATTTAGATGAGTTATTCGCATGCAACGACTCCGATGACATGATGGACTTCATCATACGCTCTGGGATGACGGAGGCAACTCTTTGGCCAATGCTGTGGCACTTCGATGATGGTGTCACTGCCAAGGATCATCATGAATACATACGGGGAGTATCGAGCGCTACAAGTAGTCGTTTGACCCAAATGAACACCTCAAACTCGCGCCCTCACATCCACAGGGTGTCTCGGGAGATCGGTGGTAGTGGTGCTAGGTCTCACCCTGTGACCAGTTCAAGAGCACCAAAGATGATCAGCACTACGCCCAAGCCAATCGCGGCGATGCCGCCGATCTTCATCCACTTGGCCTGAGACTCAGCGGCGCCGACCATCTCCTCTTCGCTCTTGGTGGAGAGCAAAAAGGCCTTGGACTTGTCCTGTGGCTTGTGCAGCGCCGTGCCGTCGTTGGTGTCGCTGACTTCTCCGAGCGCGTAGATCTTCGCTCCAACTGGCAAGATCTCTTCGGTGAAGCGATAGCCTTTGACCCGATAAGAGCTCCGATGCGACAGCGCTGGTGCCTGAAAGGAAAAGCTGCCGAAAGTGATCGAAGCGCCTCTTTGCACCTGCGCGGCAGGCTCGAAACGGTCGACCACCTTTTGCAGCGTAAAACTCGCGCCGCCTGGTCGGACGTCGATCTTTCCTGTGCCGTCATCGAGCCAAAATGGGGTCTCCAAGCTGGTGTTGTTGACCGTCTCAGTGCGGCTGACCCAACGGCTGGTGACGTTGCCATCGCTGTCCTCTTCCTCGCGGAGCTCTTCGACCTCGCGGACGACCGAGCCGCGGACGACCACCGCTGGCTGACCACTCATCTCGGCTTGAATCGGCCGCTCGCAGCCCACATGGCCTTTGAGTTCGACCGCATCGCGCCACTCACTGGGGCCGCCACCGAGCTCTTTTCGAACCTCATCGATCAGTGAGCGCAAGGCGCTGACCGTCGAGGTCTCCGTCGCCTTCATTTGCAGGACTCGATCTGCCGCTTTTCGTGCCAGATACAAAAGAACACCACCGATCACGACGACAAATAAACCAGCCCAAAGCATGAAACCTCCCGAGGGGTGAGCCAGGTGGCTCCCGAACTTCCGCACCATGACCCACCAAGTGCGCTATCGCAAGGGGGCTGGACCGACCCAAAACAACCAGGAGCGCCCCGCGAGAGGCGCTCCTGATCTCAATGAAACTCAATCGCTTTTCTTTGTATCCGCTACCTTATCCCGAATGGGACTGTGGGCGCGCCGTGGTCGACTCTCACGGCGACCAAGACATTGCCTTTGTCATCGTGAATGCCCTCGAACTTCGCGCCTGATTTACAGAGGACGGAAAAGGTCTGCGGTGAGATCATCCCAGCCGTGAAACTGCGAAGGAGGCTGTTCACAAAGGTGACTTCGAGATCGATCCGATCCCAACCAGCGGGACACACTTGTTGCAGAGGAATTGGACCGGTGATGTCCATCAAACCGTTCACAGCTGAATAGTGCGTCCGAGCCATGGTCGGGTACCCCGCCGACGCTGCATCGTCAGACAAAATATGCATGGTGTAGCAGCCGCTAAGACCAACTGCGCAGGCGATGAGGACGAGATGCTTGATGAAGCCTTGAAAATTCGCGTTCATGGGGTCACCTCCTGCATCTTGTCGCCCTTCGCGACAAACATGCGGCCATCGGTCGTCTGCATCGCAGCGCTCACCACACGTTTGTTGTTGTCATACATCACGCCCACGCGCAGAGGGCGCGAGGCATCGGAGACTTCAACATCTCCAGCCGCGCAAACCACCACGACCGTCTTGGGCGTGTAGACCCCGACAGTGAGCGCTCCAATGAAGCCATCCAAAAAGGATATGTGGGCGTCGATCATCGCCACGCCACTTGGGCAAAGAGTGGCGGAGTTGAT
>PBTG01000130.1 GCA_002726535.1 Myxococcales bacterium | reverse complement strand
CGTCCAGGGCGGCCCGCAGGGACTCCTCGGCTTGATCCCAGAGTTCGGGATCTCCCATGAACTTCTCTGGGCGCGTCGACAAAGCAAATCGGTAATTCAAGTTAAAGAGGGCGTAGACCTCACGAGCGATATCTAGCAGCTCTGCGATCTCATTTTGGACCTGTTGCTCGGTGACGAAGATGTGGGCGTCGTCTTGGGTAAATTGCCGGACTCGAAAGAGTCCGTTGAGTGCGCCGGTGAGTTCGTTTCGATGCAGGATGCCGCCCTCACTGATTCTCAGGGGCAACTCGCGAAAAGAGCGTCGCTTCGAGGTGTAGAACAAAAACGTGTCGGGGCAGTTCATTGGCTTGAGGCAGTACTCGGTGTCGTCAGCCTCGAGGATGAACATGTCGTCTTTGTAGTGGTGGTAGTGGCCGGACTGCTCGTAGAGATCCTTTTTGTAGAGCACTGGGTTGAAGATCTCTTGATATCCACGCTCACGGTGGCTCTGTCGCCAATAGTCCAAAAACTCTTGATAAACCGTATAGCCGCGAGGCGTCCAAAAGCACGATCCAGGGGCTACTTTGTGGAAGTGAAAAAGGTCGAGGTCGATACCAATACGTTTGTGATTTCGGTTTTTCGCCTCTTCTAAGAAGGTCATGTAGGACTCTAAGTCCTCAGCGTTTTCCCAGGCTGTTCCATAGATTCTTTGCAGCATGGGCCGATCGTTATCTCCGCGCCAATAGGCTCCCGAGACTCGCAAGAGCTTAAAATGTTTACAGGTCTTCGTGCCACTCACGTGGGGACCAGCGCAGAGGTCGACGAACTTATTTTGCCGAAAGAGCGTTAAGCTCTCAGGGTTTTGCCGCTCGACGATCGAGTCGATGACCTCGAGCTTGTACTCTTGTCCTGCGGTCTGAAAGAGTTCACGTGCTTGATCGACGCCGATGTTGACGACCTCAAAGCGCCAGTTGCGCTTGATGATTTTTTTCATGCGCCGAGCGATTTGCTCAAGGTCCGCTGGCGTCAGCGCTCGTGGAAGATCAAAGTCGTAGTAAAATCCGTGCTCGATGGCAGGGCCAGTAGCGACTTGAGCGGTTGGAAAGAGCTCTAAGACCGCTTCGGCCATGACGTGAGCGGCCGAGTGGCGCAATCTGAACAGACGCTCCGGCCGTTTGAGGTCCTCCGGCGCACGGTAGGTCTCAAAGGGCAGGGAGGCCGAAAGTTCTAAGACTGATGGATGACTGGGTGTGGCTGGTGCTTCCATAGGTAACTCTCCTGGTTGTGCGCAGCCTTACGAAGGGCTGGGCTTTAATGGACGCGCTGAATGCGCTGGATGCCGCCGCGCATTGTGGCCCCTGGATACACGACTCGCAACCTCTCTCATACACAAAAATGGCGGGGTAAAAAAAAGACGGCCCCCTGCGAGACGGCGAGATCCCGCAGGGGGCGCTCCATGCAGGACGTGGAGCTGGTCGTCATTGGTGTGCCTGGGGCACGGCGGCGATCCTAGTGGCCGATGCCGACCTGTCTAAAACTTCGCTCTATGCAGTGCGTTACGACGGGTCATCGTATTGTGCTGCCGGAGGCTCGGGCGCTTCGTATTCAGCAGGCTGAGGCCGTCGACGCTCTCGCTTGAAGCCTCCCTCGCTGGGGCCGCGAGGGCCCCGACGTTGTTGTTCTAAACGCCCTCGCCGACGCTTGATACGCTTGAAATTCCTACGCATCATGCCTCGCCTCATCAGGCGATGAGCGACCATCAACTGAGCCTGTTGCTTGGGAGTCAACAGCTTGCGAATCTCTACCAACTGCATCTGCTGCATTGCTTTAAGACTGCGTTTGGCTTGGTCCATTTTTGATAGCGCCTGAGCGAAGGCGCGTTGATCCTCGCTGCCGCTCTTGAGCAGTCGACGGACCTCTTTGAACGATACGCGGAGCTCTTTCCTCAGTGGCTTTCGTTTGCGCTGGTAGCCGTCCATCAGGCCTTCGAGGCGCTGCGCACGGCGCTCATTGAGACCCATACGTGAGCGAAGCACCTGAGCGCGTTTTTTTCGCATCTTTTGCTTCCATTGGCCGCGCTTGTTGTGGGGGCGGTTGCTGTCGCCTCGTGGCTGCGCGCTGGCAAAAGCGGGAGCGCAAATTGCTGCGGCGAGGACCCATGCTAGTGTTTTTGTCATTGTGTACCTCTCAGGGGGAAGGTTGTTTGTAACCGAACTCACACAACGATTGGCCAATCGTCTTACCTGCTCATGTCGCCGCCGAGGCCGGCGTAAAAATCAATGAGAAAAATAACTGAACCCAATCCCTATGATGCCGTTTCGACGACTGCTAACAGCCTTTGGTGCACGGGCATCATCGAAGGATCGTCGCTGCACAGTTCGACAAACCATCCATTGCGCCACGGATACTCTTTGACCGCGCCTCGGTATGCAGGGATGGAAAGCGAATATGCGCATAAACGCTCGAAAAGCGGTTGTAACTCATGGTCAGTGCCGAGAGCTGCTCCACCAACACGATTCATTTCATCGACCAAGATTTTGAGTTGCTCTCGATGCTGGGTGACGACGGTGCCGACGGAAGCCGAATGTCGTTGGCACATCAATCCAAAGGCGCAGTTCCAGATTAGTTTTTCGAGTTCTGTAGCGCGAAATGCGTCGTCGTCGACCGCTTGGGCTGGTACATCGAGTCGCTGCAGCCAACTGACCACAGCGCTGGCGCGCGGCCCGGTAAAGGGACTGAGTCCTCCAGGGCTCAAATCCTCTCCTCGGGCAGATACCGCAAAAAAGAGCAGCCCGCGAGTCACGCCATGAAGCTCACGGCCAGCGATCCAAGGCCTGAGCATGCCGTTCTGGGTCAAGATGAGATCCTCACGACGACTCGGAGCGATTCGATCGACCACCTCGTTGAGGTCGTCATTGCGGGTGGCGACGAAAATGGGGCCTGATCCCTCAGGGTCGATCTGCTCCCATCCCTCTGTCCGCGTCACCAACAAGCAGGACAGGCCGCGCATGGCAGCTCGCGCTTCGAGGGCTTGGCCAACTCTCCCAGCACCAATAATAATCATGGAGCATCTCCTGACTGAATAATCTAGGTCTTGTGTCGTTGGACCTATAGATTCACTCTATATGCGCGTAGGGTACTCGCTGTCGAGGGCCGACGCAGGGTGCCAAGCCCTCCTACGTGATGGGACCAGAGCGAGGACAATATGATGAAACCTTTGCAACGCTTCGCTTGGGGGCGTCTTCGTCACTGGCTGTTGGCGGCGCTCTTGGTATCGGTGTTGAGTCCTTCGCTCTGCGCGGCGAAAGGGTGGAAATTCGCGACTAGCGAGCGAGGGATCAGCGTCTTCTTACAGCAGGAGCCAGGCCGGCAAGTCCCCAAGTTTCGAGGGGTCGTGACCATCGACCAACCTGTCATGCAACTGTTGGCTGTGTTGGCTGATATTCCGCGCTCATGCGAGTGGAACGCAGCCTGTGTGCATGCGCGGGTGGTCAAGCGCAGCAGCGATTTTAAGATGCTCTTTCACCTTCGTTTAAAGGCGCCATGGCCCGTGAGCGATCGTGACGCTGTTCTCAAGACTAGCGCTCGGGTTCGAGCCGATGGCAAAAGAGTCAAAGCGATCTTTCGGGCGATTCCTTACGGCAAGATCAAACCCGCCTCGGGCGTCGTGCGCTTTCCGCGCTTGATTGGCACCTATGTGATGAACGCAATCGGCCCGAATCGGACTCAAGTCAAATACACCATCGACAGCGAGTCAGGTGGTTGGTTGCCGAACTGGCTAGTTCGGTACGCGACGCAAAAGGTGCCGATTGCGACGCTCGACGGATTGCGCAAACAGGCGAAAAAGACGAAAGGGACGTACGCAGCTTTCATTGCAAGAAATACGCCCAAGAGCGCCAAGCCCGCGCCGGTTGCCAAACCATGAAGCGAGTCTTTGGCGTCGTGCTGAGCGCGGCGATATTGGCGCTTGTCGCGCTGCCTGCAGGGGCTACGGTGCCGGCTCCTACAGCCGTGACCCAAACCGCTCAATCGTTACTTTTCGATATTAAAAAGCTTGTAGAACTCACCGAACAGCGTGGCTGGACGATTCGGTCCTATGAACTTCGTAGATTGATGCCAGACACGTTGATGAGCGTGTGTAGGGTCGAGCCTGAAGTCCGTCGCCGTACCTTAGCGATGTTGCGCGCCGCTCACAAAGCTGCCGGCGGTAGCCCTATCGATGTGTGGAAAAAAGAAGGCAAAATGAGTTCTCGGATGGTCGAGATGTTGACCCTCGACCGCAGCGAAGAACTGCTGAGTATGGCGGTCAGGGCGGCTGAGAAACAATGCCCATTTTATCTGCAGACAGATCCGCATTTTCGTGGACGACATCGCGATGGCTCTGCGCTCTTTCTGAGCACCGAGGGCGGCGGCGCATTCGCCGTGCGTCACACCGATAAGTGGATCTTCGGCGGGGGTGGACGTGGGCGCGTGATGATGGGTCGTGGCTTTGGCAGCAACCTTAGTCTTCGCGCTGGCGTTGAACTCGGTGGGGCTGCGTTGGTCGATGAACGGTTTAAAACCGATGACGTTCAAATCGATCTCATCACCGCTGTACCGGTGGTGCTTCGTCAACAGTCGGGTATCTATGTGTGGGACGCTGAGGTAGCCGGGATTACCTACGGGATTCCCGGCCGAGACGTGATGCGCTACGGCGCGCGAGTCGGCGCTCTTTTTGGCGTCTCTGCGCTGCGTATCAGAGCTGTTCTGCCTTGGACGGGACTGCTCGTAACCGCCGAATATGTGTTCCCGAGAGGTCCCTTGCCCGGTCAATGGACCGTCAGGACCGGATTTGTGGTCGGCTTTAATCTCAACTTATAGAGGCGCTCGGGCGATTGCCGCCGCTCGAGCAATCTCGCCGACTAGAGCAGGCCCTCGGAAGACGAGACCTGTATAGATTTGAACCAGCGCCGCGCCACTGTTGAGTCGCTCGGTCGCGTCGGCACCACTGATGATGCCTCCAACTGCGATCACGGGCAGCTTGCCGTCGAGATGATCGACCACTGAGCGAACAAACCCAGCGGCTTTCATCCCAAGAGGACGACCACTCATGCCCCCAGCTTCGCTTCGATGGGCAGATTGCAGGCCTTGACGGTCGAGGGTCGTATTGGTTGCGATGACTCCATCGACGCCTGCACCGACCGCGGCGTCCAGAGCATCATGGAGTCCTTGGACGTCGAGATCTGGCGAGAGTTTGACGAACACTGGCAGCGGCTTTGAGCCCCGATTGGCGTCCCGCCGAGTTCGAACCTGAATCAGCAGGTCCTCGAGATACCCACGGGTCTGTAGTTGTCGAAGATTGGGTGTGTTTGGTGAACTGACGTTGACGGTGAAATAGTCCGCGATGTCGCTGAGGTAGTCGACCACGGCGACGTAGTCATCGACCGCCTCTTGCAGGGGAGTTTGCTTGTTTTTCCCGACGTTGACCCCAAGCACGACCCCGTGAGGACGGTCTTGGCTCAAGTGACGGCGAGCTGCCTCCATACCGGCTCCAGGAAACCCCATGCGATTGATCAAGGCGTCGTCTTGTAGCAAGCGAAATACGCGAGGTTTGGGGTTGCCTTGCTGTGGCAGCGGGGTGATGGTTCCCACTTCAACGTGGCCAAACCCCATCTCAGCGAAGCCGCGCCAAGCCGTTGCGTCTTTGTCCATCCCCGCAGCAAGCCCAACTCGGTTGCTAAAGGTTAGACCGCAGAGCTTAACTGGGTCTTTGTATGGGCTGCCACACAACGCTCGAATTAGCGCTCGACCCGCGCCAGAGCGCGACAGCAGGCTGAGGTTTCGGAGCACGAGATGGTGAGCCAGTTCTGGGTCCTGCCGAAACAAGATGGGTTTGATGAGGCCATACATCGGCGCGCTCCTTGAAGGTTAACGAGTGGCTTTGATGAAGGCGTGAACCTTAGCCGCTTGATCCACAGAGATACGCTCACCACGCAGCCACAATTCCAGTAACTCACTCAGCGAGAAGATGGCATGCAACCGGACCCCATGAGATTGTAGTCGGGCGGCCGCACCGCTTTGCCTGTCGACAAGCACAACGAGGTCCTTGACCACTAGACCGGCCTCTCGCAGTTTGGGCAGCGACTCAATCGCGCTCGTTCCTCGGGTCGCGAGGTCGTCGACGAGCACAGCCGTCTCACCAACTTCAAAGGGGCCCTCAATGGTCGCGCCCGTGCCATAGGCTTTGGCTTCTTTGCGTGCGAAGCAAAGAGGAATGCCAGAGCGGAGCGACAAGGCGGTGCCGATTGGCAGCCCAGCGTAGGGTAGGGCTGCGATTCGCTGACATTGAATGTCGCTCATGGCATCGAAATACGCGTCGGCTACACGAGCCAAGAGTCTTGGAACTCCATTGAGTCTTCGGAGGTCGAGATAAATCGGCGACGACAGGCCGGACTTGAGAGTGAATTCACCGAAACGTACGCAGCCTGTGTCGACCAACTCCATGGCTAGTCGTAGCTTTGCTGTTGAATTATCGACCTCTTTTGGCGTCGCTGAGGCGATACGCTTGACCAAGTCTGCGGCCGCGGTGGCGGGGTCAGCGGCTCGGCTGATGGCTCTGGAGACGCTGATGAGGATGCCAGCGCCATCTGCGCGGCGACCTGCGCTGAGTGTGGCTTGGAGATCTCCTCCTTGAGCGCCGACGCCTGGCGCGAGAATCCAAGCCTGCGGATTGACCGCTCGAACTGCAGCTAAGGCTCCGGGAGCGGTGGCGCCGACGACCAGGCCAATTTGCCCGCCCTCGTCCCATTGGCGCGCTAGCGCTGCGATTCGACAAAACAAGGGTTGGCCGCTGGCGGTGACCTCGAGTTCTTGTAGTTCAGCAGCGCCAGGATTTGAGGTGCGACAGAGTACAAAAACTCCGCGCCTTCGGTCGGCTACAAAGGGTTCAATGCTGTCGCGTCCGAGCAGTGGGTGAAGCGTCACAGCACTCGCTCCAAGTGTATCGAAGGCTGCTTCACTGTAGGCGCGGGCCGTCGACGAAATGTCGCCTCGCTTCGCGTCTAAAATGACCGGAATCTCCGGCTCGATCTCTGCGATCAAGGTTTCGAGGGCGCGCCATCCGGGCGCCCCCAACCGTTCGAAAAAGGCCGAGTTTGGCTTGTATGCAAGGGCATAAGGCCGAGTTGCCTCGACAATCCGGCGACAAAATGCCAGCGCTGCATCCGCCGTGTTGTGCTGCAAATCTTGTGGATGTGGATCGAGTCCAACACACAAAAGAGAGCCAGTCGATTTGTGGCGCTCGATGAGTCGGGCGGCGAAGGGCAATGCTGGCAAGTCGGCGCTCATCGAAGCTCTCAAGCCTTGCCCAGGACCATGGCCAACAGCGCCATCCGAACGTACATGCCATACTCCATCTGGCGGAAGTAAGCTGCGCGGGGGTCAGAGTCGACCTCCATACTGATCTCGCCGACTCGTGGTAGCGGGTGCATGAGCACCATGGTGGGGCGAGCTCTGTCGAGGGTCTCGTTGTTGATGACGTACGCGCCTTGCACTCGTTTGTATTCTTGTGGGTCTTCAAAGCGCTCTTTTTGAACACGAGTGACGTAAAGCACATCGGTTTGACTGAGCACCTCTTCGAGGTCGCCGTGCTCACTGAAGGCGATGCGCTGCTCTTTTAGCTCATCACGAATCTTCTCGGGAAATCGTAGACTGTCGGGACTCACGAAGCGCAGTTTTACGTCGAACATCGAGAGCAAGCGCGCCAATGAGTGGACGGTTCGACCATTTTTTAGATCGCCGAGCATAGTTACAGTCAGACCGTCGATTCGGCCAGCTTCTTCGACGATCGTAAAGAGATCGAGCAATGCCTGTGTCGGATGCTCGCCAATTCCGTCGCCTGCATTGATAATTGGCTTGCGGGCGTAGCGGGCAGCCTCTTTGGCAGCACCGAGCTCCGGGTGACGCAAGACGATGACGTCCGCGTAGCACTCCAGACTTCTTACGGTATCCGGCAAGCTTTCGCCCTTGGACACCGAGGAGTATCGAACTTCATTAATGGGGATGACGCTGCCACCGAGCCGCTCCATCGCCGCGTAAAAGCTCGAGGCAGTTCGAGTCGACGGTTCGTAAAACAGGTTGGCGAGGATCTTTCCCTTCAGAAGGTCAAAACTGCCGACGCGCGTGACCATCTCTCGCATCTCTCGGGCGACCCCGAAGACGTGCTGGAGGTCTGCGCGGCGAAACTGTGCGACCTCGAGGATGTCGCGGCCATAAAATGGGGCATCCCGCCTGTCGCCAAGGGGCAGATGAGGGCTTTGGATAGGGCCTGTGCTCCTGTTGCCATGATTCACGCTGACCTCCTGTCACTGGACTGAGCCAGCACACCTGCGATGGGCCGGGCGGTCTGTGGACCGCTGACCTGGGTGATGCCGCAAGTATTGTGAGGAAGCAAGATGCGAAGGGCTCAGCGGGAAAGGAATTTTTTCGCTATGGCTTGCATAGTGCCAAGTTAACATCCTTGGCCGGGACGACTTGGTGGGTTTTGACCTCGATCTCGTCGATCTGAGCAGGCTCGACACCAAAGTTTGTCAGCAGCATCCAGGCGGTGCCGACTTTGGGCAGGCACGCTCCGCTTAAGGTGATCGATTGCCAGCCTTTTTGCGTGGGGTCTGGCTCGGGTGTAGCAAAACCTGCAGCCGAGATCCCGCCTCCTACAGTCGTCGCGATCAACACGGGCTCATCGTGGGCGATGTACAGGCGCAGGTTTGGGTTGTTTAGAGACCCTTTGGATTCCGCCCGCCACCGGATGGTGACCGCAGTGGTGCCAAAGGGCACGCCGAGCTTCCATTGTTTGTAGGCCGGTACACCGTACGAAAATGTTCCGCCGACCCTTTTGGACCCTTCGATGGTGAAGCGGGCTTTGTCTTTGTCGTTTTGGGCCTGCCATGTTTGCAACTCAGTCGCGCGGAGACAGCCAACAATCCCCTGCTTTTTAAAGATGAGGAGCATTTGTTCGGAGCGGTCGAAGTCTTCGAGTTCAGCTTCGGCGACGATGGCGAGGGCGGCAGCTTCAAAACCAGTGGAGTTGGTGAATCCCTGCAGGGCTCGGAGGAAGACGCTGTCTGCAAATCCAGCCCCAACTTGTTGCCGAATCGCCCACAGGGCACTGGCAAAGATTCGCCCATCGGCATGAATCTCGGTGGTCAAATCCTCCGGGCAACGGCGTGTCACTGCCAAGTCTCGGACCAGGTGGTCGCCAGCGAATGCGATGCCGTAGGTGCCGATCACCGGATGATTGAGCATGGTCGCAGCGAAATAGTCTGCGAACGCTTCGTTCATCGCCCCCGGCTCATTGTTCAGGCCATGTTTGTCGGCGAAGAGCCCGGACAGTCGCGTGGTGCCGACCATCGCATGGGTGTACTCGTGGTAGATGACCGTCGCGTCGTAGCTCAGGTCGAGATCTTTGTATTGACCGAAGATAATGTAGCCCTCTTCACGCTCGGGAAGCTGGAAGTTAGTGAATCCCTTCGGAGGCATGAAGGCCGCATTGGGATAGCCAACCCAACCTCCTTCGAGCCCTTGCTTCGCAGCGACCTCGGGATCAAACCATAAGTTGAGGTTGACGAGCGCCGGTAGGGGATAGTCGAGGTCAGTCAGGCCGTGGGTGCCTTTGAAATAATCGTGAATCGCGTGGATATGGTGATACATCATCACCTCTGCGAAGCCATCGTTCGGATCACTCGTGTCTTCAGGCGGCAGCACATGTAGATAGCTGCCATCGGGTCCAGGCTTGACCGTAGGGGTCTCCTTGCACAGCGCGCCAAAAGTGAAGCCCAGGCTTTCCATCGACAGGCCACCGGTCTCATTGAGGCAGTTGTTGACCGAGGCGTAGGGGCCGATGAGGGTGCCGTCATCCGTGGTCGGAGGGGTCAAGATGACCTCGGAGGTCTGGTTGTTGTCGGTCGTCGGGTCGTGCAAATACACCTTGGCAGCGCCCGGTTTGCTCGGTGGCCCGGAGTCGGCGTCTGAACCCACAACATGGGTCGCTGCATCTCCTCCAGTAAACAACGAGTCGACGCTTGCCGGCTGCCCGTTTTCAGCGCCGCAGGCCGACAACCAAAAACAACTACACAATAGGACTGGCAGGCTCTGCTTGGAGATCTTCGCAGTCATCATCAGTGCACCAGCCGTGATGTGAT
>PBTG01000129.1 GCA_002726535.1 Myxococcales bacterium | reverse complement strand
CACATCAAGCCTGACCAACAGGGCCGTGAAAGCGGTATCGTCCGTAAAGAAGCCGCCCTCGACGTGAGCAACGTCGCCCTCGTTTCACCAACTACAGGTGAGGCAGTTCGGGTGGGTTTCGACACGGTGCTAAACGCTGATGGTAAACCCCAAAAGGTTCGCGTTGTTCACAAGACAGGTGAGCAACTGGACGCGGTCTAAGGATCCGATTTCCAGCAGTTGCTGAAGCGCGCCACTTGGTCTCGATCAGCGGCATATAGAGGAAAAGACAATGAATCCCCGAATGAAAACGAAATACCACGACGAAGTGGTCGGAGCGCTGAAGACTCAGTTCAGCTATGGCAACCCTATGCAGGTGCCAAATGTTGAAAAAGTTGTGCTGAACTTCGGTCTCGGCGAAGCGGTTCAGAACCCCAAAGTCATCGAGCGTTGCGTCGACCAGATGCAGGCCATCACCGGTCAGAAGGCTGTGGTGACTCGTGCGAAAAAGTCGATCTCGAACTTCAAGCTTCGCGAAGATTTGCCGATTGGTGTCAAGGTTACCTTGCGTCGTCGACAGATGTGGGAGTTCCTCGATCGCCTTTTCAGCGTCGCTCTGCCGCGCGTCCGTGACTTTCGCGGTGTTAGCAGCAAGGCCTTCGACGGTCGAGGCAACTACACGCTCGGTATTCGCGAGCAAATCATTTTTCCCGAAATTGACTATGACAAAGTCGATAAGGTTAGAGGTCTCAACATCACGGTTGTGACCACAGCAAATACGGACGAGGAGGGTCGCGCTTTATTGAAGGCCCTCGGAATGCCGTTCCGTAAGTAAGAAGGTTCCGCGTCGGAATAGTGACTGAAAGCGTCAGCGCTCTCCGAGACCTGGACTGAGGAGTTAACGAAGATGGCAACGACAAACGATCCCATCTCGGATTACCTGACTCGAATTCGCAACGCCATTCAGGCGCGGCACGAGTCATTGCGCATCCCGCGTACAAAGATGCTGGTTCGCATCACCGAGATATTAAAAAGCGAAGGCTACCTCAACGATTTTGAGACCGTTGAGGAGGGGCCACAGGGCACCATAGTGGTGCATCTGCGCTACCTCAACGATCGCAGCAATGCGATTCGTACATTGGATCGCGTCTCCAAGCCGAGCCGCCGTCGCTATGTGCGTTCCACAGAGATCCCGCGCATCAAGAACGGTCTTGGCATCGCGATTCTGTCCACCTCTCGCGGCGTCATGACTGGCGCGGCGGCCCGTCAGGCGAATGTCGGCGGTGAACTGCTCTGCACGGTTTGGTGAGGTTTACGATGTCTGACAATAAGATTGTATTGAGCCGAATCGGCAAAGCACCTGTGCCAGTGCCTTCTGGTACAACCGTCACTGTTCAAGGTGATGACGTGACCGTCAAAGGCCCGAAAGGGACTTTGTCTCGAAGCTTCAAAGGGGTGACCTTTGAGCAGTCGGGCAGCGACGTTATCGTTCATCCGAAAGACACATCCCGTTCAGGAAAAGCGCTCCACGGCCTCGGTCGCGCGCTCTTGAACAACATGGTGATCGGTTGCGCTGAAGGGTTTAAACGTGAGCTCGACGTTCAAGGCGTCGGTTTTCGTATCGACCAAAAAGGCAGTGACTTGGTCTTCCAGGTCGGCTTTTCACACAACGTAAGTTACACCCTTCCCGCGGGCGTGAAAGGTAAGGTGGAAAAGCAAACTCACCTGATCTTGGAGTCGTGCGACAAAGAACTTATCGGTCAGACGGCAGCGAGCATTCGCTCAATCCGTCCTCCTGAGCCCTACAAAGGCAAAGGAATCCGCTACACCGATGAAGTGGTTCGCAGGAAAGCCGGTAAGTCTGGCGCCAAGGGTTAAATCGACGCGGTATTTCACCGCACTGAAAGGGAAGGAGCCACTATGCTCGCACCTAAGTTTTCCAATCGCCGGCTACATCGTAAGTACCGGCTTCGTTTTAAGGTTCGGGGCTCCTCGCAGCGCCCTCGCTTGAGTGTGTTTCGCTCTGCAAAGCACATCTATGCCCAGGTCATCGACGATGATTCGGGGCGAACCCTCGCGTCCGCATCGTCGGTCGAGTCAGCTCTTAATGATTTTAAGGGTGACAAGACTGCCGTGGCCAAGAAGGTGGGTGAGTTGATTGCAGACCGCGCGATTGAGGCAGGCCTCACGCACTTGGTCTTTGACCGAAACGGATTCAAATACACCGGTCGCGTGGCAGCTGTCTCAAAGGCGGCGCACGACAAAGGGCTTCTGACCCAGACCGGATTCCAGGCTGGCGCCGCAGACACCTCTAAGGGTGCTGACGACGCAAAGACGGGCGCTGATGACGCCAACGAGCAGGAGTAAACCATGGGCAACAATCGTGGAGGCGGCCGAGGGGCTCGCGGACGTCGAGATCGCTCTGAGCCGGATGACGGCTTTAACAGCAGCACGATCACCATCAACCGGACCTCGAAAGTGGTCAAAGGTGGCCGTCGCTTCTCGTTTTCCGCTTTGGTAGTCGTCGGAGACGGCACTGGCAAAGTCGGCGTCGGGATGGGCAAAGCCAACGAGGTGCCGGAAGCTATCCGCAAAGGATCGCAGAACGCGCGAAAGGCTATCTTTCAGGTGCCGATCGTCAAAGGTACGATCCCTCATGATGTGATTGGCCATCACGGAGCAGGTCGAGTGCTGCTGCTACCTGCCCACCAGGGCACCGGTATTATCGCCGGTGGACCAGTTCGCGCTTTACTTGAAGAGGCGGGGGTTCGAAATATCGTAACCAAGTGTCTCGGCAGTAACAATCCGCACAACGTCGTTCGGGCAACCATCGACGCCTTGAAGCAGTTGCGAACGGCTGAGCAGGTGGGCATCGCCCGCGGCAAATCGGTTGAAGAGTTGAAGGGATAAGAATGGACGGAGCGCTTCGAAGTGCTCCCTCATATTCTTCCTTGCATCGCAGGGTCACGGCGCGTATATTCGCGCGCCCTAGCCCCGGAGGAAGGTTGAGCAGCGCCCTTGGGCACTCAACAAACTCCCGAAAATACCGTCGCTTTCGCCCCTTCGGGCAGTGACGAACCAACGTGGGCGAACAAGCCGGCATACGCCGGAAGCGTCCGGAGATTGACGATGAATGAGCTCAGCAATCTAAAAGCTCCCAAGGGAGCAACCCATAAGCGCAAGCGCCTCGGTAGAGGTATTGGCTCGCGTCTTGGAAAGACCGCTGGTCGCGGTCACGGCGGTATGGGACAGCGCAAAAGCGGAAACGTTGGCGCATGGTTCGAAGGTGGCCAGATGCCCCTGCAGCGCCGCTTGCCGAAGGTTGGATTCACCAACATCTTCCGCAAAGAGTACGCGACCGTGAACGTCAGCGAGTTGGCCGCTTTTGAGGCTGGTACGCGAATCGATGAGGCCGTACTTCGAGGTGCGGGCTTAGTTAAAGGCAAAAATGACGGACTAAAGATTCTTGGAAACGGTGATTTGACCGTGTCCTTGCACATCGTCGCTGACAAGTTCACCAGCGGCGCGAAGTCCAAGATTGAGGCCGCTGGCGGCACTGCGGAGGTCATCGGTGGCTAGCACCATCGGAAATATCGGCAAGGTGCCAGAACTGCGTAAGCGTGTAATTTTCACGCTGAGCATGCTGGCTGTGTACCGAATCGGCGTATTCGTTGCTGTGCCTGGCGTTGATCGCCAGGTTGTTAGCGAGTATCTGGCCAACGCTGGAGGCGGTCTGTTGGGCATGTTCAACATGTTCACTGGCGGCGCTCTCGAGCAGGTTTCGATCTTCGCGCTCGGCATCATGCCTTACATCTCTGCGAGCATTATCTTGCAGTTGTTGACGGTCGTGGTTCCCGCTGTGGAGCGACTCAATAAAGAAGGTGAGTCCGGTCGGCGAAAAATCAATCAGTACACGCGCTATGGCACGGTACTGCTTTCGCTCATCCAAGGCTCATTCATGGCGAGTTGGCTCTCCGGGTTGAACAGCCAAGCTCTAGGTGGCGCCTCGGCGGCGATGACCAGTGGGTTTGGATTCTTCTTCCTGTGTGTGCTGTCTTTGACCACCGGTACCGTGTTTATCATGTGGCTCGGTGAGCAAATTACCGCTCGCGGTATCGGCAACGGCATCTCGTTGATTATCTACGCAGGTATTGTTGCAGGTCTGCCGACTGCGCTGCAGCAGACCTACTCATTGGTCACCATGGGTCAGATTTCGATGCCTGTTATGCTGATGATTGCCTTTACGGTCTTCGCTGTCATTGCTGTCATCGTGTTCTTCGAGCGCGCTCAACGTCGCATCCCAGTGCAGTACGCCAAGCGCGTCGTCGGCAATCAGGTCATGCAGGCCAAAGGGTCATTCTTGCCCCTGAAGGTCAACACCGCCGGCGTTATCCCACCGATTTTCGCTTCGTCGATCCTGATGTTTCCGATGACTTTGGCGAACTTTGCGCCGGACAATCAGTTCATCCGTGGCTTCGTCGATGCTCTGTCAATGGGAAGCATGCTCTACAACGTAGTCTACGTTATCCTGATCATCTTCTTCTGCTACTTCTACACCGCGGTGACTTTCAATCCGCAGGATGTGGCCGACAACCTGAAAAAGGGTGGTGGCTTCGTTCCTGGCGTGCGCGCCGGTAGCAAGACAGCTGAGTACATCGACACCGTTCTTTCGCGCCTGACCTTCGGCGGTAGCCTCTATGTGGCAGCCGTGTGTGTGTTGCCAGGGTTCTTGCAGAGCCGCTTCAGCGTCCCATTTTACTTCGGTGGTACCTCACTGCTGATTGTGGTGGGTGTTGCAATGGATACAGCGCAACAGATTGAAAGCCACTTAATTACCCGTAACTACGACGGCTTTGCCGGTCCACGTGGACCTCGCATGCGCGGACGTCGAGCTGCGGCTTAACTGACCTAAGGATGACTATCGTGAGTGCTCTCGCCCCATCTCGCATTGTCCTGCTCGGAGCCCCTGGCGCCGGCAAAGGGACTGTTGCAAAGGTGATCAAGAGCGAACTCGGATTGGCTCATCTGTCTACGGGCGACATGCTCCGTAGTGCGGTCAAAGAGGGTACTCCCGTGGGGACTCAAGCGAAGACCTTCATGGATCGCGGTGCCTTGGTCCCCGACGATGTGATGGTGGCGCTAATCGAAGAACGAGTCAGCGACGCAGACTGTAAAGGCACCAAAGGTGATGTGCAGTTCTTGCTCGACGGATTCCCCAGGACGCTGCCGCAGGCGGATGCGCTGGCCGACCGAGGGCTTGGACCACACAAGGTCATTTATCTCAACGTACCTAAAGAGGTGGTTGTGGCGCGCCTGTCGGGTCGTCGCACCTGCTTGGGATGCGGAACGCCTTATCATATTGAGCATCGCCCCCCTCAAAAAGCGGGTGTGTGTGATGTTTGTGCCAGCGAGCTCGTTCATCGTAGCGATGACCACGAGACGCCGATTCGTAAGCGTTTAGACGCTTACCAGCAGATGACTGCCCCTTTGGTTGGTCATTATCAAGACGTATTGGAGACCATCGACGGCAATCAGCCGCCGGAGGTCGTCGCGAATTCTGTCCTGTATGCCATAGGGGCAAGCAGTTAAGTCAGGAAAAAGGGATAGGTGACCAGCTTGGTCGACCTGCCCAGCAAACAGAGCCTCTTATCTGGCTCTTGAAGGTTGGAGAACAGCGATGAAGGTCAGAGCTTCCGTGAAGCCGATCTGCGAACACTGCCGCGTTGTAAAACGTCGTGGGGTAGTTCGAGTGATTTGCAGCAACCCCAAGCATAAGCAGAGGCAGGGCTAGTTGCCCCCCGCTGGGATCAAGGAGTAAACCAATGGCACGTATCGCCGGTGTGGACCTTCCACGCAACAAACGAGTCGATATCGCTCTGCGTTCGATCTATGGGGTTGGCCCCTACATCGCGACCGAAGTCTGCCGCAAGGCTGGCATCGACGCCGCGAAGCGCACAGAGCAGTTGACCGATCAGGACGTGATTCAGATTCGCGAGATTCTCGAGACTCAGTACAAGGTTGAGGGTGACCTCCGCCGACAGATTGCGCTCGATATCAAACGACTGATGGACTTGGGCTGCTACCGCGGCTTACGTCACCGCAAGGGCCTACCGGTCCGCGGACAGCGTACTCATACCAACGCACGGACCCGTAAAGGGCCACGACGTGCGGCAATCAAGAAGAAGTAAGGGAGCGAATCGATGGCTGGTCCTCGGAAAGGTGCAGGTCGCGTCAAGCGTCGTGACCGCAAAAATGTTCAAACTGGAGTGGTTCACATCACTTCGACCTTCAATAACACCATCGTTACCATCACTGATGTGGCTGGTAACGTGGTCGCCTGGTCCTCTGCAGGGCGTCGGGGCTTCAAAGGCTCGCGTAAATCGACGCCTTTTGCAGCGCAGATGGCCGCGGAAGATGCGGGTCGCAAGGCGCAGGAGCACGGTATGAAGACCGTCTCCATCCGCGTCAAAGGTCCAGGCAGTGGCCGCGAAGCGGCCATGCGTGCGATCAATAACGTTGGGTTTCGTGTCACGGCCATCCGTGACGTGACGCCGATTCCACACAACGGCTGTCGCCCTCGCAAGCGTCGCCGCGTCTGATCCCTGTTGAGGACAATCACTTTTAGCTTGACGGGTTCGCTCCGGCCACTCGTTGAACTGCACTCAACATAATCTCTTTCCTGCAGTGGGCTAGGCCCACATCGCACACACTGTGCAACATATGGAGGAACCATGCACCGCAACTGGCGCAACCTGATCCGCCCGAAGGCTCTCCAGGTCAACGAGCTCACTGAAAACTACGGGAAGTTCGTCGTCGAGCCTCTCGAGGGTGGCTACGGACAGACTTTGGGCAATGCGCTTCGCCGCGTACTCTTGTCCAGCATCCGAGGCGCCGCGATCACTGGCATCCGTATGGCTGCACTCGGTCGTGTCGTTCGCGAGGACGAGTCCAAAGGCAAGGTCAACCGTCGGATGGTCGAGCAGATGCAGTCTGCTCTTCATGAGTTCCAGGCGCTGCCCGACATCGTCGAGGACGTCGCTGAGATCGTGTTGAACCTCAAAGAGGTCAACCTGCGATTGGACGGAGAACTCACAGAGTTCATTCACTTGGTGGCTGTGGCTCCGAATGATGGCTCTCCATTGGCCGTCAAAGCCGGTGACCTACAGGTCCCAGCGACTGTGCACATCTTGAACCCTGAGCAGCACCTTATGACCATCCAGCCTGGTGGCCGTGTTGAGGCCGAACTCACAGTTCGTGAGGGTGTGGGCTACGAGTCCGCTAGCCGGTCAGGCGCCGATGGTGAAGAAGTTCCAGTTGACCTGTTGCCAATCGACGCCATCTTCTCGCCGATCCGTCGCGTGAACTTCCGTGTTGACAACGCTCGCGTTGAGCAGCGAACCGACTACGACAAGTTGACCTTGGAGTTGTGGGGCAACGGCGCGGTCGACCCCGAGACCGCGGTTGGCATCGCAGCGAAGATCTTGCGTGAGCAGTTCCGTGTCTTCATCGCTTTCGACGAGCAGCCTGAAGAGGCCTTCGAGGAAGAGGTCGAAGAAGAGGTTGAGCCTCTCAATGAGAACCTCTATCGCCCAATCGAGGATTTGGACCTTTCGGTTCGCTCGGCGAACTGCTTGCAGAACGCCCAGATTCGCTTCATTGGCGAGTTGGTGCAGCGCACCGAGGCTGAGATGCTCAAGACCAAAAACTTTGGTCGCAAGTCACTCAAAGAGATTAAAGAAGTTCTGGCTGAACTTGAGCTTGAGTTGGGCATGACCCTCGAGGGCTTCGACCCAGAACAACAGCCGGCGTCATCGGCTAACTAAGCCGCCGCCATTTAGAGATATTGGAGAAATACCCATGCGACACCTCAAGTCTGGACGCAAACTGGGACGTGACACTGCGCATCGTAAGTCTATGATGCTCAACCTGTGCAAATCCCTGATCGAGCACGAGCGCCTCACTACCACGGAAGCCAAGGCCAAAGAGCTTCGTGGTTGGGTGGAGCCCTTGGTGACCCTCGCCAAAGAGGACTCGATCCACAATCGCCGCTTAGCTTTCGACAAGCTTCGCGATCGTGGATTGGTTCACAAGCTTTTCACGGAGCTTGGCCCACGCTTTTCAGAGCGCCCAGGTGGCTACACGCGCCGTTTTAAGCTCGGCCCACGGACCGGCGACAAGGCTCCGATGGCGATCATCGAGTTCGTCGGCTAACTCCGACAGGTTGATACGATCAGCAGGGTGCGTCGCGCTAGCGACGCGCCCTGTCTGTTTTTGAGCTCATCTCAACCAAGCCTTCACTAGGCCCATTTGTAGCCGATGCCACGGATTGTTTGTAGTCGGTCACTGACCGGCGAGCCCAGCTTAGCTCTCAATCGCCGCACATGGATGTCTACGGTTCGCGTGCCTCCACCGTAGGTGCGTCCCCAGACACAATCGAGCAGGCTGTCGCGGCTGTGAACCCGGCCAGCGTGGGTCACCAGGTGTTTGAGCAGAGCGAATTCTTGGGGGGTCAGTGGCAGCCGGACTTCATTGACGTGGGCTTCAAAGCCTTCGATATCGATCAGCAGTTGCCCGAAGCGGATGGGAGCATTGCTGCGCTCAGCGTTGTCTAGCAACAGTCGCTGCACACGTGCCATGAGTTCGGCTGGCGGCGCCTTTCGACTGACAAAGTCGCTGATTGGTAGGCCTGCACATAGCGATAGCCAGGATTCGTCGACCATCAACAAGGCTCTGGATCTGCCCACTACAGGATGCTGTCGCATGGCTGAGATCAAGGGCGCAGGCGCTGCGTTGACCGGCGGCTCTATGACGGTCAACTGCGGTGGGGTAGAGAGCGGACAGATCAGTTTGCCATCGACGATCCGGTGTACGTGTAGCATGAAAGGACCATATTCGAGGATGGTCTTCACCGGCGACGCAACTGGGTCATATGTGAACAAGTAGAGCGTAGTCATCTTCGACAACATAGCCGCGCACACCCAGGGAACCAAGTGTAAGCTCGATCAATGTTGCGACAAAGCTCTATGAGCGCGATTGTGTATGGCACAATCCTGACAATCGACTGCACAATGGAGCGCTGGTGTGGTAGCACACGCGCCCAGGAGGCCAACAATGGCACGAAAACCACGAAAACGCAGTCCACATAACAGAGCTTTAGCCGAGGACTCTTCTAAGCAAGAGGCTGGTCCAGTTCGTCTACAGAAGGTGTTGTCTCGAGCAGGCATCGCCTCTCGACGCGGGGCCGAACAGTTCATTTTGGACGGGCGTGTGTCGGTCAATGGCGTCGTCGTCGAGAAACTCGGCGAGAAGATGATCCCAGGTGTCGATGAACTGCGGGTTGACGGCGAACGGGTTGGCACACCACCGGCGAGCATCGTCATCGTCTTGAATAAGCCCACCGGAACGCTTTGCAGTGAACGCGATCCCGAACATCGTCCACTAGTTCATCGCCTCGTACCCAGAGATCTAGCACTGAGAACGGTTGGGCGATTGGATTTCAATACAGAGGGTGTGCTCTTGTTGACCAACGATGGAGATCTGTCAGCTCAACTCAGTCACCCACGTTATGGTGTGCACCGAACCTACGAGGCCCGTGTGCGTGGGATTCCGACCGCTGAGACGCTCGACCGTTTGGTTCAGGGAGTGAAACTCGACGACGGGCCCGCTCGGGTAGAGTCTATTCAGGTGATCAAGACCACCGACCGCAACGCATGGGTTCGTTTGACCTTGACCGAAGGGAGAAACCGCGAGGTGCGCCGTTTGATGGAGCGGGTTGGGCATCCGGTTATGCGTCTTCGTCGGACGCGTTTCGCCGGCATCACCGCAGATGGACTCTCTGGCGGACAGTGGCGTCCGTTAAGCGATGATGAGGTGTCTCAACTCCGAGAACGAGGCCATTGTGGTGCCTTTGATCTCCCGCCAGATCCGAGGCGCAAGGGAGCGCGCGCGGGTGGCGGCGCCGTGGTGTCCGATCAAACTGGACGACGCTTGGTCAAAGCGAAACTGAAGAGCGAGTCTATCGCAGCTGCTCGTCAGCGGCGTAAGGAGAGGCGATCATGATGCAACCCCAAAGGGTGACTTGTGTGGTGGGAGCGAGACCGAACTTTATGAAGGTGGCTCCCGTGGTTGAAGCGCTTCAAAAGCGCGGTTTGACCGTTCGTTTGGTCCACACAGGCCAGCACTATGATGCGAAGATGAGTAGCGTCTTTTTTGACGATCTTGGGATGCCCGTCCCAGATGCGTTTTTGCAGGTTGGAAGCGCCAACCATGCAGTGCAAACGGCGCGCGTTATGGAGCGCTTTGACGCTGACTGTGAGAGCTTTGAGCCGCATCTGGTCTTGGTGGCAGGCGACGTCAACTCGACCCTAGCCTGCGCCTTGGTCGCCGCGAAAAGAGGCATCGCTGTTGGGCACATTGAAGCTGGGTTGCGCTCCAGAGATTGGACCATGCCAGAGGAGATCAACCGGATTCTGACTGACAATTGCTCTGATCTTTTACTGACTCCCTCCGCTGATGGCGATGACAACCTGCTGGCTGAAGGCTTCGAGCCCTGGCGGATCGTGCGAGTCGGTAATTTGATGATCGACAGCCTGCGAAAAAACATTGACCGCGCTCAGAGACTACAGGTTCCGGAATCACTGGGGTTGATCCCAGGGAGTTACGCTGTCGCTACTCTTCATCGCCCCAGTAATGTGGATGAGCCCGAGCAACTGGCGAAGCTCTTCGCAGCCCTTGGGGAGGTCTCTAGAGATATGGCCGTACTCTTTCCGATTCATCCGCGGACCCGCGCGCGAGTCGAGGCCGCGAGCTTGCCGGTCGCCGATGGACTGCAGCTCGTGGAGCCTTTGGGCTACCTGCAATTTTTGGGTGTCATGGCCAATTGCAAGCTGATGATCACCGATTCGGGCGGGATTCAAGAAGAGACCACCGCCCTTGGGATCCCCTGTCTGACGATACGAGACAATACTGAGCGTCCTATCACGGTCGATGAGGGCACCAACACATTGCTCGGATCTGAAGCGGGTCGAATCGTCCCGGCTGTCCGCGAGATCCTCAAGACAGGTGGAAAGTCAGGTCGAATCCCCGACGGCTGGGACGGTCACGCTGCTCAGCGCGTCGCGGATGTGGTTGAAGGTGGGTTTCGGACCCTGACACAAGGCGCATGAGCGTAGGCGGCGCGAAAAAATGGGGTGCATTTGGCGCATTGGCGGGCCTCATTTTGGCTGGATATCTTTGGCTACTTCCTGTCGATAAACCGGACTTTGCGCCTGCGCTGCCCACCGAAGCCAACTCTTGGTTGATGACAGCCTCGACGACAGATTTGGTCGCCGACCTTCAGCGATTTAGCCGGCAGATTCGGGGCGCGAGTGCTTTGCCTGATGCGATTGGTGCGCTGATCGGGCTGCAAACATTCGATCAAGCACAACTTGCGGCTCATGGCATCAGTCGACAGGCCAGGTTGACCTGCTTTGTTTGGCGCGACCAATGGTGGGGATGGATCGCGACAGAAGATCGGCGTCGAGATGAGACTTGGCCTCTGTGGCTTAAACGAAGAGGGTTTCAGATAGAGTCCACCGGCTCGCTGTGGGTCGTCACTGAGGCTGGACAATCGTCACCGGTTGCGTTGATTCACTTGCTCAAAGGTCAGGCATTGATCCATGGTCCATTGCCAGGCACAGGGCTTGATTTTACTCGTCAACCCGCTGAGTTGACTCCCACATGGCCTAGTGATGATCTGAAGTCATTTGCCTTGGCTGAGTTGACTCAGTGGCAGCAGGCCAGCAAAAGAGCCTGGACGACAGGTTCGACGCTCACCGTGCACGTCGACGTCAAAGCTGCGAGTCATGCAAAAGCTCGTGCTCGCGCTTTGTTGGGACCCGCCGCTTTGTTGTTTGGCGGCGTAGTCGACGCCATTGAGTCCATTGAGGCGAAGCTAAATCTGGCATCGAAGTCACCAGCGCTGACCCTGCGGCTCAATACACACAAGGGCGCCAATCGAGCATTTTATGACTACTACGTCGCGCCATTTGATAAGGGACCGACACTCGCTCTTGGCGAAGTTCTACCCGATGAGACCTCCTTTTGGACGTTGGTTCATATCAATCCCAAACTTCTCAAGTGGGTTCCGAACTTTTTGCTCAAGCGAGTTTTGCCGGCGGATGTGTTCGGACATATCGATTCGAGGTTTGCCGCTATCGATCTGCGTACTGAGTTGGTACAGCGATGGAATGGCCGATTGGCCCTTGGATTCTTGGGTTTGAACGATGATTTCCGTCTTCCAACGGGTATCAAAGCGCTTCTGCGCGGCTGGTCCCACATGGGTTTTTTTGTTGGCTTGGGTCTCGACGAACCCGCCGCTGCCGCCGCGCTACCCCAAGCGATCTTGGCAGCGTGCGATGGCACCCGCGATTGTGCTCAAGAGGTATCGATTGGTCCGTGGAAGGGTGTGACCCTACAAAGGGACAATCTTCACGTATCGTGTCTGCATCGGGACAACAATCTTTTGTGGATTTTTGGACAGGGTGAGCTCGAACGTTTTTATCGGGTTCAACGTGGAAGATTCCCTTCATGGAAGGGCGCCGCCGACAATGAACTTGAGCTTGCGATTGGGCAAGATGGGCATGGGTGGATGAAAGCAGCACTCAGCACGGGTCGAATCTCGCGAGCCGCTCGGCGTCGTGGCGTTCCTGACACCGTCGTTCAAATGCTGCGTAGTGTCGCCGCGATAGCGGGACGCATGGTGGTCGACGTCGATGGCTTTGAGGTGTCGATGCGGCTGCGTCCCCGACAGCAGGTGGATATCCCATGAACATAGCACCGCTGGTCCAAGCTCGAGGCTTGGGGCGTCAGTTTCGAGATGGCGCGTCTGAAAAATGGGCTCTGCAAGGCCTTGAACTGCAGATTTTGGGCGGAGAAAAACTCGCAGTCACCGGACCGAGTGGGGCCGGCAAGTCTACCTTGTTGCGTCTATTGGGCGCTCTGGACCGCAGCTATGCTGGAGAGCTTCGGGTCAATGGCTGTGAACTGCGTGACTTAGACGATCGTGCTTTGGCTCGCTTTCGAGGTCAGACTGTTGGCTTCGTCTTTCAGTCGTTCAACTTACTCCCGAGCTATTCGGTCGGCGACAATTTGCTGATGCCCAATGTATTGACTGGGGCACTACCTGCAGCGGACGCGCTTGAGCGAGCTCGAGAGTTGCTCGATCGAGTCGGCCTCCGAGCGTGCTGGGACCAACGGCCACTGACCTTATCTGGTGGCCAAAGACAACGAGTCGCCGTGGCTCGCGCTCTGCTTTTGAAGCCTTCGCTGGTGTTGTGCGATGAGCCCACTGGAGCACTGGATCACGACACTGCCCAACAGGTTTTGGATCTCCTCGATGAGCTGCACGCCGAGCAGGCATGCACCCTTATTTATGTGACTCACGATGAGCGGGTCGTGGCGCGTTGCGATCGCAGGCTCCAACTCTTCGATGGTCGGATGGCTGAGCGACAGCCAGGAGGCTCAAGTTGAAAAGCTGGCGCCTGTTTCGTCTGTCGATTACTCACCTTCGTAGCGCGCCGATTGGTGCGGCCTTCGCGATCGCAGGCGTAGCGATTGGCGTAGGATTTTTGGTGCTCTTTGTCGGTGTTGGTGAGGGGCTGAGGACCCGCGTTCTCAATGAGATGTTTCCCGCCAATCGAGTGGAATTTGAGCCGCGGCGGGTAAAGCTTTTTGGGATCGAGGGAAGCCCCAATGGTCCCGGATTATCTCAAGCTCAGGTGATGGCCTTGCGGGATGTTCCAGGTGTCAGTCGAGCCTTGGGGAAGCAACGCTCAAGTTTCCCAGCGAAGCTCTGGGGCGGTGCGCGGCTCTTGGGGTTTGACTTGCGTTCAGAGGCATTTTTCGATGGGTTGCCCGAGGCCCTGATGGCCACCGAACTTCGCCGCTCTGAGACGCGCCACCGGCGTGAACGCGGTCAAGTCGAGCGCTGTGATGTGGCTCAAGATTGCCCCGCTGGATCTTCTTGTCATCAGGGAGCCTGCGCTGCCGTTGATTGGTATGAACGTTTTCATGATCGTGGGATTGTTCGGCATTGTGTGAAATCTGCCGAGTGTGAGTCAGGTGAGCGCTGTATCGATGGTCGATGTCAGCGGGAGTGCCGAGACGCCAGTGACTGCCCCGGGCAGCGAAGGTGCCGAAACGATGCGTGTGAACCTGGCAAGGTGTGCCCCAGGGGTGAGCGCTGCGATGGCAAAGAGCCCTGTCCAGTCGTCGGAGTCTGTGAACAGACATGCGAAAAGGACGCCGATTGTGGTCGTGATGGTTGGTGCAACCCCGCCGAGCGACCACAAGGTTGCGAACCGATTCGATGTCGTTTGCACCAGCAGGCCGACGCCCGCCGCATCTCATCGAAGTCTCGAGGAGTGATCATAAGCCCATGTACAGGCGATTCATGTCGCCTCAAGACTCCTTGCTCCTATGGCACCTACTGCGCTCCAGATACACCCGCGACGTTGCTGGGGTTTTGTGAGCGGCCAGTCCCTGTGGTCGTCAATCCACTCTTGATGGAGATCTTCAACAGCGATATGGCAGATTCGCTGAACTTACCTCGGGTTGCCGATCCGCAACTCTTGTATGGACAGCGCTTTCACATCGCCTTCGGAGACTCTCATTTCACTGAAGATGCGGGCACGAGTCGCCAGCAGATCAAGCAGGCGGTCGTCGTCGGTTTTTCGACCTTGGCTCCAGAACTGGGCGTGGCTTTACCACTGCGATTGGTTCGGCACCACAATCGCCGTATTCGAGGCACTCAACGCGTCGCTGCGTTCGATGCAGTCTGGGTGCAGACCGATCGCAATGAGCGTACCGCTGAAGTGATCAAAGAGGCTGAGGCCATGGGGCTGTCCCTGAGTCGCAGGTCGCGCTTTGCACGAACGCTCGGTAGAGCGGTGTATGTACTGTATGTCGCGATGTTGCTCTTGGGATTGCTCGTCCTCAGTGTGTCTGCGTCGAACATTACTCAAACCTTAGCCATGTTGGTGCACGAGCGTCGCGCCGAGATCGCTATTTTGCGAGCTCTCGGTGGGGCGAGCTGGGACGTAGCTGGGGTGATTTTGGCGCAGGGCGCTGTCTTGGGTGTGGTCGGCTCCACGCTGGGAGTACTTTGTGCGCTGGCTGTCGGGGAGATACTAGAGAGGCTCATTCAATGGCTACAGGTGCCGTTGCTGCCAGAGCAGCTGCTTGTCTATCCGATTTGGTTGATTCCTATAGCACTGACGATCGGTCTGGCGTTTTGTTTGCTTGGCGCGATTTTGCCCGCTCGCAGAGCGATTCGCTTGGATCCCTCAGAAGTGCTCTCACAACCTTGAGGCCTCAAAGCGCTTCATGGAAAGGATCAACTCTGCGCTCAACCCACTACACAAGGCCAATACGGCAGGGTCTAGGTGCGGTAGCCCGACCCTTTGATTACGCTTGATAGCAGCCTCAATGATGGGCTGAATGTTGTCGAGCATCCACCAACTGTAACGTAGCCACCGCTCGCTACGGCGAGGTTCCGGTACACGCGCCTCTGGCTCAGGAGGTAGCCACTTTGGCCCGAAACGCTCAGCGCACCAGCGCTGTAAGGCTTCTGTTCGCTCGCTCGCCTGCAAGCCTTGCCAGGGCTCAGGCCAGGGGGAGCGTTCTGCTAAGCTCGCAAACCCCGCTGGGTCCCATCGCGCTCCAGTTGAGTTTGCGGAGATATCGTTGAGCCCTGGGTGTGCACAAGCCGCTATAGGACCTCGGTCTGCAGTCCAGCCCTTCACGGCCTCATCGAGAGCCGTCTTCACCAAGTGTTCGGCTTGTTCAACGGTGGCATACACCCACGCGTCGGGTCGGTGACGAACAAAGGGACCGTCGTCGAACTCAACCAGATTGTCTCGCCACATTCCTCTTTGAATCATGATTGCCGTGCTCGCCCCAACCGGAGACCAGTAGGCGTTCGACTCGTTGCTATCTGGCAGAGATGTTGACCAGACTTGGCAGCCTTCTATTTGACGGGTCCACAGGGTGCCGACACCAACAGGATCGCTGCTGAGCATGACCATGTCTTGAGCCCGATGAACCACAGCGATGACGCCATGGAAGCGCAGAGTTTTCAGGCCATCTAAGCCCCGCTGACCGATAGACTCCGCACAGACCAAATCGCCGCTTAAGTTCGACTCCGCCACGCCGCGTTCGACCAGCGCTTGGCGTCGCTCTTGGAGGTTGAAGAGTACGCCTGTGCGCCAACCGAGGCAGCGACCATCCATCGTGATCACGTGGTTGATATCTCGCCAACTGAGGGTGCATCCCTGTAAATCAAGACTTTCGTAGCCCTGTTTATTCAGCACCGAGATAGCCTCTTTTCGACGTGCTGCGTCTGCATGAACCGTGACGGTGAGTTCTCCAAACATGACTGCACAATGACCGCAATCGCTTCTGTCTTCAAGTTGGCTAAAGTCAGTTGTATGGCTCAAATAGACTATGTCTATGGAAACCTCTTGCAATCGAAAGTCGAGGTTCCTACTCTCCCGCGGACTTAAGACCTCCGGACGATTCCCCAATCGAGCGCCGGCAGGCTCGATCCCATGGAGCACATAATGATTCGAATCCCCCTTTGTATGTTGTTAACCCTGGTCCTTTCGCTGAGCGCATGCGGTAGCGATGATGGCGGCGGTGGCAACTCTTCCACTGCGACGGGCACCGGCACTTGTGCCGTCGACGGTGACTGTCAGAACGGTCAAACCTGCCAAAACGGCCAGTGCACCGCTTCGTTTAGCGGCGGCGATACCCTTCAACCCTTCGACTCGGGCACGAGCCCAGATGGCGCGACCGATAGCGGCGCTACAGTCGATACCGGTGGTGGAGCGAGTGCTGGCGAGACCTGTGGCTCGTGTAAGACAGAGTCCGAGTGCGCGAGCGGTTATGCTTGTGTTCCTCTTCTCAACAGCACGGACAGCAACTTCTGCGTAAAGAAATGTTCTGCTGGTAGCGATTGCGACGAGGGTCTTCTGTGTCAGCAGGCGACTCAGGCGGAGCAAAAATACTGCGTGCCTCCGACGTTTAAGTGTGAAGGCTGTGCCGTGTCCGGTTGTGCACAAGACGAGTCTTGCGACTTCTCGAGCAACCCGCCGGTTTGCACCAAAGTGGGTGGCCCCTGTGCTAGCTGTCAGTTAAGCAAAGATTGCGGGGCTGGTCAGGTTTGCGTCAGCCAAGCTGGAACCAAAGTCTGCGCGCCAGTTTGCGGTGTGAACAAGGCTTGTCCGACCAACTCGGCTTGCGTCAACTTTGATGCGGGCATTGAGGCTTGCTCCTACCTCGCTGATGCGTGCTGCTACGGTGATTCTTGCCAGTCTAGTGCTGCTTGTCAGGGATGTGCTGGCAAATGCGTGGCAGGCAAATGTGTCGAGTGCATCAAAGATGACGACTGCACAGATGGCAGCTGCTTGTTGAAAAACCACACATGCCAAAAGGCCAAATGCCCAACTGAAAAACCTCAAAAGCTCCTCACAGGCGAGTGTGTTGAGTGCACCAATGATACCCACTGTGCTGCAAGCTCTGCGGGTCCCAAGTGCATTGGCAATATCTGTTCGCCATCGAACCAAAGCAATGAGTGCTCAGTGTGCAAAGATCCTTACCCAGGTTGTGTTGAGATCAACGGCTCATGGTCCTGCGTGGAGTGCGCCACTGACGCGGACTGCGCCGCCAAAAACGCCGGAGCATGCTCTGCGAAAACATACAGCTGCAGCGGCACGAGTGCCGGTGGTGGACCGAAGACAGGAAGCTGCAAGAGCGACTCGGACTGCTCCGCTGGTACCAGTGGGTTCAGTCTTGCTTGCGACGTTGGCTCCGGTCTTTGCTACGACAAAGACGGTCAATGCGACAATGTCACCGCATTTTGCAACTCGGCAGCCGGTAGCATCTGTAAGCCATTTGACTTGCTCGGTCTTGGCGGAGCCGCGGGTGGATTGCCATCGATTCCTGGGTTGCCGGGCGGGGGCGGCAGCGCGCCTGCGTCCTCGGGTGCTGGTGTGTGCAGCTGCGGCAGCAGCGCAGCGAGCGCCGGTTGGGACGATACGCTCTGCAAACTGACCAACGCCAGTTGTGACTGTGTTAAAGACCACAAGAGTAAGGCCTGCGAGGTCCCCTTGGTGGGTGGTTCGTGCTGCCAGCCGACGAGTAGCGGTTGTGGAATGAACCCGCTTAGCCTGCTCGCTTGTCTGGGTCAGCTACAAAATAGCAGCCCAGATCCAGCCTGCTTCGGTGGCAAGCCTTGCCTCGACCTGAGTTGCTTGACGGCCATGATGGGCGCCGGTGGCGCCCCCAGTAGTGGTGCCGGTGGTGGCTACTGCGGTACGCCTTAAAGCTTTACTTCGACTGCAACGAAACAACGCCGGTTGGGAACAGATGTCCTAACCGGCGTTGTTCTTTTTTATTGTCTCACTCTTGTGCTAGGCGCGTGGGTGAGCCTCATCGTAGATGTTCCGAAGACGCTCGCGGTGTACATGCGTATAAATCTGAGTCGTGCCGATGTCTGCGTGTCCGAGCATCGCTTGCACAGCGCGCAGATCAGCGCCTCCCGCTAGTAGATGAGTCGCGAAAGAATGTCTCAGTCGGTGCGGAGAGATGGGTTTGTCGATTCCCGCACGCTCAGCATATCGCTTGACCAATTTCCAGAAGCCTTGGCGGGTCATGGCTCTACTTTGTGCGGTAACAAATAGAGGCGCATTGTGGCCATTTCTTCGCCCGCGAGCGCCAACGCCGCGAGCGATGTAAGGTCTGCCATCCGAGAGGTAGCGTAGCAAGGCCAGGCGAGCTTGCTCGCCAATGGGAACCATCCGTTCTTTTCGACCTTTTCCCATACAGATCACGAGGCCGCGGTCAAAGTCCACGTCTCCCATTCGTAACGATACGAGCTCGGAGACTCGCAGGCCCGTCGCATAGAGCGTCTCGAGCATCGCCACATCTCTCAGGCCGCGTGCCGTCGCGATATCTGGTGAGGCGAGGAGATTGCCGACTTCTTTCGGGCTGAGCACCT
>PBTG01000016.1 GCA_002726535.1 Myxococcales bacterium | reverse complement strand
CAGTCTCAGTCGCCTCAGCAGTCTCAGTCGCCTCAGCAGTCTCAGTCGCCTCAGCAGTCTCAGTCGCCTCAGCAGTCTCAGCAGTCTCAGCAGTCTCAGTCGCTTCGGTGCTCGTTGTGTCGCTGTCTTGGTCTAGGACCTCTTCGGCATCGGTCGTAGCCGTCTGAGCAGAGTTTTGCTCGTCGCTGTCTTCGGTCTGCTCATCTTGCGCTTCGTTGACCGGAGCTTCGACCTCTTGCTCGGCGCCGAGTGCTACTGATGGGGGCTCTGCAGAATCTGTGGATTGAGCGGACACCTGCTCCAGGAAATCTTCGACTGGGGCAAGTCGCTCGATCACCGCTTGGAAAAATGTTGAGGCTCTCTGTGGGTTGTCTTGGTCCACAAGGGCATCAGCAAGGGTCGCAGCACATCCTGCGAGGGCACCACGCTCGGTTTGGGACAAGAGCAGTGCATTGATCTGCATTTGTGCTGCCAATCGATTGCGACCATCGGCGTCAAAGGTTTCGGCCAAGGCTGCGCCCGCTGCTGCAGTCACGGCTTTGGAGTCGATACTCAACGTCTGAGCTTCGATCTGAGACTTTAGCGTCGACTCGACACGATCGAGCGCGTCATCCAAAGTCGTCAACCATCCGTCAAGCAAGCTCTCATCGAGTAACTCTGAGCAGGCGTCGAGTGTCTGGTCGTCGACCAAATTGACCTCTTCTTTGTGCTCATCGGCAGCTTCTGCTCGTTCCTCGAGCATTCTACGGACTCGAGTCTTGTCTCCATCGATTCGAGTCTGAAGCGACTCTGCACTCTGCAAGGCCAATCGAAACCTATCGACCGCGAAGCTCTCGCTGACCTCGATCAACTCCCCACCACGGCGTTCTCGAAGATCATCCATCACGGAGCGGAGTCGGCTGCGCGACAGGCGTGGCAACCAAGCGACGCTCTCGAGACCTCGCTGATCGTGGATAATACCTAACAGAGCCCAGGAGCCATCTTCATCACTCCAGCCTCCCCAAAGCACCACCTGTCCACCGTTGCGATCGAAGCTCGAGCACAGGCTTGGCAAGGGCTCTGGACTCCGAGAGAGGCTCACGGCTTCACGGGTTTGTTCCTCGGGGATCGATGCGCCTCTTTGCTTGGCGCGGTACAAGAGCTTCTTGGCGTGCTTCGCACTGGCTTTGTGTTGGCCCTTGTCCCGCAAGTGGACCAGTAGATCGATATCGCCAGCGTTGTCAGCGGCGACCACCACGGCCATCTCTACGTCTACGGCCATCTTCTGCGCCGCGATGTCATCGAGACGAGCGCCCAGTGGGATGTCGCTGGCGAGCAATACCGAGGCAGCGATGAGTTCTTCGCTTCTCTCAGCGGGAACCAACCCTGATGCCAGCCATTTACTGGCTGTTTTCGTCTTGTGTGACTTTGGCATTATTGTCCCTCCTTCGGGTCAAATCTTCCGCCTGCTTGCTTAGCCAGCGCGATCCGCGCCTCCCAGGCCTCCAGTTGTTGGAGTTGGCGTTGGAGTTTCTGCTTGCGCTCGGCCAGTTGTCCACTGTGCCCTTTGAGCCAATTGGATACGCGGCGTAGTCGGGCGAGGCTCAAGGCTCGACCGAGGGCCTCTAGAGTTTCAAAGAGTCCGGGAGCGTTTGGACGCCCAGCGATTGCGACGCGGACTGCCATAAACCCATCACCAACTTGGATGTTCGCTTTCGCGACAGCCTCACGCAGGACGGTCTCGATGGCCTCTTTGTTCCACTCTTTGAGCGCTTCCATTCGTGCGATGAGGTCATCAAAGTAGGCTCGAGAGCGCTTGGCGTCGAGGACGATGCTCTTGTTTTTTCGTTTCGAGGCGGCACCAACGAAAAGATGACCTTGGTGCTCCGTCCAATCCACTTCTGCACCGATGATGAGCGACTCGATGTCGAGCATATCGGCCAAGGTGTCCATGCGTTCTCTCGCCAACTCAGCGATGAGCGATCCGAGCTCGTCGTCGTTACAAAAAGCGGCGACACGCTGACTCAACGTCGTTGGGCTGAGCGCACGGATGTGTAATCCATTGATGTGACTGAGTTTATCTAGGTCAAAAACCGGTCCGCCCAAAGAGATCCGTGTTAGATCGAGAGCTTCAATAAACTCTTCGAGGGTAAAAACCTCTCGCTCATCGGGCATCGAATAGCCCAAATGACCCAGAAAATTAACGAAAGCCTCTGGTAGAATTCCCGACCGTCGGTAGTAATCTAAGCTCACCGGGTTTTTGCGCTTGCTGATTTTACTTTTGTCGGCGTTTCGCAGCAGGGGCATGTGGATGAAGACAGGCGGCTCCCAACCGAAGGCGTCATAGAGTTCAATGTGTTTCGGGGTTGAGTTGATCCACTCTTCGGCTCGGATGACGTGGGTGATCGCCATGAGGTGATCATCGACGACGTTGGCGAGATGATAGGTGGGCAATCCATCGCTCTTCAGGAGGATTTGGTCATCGACTCGGTGATTTTCATATCGCACTCCACCTCGCAGCGCGTCTGGGACGATAGTTTCGCCTGAAGTAGGCATCTTCAGTCGAATCACGTGCGTCTCGCCATTGGTCGCGCGTTCAGCACCGACAGCGGGATCCAGGCCTCGGCAGTGTCCGTCATAGCGCCAGTCTTGGCCTGCAGCGCGTTGAGCGGCTCGCACCTCATCGAGCCTCTGGGCGCTGCAAAAGCAACGATAGGCCCGACCTGAGTTGATCAACTGCTGAGCATGCGTTTGATACAACTCGCTTCGCTCGCTTTGCCGATAGGGACCCACTGGGCCGCCGACGTCCGGTCCTTCATCCCATTGCAACCCACACCAGCGCAGACTCTTGAGAATCGCCGCCTCACTTTGCGGTGTTGATCGCTTTTGGTCGGTGTCTTCGATCCTGAGGATGAACTGTCCTTGGTGTTTGCGTGCGAAAGCGAGGTTAAAAAGAGCGATGTAGGCCGTGCCGACGTGTGGCTCACCTGTTGGACTCGGTGCGATCCGAACGCGTACAGGACGCCGAGGGATCGGAATACCGGCGCTGGTATTGGGCGTTTCAGCGGGTGTCATGGCTGCTCCATCATGGGATCCACCTCAGGAGGGCGCATCCTGAATAGCCCTGATGGCTTGGTCAAGTCTAGCTCGACATTGAGGCCCAACAAGGGATGTCAGGAGGCCGCACGAGCGTCGGCTTGAGCCGCTTGAAGCATCTGCTCGAGGAGCGCGCGATGTTTGAGTTCAATTTTTGCGGTTCGTGTCGCCTGGTCGAGGTCGCCGATAGCCTCTTCGAGTACGTCGTTGACCACGATTTGCCAAGGCAATGCACTGTTCAGGAGTCCTTCGAGTTCTTTTCGAGCTGTCTGTAGACGTCGTCTCAAGGTCGCAGTTGTTTCGGTTCCGCGTGCTGTCAGTCTCGAGACAAGCACCTGCCAGGATGGGGGCACAATGAAGACCAAGCGCGTCTGCTCGGAAAACTGCTCGAAGAGATGAAAGGCTCCCTGGATATCAATATCGAAAAAGAGCTCACGACCCGCCGAGACGTGTTCGACGATTGAGGCTCGCGATGTCCCATAATAGTTGCCGTGCACGGTCGCCCACTCGACAAAATCTCCAGACGCGATCAGGTGTTCAAAGTTGGCGCGGTCGATGAAATGATAATCTTTGCCATCGATCTCATTGCTGCGGATTGCCCGGGTGGTGTGACTCACTGAGAAACCGCGTCCCAAAGGGTCTTTGGCGATCAATCGATGTGCCAAGGTGGTCTTGCCCGATCCTGCAGGACCGACGAGGACGATAAGTTGGCCAGAACTGGCGGTCACGATGAGGGCTCCACAACAGATAAAAAGTGAACAAGCGATCCAGACAAATCAGGCCAAGTTGAGCGCTTGTTCACGGAATTTTTCGATCTCGACCTTCGCGGTCACGACCCTTTCGGTCACCGTCAGGCTGTTGCTTTTGGAGCCGATGGTGTTGAATTCACGCAACAACTCTTGAGCCAAAAACCCGAGTCGCTTGCCTGGACGTTGCGACTGAAGTGCATCTTCACAGGTTTGGAGATGGCCTCGAAGACGCACCAACTCCTCTGTGATGTCAGACTTATCCGAGAGCATCACGACCTCTTGTTCAAAGCGTATTGGGTCGACCGTGCTCCCTTTCAATGCGTCTTCTATCCTGTCTTTGAGTCGTTTGCGGAGGCCCGATAAAACCTCTGGAGCGGAGGTTTCAAGCTCTGAATGGAGGGCTTTGAGGGTCTCGACTCTGCCCTGGAGATCCACAGCGAGGCGCTCGCCTTCTTCATTGCGATGTCGCATCAGTTGCTTCAGGGCATCAGCGCACGCGGTCTCGAGTACAGGTTTGATCGCCTTTGCATCCAACTCAGTCGCTTCGACTCGAAGGATGCCTGGCTGTTGGAGCAATTGTCTGACGTGGTCGATCGGCTGCAAGTCGGTTTCAGCGGCCAATTGGTCAAGGGCAGCTTTGAGCTCTTTCGCCAGGGGCAGGTTGAGCTGAATTTGTGAGGTCGACTCCGTGTCGTCATTGACGCGAACTCGGGCTTCGACATGGCCTCTGTCGAGGGCCTTGCGAAGTTGAGCGGTTAGGGACTGCTGTAGACTTTGCAGTGCGCCCGGCAACTTCACTCGCAGGTCTAGATGTCTGTGATTGACGCTTCGCAACTCGACGGTGACATCGAGTTGCGCTGACGACGCACGTCCGACTCCGTAACCGGTCATTGACTCGGGCATTGGCGACACCTCTTTGGTTATTGTACGGCAGCAGCTGGCGCTTTGTCTGGGGTCTCCCCTTGAGCACCCGGGTCCACTTCACCCAGCTCTAAAGGACCCGGAATCTTTTTGACTCCTGCGAGCCCGAGCTGTTCACGGATCGTGCTTTGCAACTGCTCGAGGGTCTCGGCTCGCCGACCGTTGACGAAAAATGTCGGTGTTCCGTCGACCTGAGCGTCTTGGCCGTCTTGATAGTCTTGCTCTACAGCGTCTTTGCTCTTGGCATCTTTGACGTCGGCGATAAATCGCTTCATGTCCAACCCAATCTTTTTGGCATAGCCTTTGACTGCGCTCCACTTCAGGTCGTCCTGGTCGAATAATGTGTCGTGCATCAGCCAGAATTTACCCTGCTGTTGGGCCGCCCATGCTGCCCGTGCCGCGCCCTCCGCATACTCATGGGTTTGCCTGAGCGGGTAATGTTTGTAGTAGATGCGAACGCCGTAGTGAGCCTGCAACGACTTCAATGGACCATGCATTCTGCGACAGAAGGGACACTGAAAATCAGAGAAGATGACCACATCTACCTTGCTGGTTGCAGGCCCCATCGATGGCGCACCTTTGGTGCTGACCTTAACCACAGTGTTGAGTCGCTCGACCTCTCGAAGTAACAGAGCAACAATTCTACGTTTGCCATAGCCTTGTTGCTGCTTGTGGCTGATGAAGCGAACCAAACGGGATGCAAGCGCGCAGTCTCCGGCTTGAACGGACTCCAAAAACGAACGCGCTTTGCCGCAGGGGTCGAATTGTTCGGCCAGGATCGAGGTTAGAATTTTGACCTCAGCCGGGTCTAACCCAGTGGTGTCGACTGATTCGGGCAGTTTTTTCTTCGCATCAGCTTTGGGCTCAGCTTTGGGCTCAGCTTTGGGCTCAGCCTTCGCTTCAGGAGGGGCGGTGGTTCGCTCCACCACCGGGGCGCTTGGAGCGGTTTTGGTGGAGTCTGCATGTTTACAACCTGCGACGCTCAGGCACAGAGTGAATGTACACCATAGGGTCATTGTCGTACGTTTGGACATGGCCTTCCTCCTGTGGGAGCCCTTTGCGGCTGTGGATGATGCTGCGCTAGCGCCGCGACGGCAAGTTCTCGTTCAGTCAGGGGGCCTGAAGGTCGCTGGCCGCGCTGAGATTTTGCGCATCAGGGCGGGCTCAGGCAGCTTTGCAGCATGAAGCGAGTCTTGATCGCTCTTGGCGGAAATGTTGCTGAGCCGCACCAAACGCTGCCATTGGCTTGGCACGCGGTTGTCGATCGTTTGGGACTCACGCAATCGGTGTGCAGTGAGTTGGTCACGAGCGCACCAGCGGAAGGGGCTTCAGGCGGGGATTTTGCCAATGCGGTAGGCCTTGGCTATACGAGTTTAGGCCCCCGTGAAGTCCTCGACGCGCTTCATCGAGTCGAAGATCAATTCGGTCGGGACCGCGAGCGAGAAGGCCACCATGGTGCTCGCCCATTGGATCTTGATTTGCTGGAATATGGCTCGATGATTTCAACCGACCTCACCCTGACCTTGCCCCATCCGAGGATTCAAGATCGTTGGTTTGTGTTGGCTCCTTTGCTGTCTATCGTCCCAGATTGGTCACATCTGCTCAGCGGACGCTCAGGTCAAGAGTTACTAGCAGCAGTCGATATTGAGCAGCGAGCGGAGCAAGACTTATGAGCCGTATTATCGTGTGCACTGGGCTCTTGATGGCGTCACTCGTCGGCTGTCGCCATGAACCTGTTGTCCAAGGGCCCTGGGCGACCGGCACTGATAAGCCCGGCCTGGTTTTTGCTGAAGCATCGCTCGACGATCGCGCCGTCATTGACCAACTCTACGAGACTTGGATTCAACTCGAGGGTCGTAAAGGGGCCGCGCGCTTGCTTTTGGATGCGGCCACGAGTTTTCAGTCAGACACCTTGCGGACATCCAAAGGCGCCCGCGACGTGGTCGTCTACGGAATCTATCAAGTGGTTCAGGCTGGGATGTTGAGCGCTCAGTTCTCTGAAATTCGGTCTGTTGTCGATCGCTTGGTTCGAGTTGCACCAAACTCTCCTCAGGCCCGGTTTTCATTGGCTTATTTGCGCTGGATTTTGCTGGCTGACGCCACCGGGACGCTGGCTCAACGGGGGATGTCCAACGCGGTCGTACTCGACTTGTATCGAAATCTGGACCTGCTCGTGCGCCACCATCCCAACTTCGATGGACCGGCCACCTTCGATCGCAAAAGAATTCATCGCGAACGCGACGCTGTATCTGAGTTGGTCGCTCAATTGCCACGGAAAGTCACTCAGACCGGTGGCTCTGGGAGTCAGTGAGTTGAACGCTCGAGCACTTTGGTCCGGCGGCTTGTTGTTACTCCTTGCCTTTGCAGGCGTGCTTTTCTTTGCAGATTTGCAACGCTTGGTGCCTATGGCCGGCGCCTACCCGTGGGATAGAGTTGTGGTGGCCATTGGGCTCGCGACGTTGAACTATGCGCTGCGAAGTCTGCGATTTCGACGCTACATGCGCCGTCTGGGCCATCATCTTGGCATCGTCGAGAGCTTTTTGCTCTTTGTTGCTGGACTGCTCTTTACGGTGAGTCCGGGAAAAATGGGAGAGGTTTTCAAAGCTTGGTTGGTGCGTGAACGTCACAATACGCCGTTGACGGACACCACTACTGCAGTCGTCGCCGAGCGGGTGACCGATGTTCTTGGCTTATTGGTGTTGGTTGCACTTGGCCTGGGGCGTTACCGCACCCACATCGAGCTATTTTGGGGAATTTTGGCTCTCACCTGTGTGTGTCTCGTGGTCATCGCCCATCCCACAGCTTTGAAATCGATTTTGTCCCGGATCAAAGGACGCTATCGGACGCCAAGCCCACGAGTCATTGCGGTCTTTGAAGCCTTAGATAGGGCTCAGCGGGCTCTGCGTATTTTGTGTCGTCCCCGAGAGCTTGCGATCGCTGTTTTGATCGCAACGATTGGGTGGGGCTTAGAGGCGTATGCGTTTCGTATGATCCTCGATGGGATCGGCGCCCACGGAACGTTGGGTGCCGCTGTGGTGGTCTATGCTGCTGCAACCCTTTTTGGAGCCGCGTCGATGCTGCCCGGAGGAGTCGGCAGTACCGAGGCGCTCTTTGTTGCGCTGTGTTTGCACCCCATCTTCGCCTTTGGTCTTGATGATACCGGCGCCGCGCTTGTGACCTTGCTGATTCGTTTGGCTACGTTGTGGTGGGCGGTTCTTTTTGGCGGGATCTGTGTGGTCTTGTTACGTCGCTGGCCAATACGCGACAAGCCAAGCCAAACGAGCTGATCGAGTTCTTTGGTCATACTCTTCTTTCGGATCAGGGCCTACTCGACGCCGAAGGTGCTCAGGTGACCGTGAAAGTCGAGTATCGCTGGCCGAATACCATTGTTATGCCGAGCGCTTGGGTGCGACTTGTTGTCCACGCTGATAATCGAGGATCCCTAGCACACCCATCGAGCCTATTGGGCCGCCGATGCTCACGGTTTGGGGCGGGTTGTCCGCTGCTCGATAGGCTTGCGGTAGTTTTGTCCTTGGAAGATCCGTTGGACATAGATTCCAGGGGTGTGGATGTGATCGGGATCTAGCGAGCCGGGCTCAACCAGCTCTTCGACCTCCGCGATCGTGATCTTGCCCGCAGTCGCCATGATCGGACCAAAATTTCGAGCAGTCTTTCTAAAAACCAGATTGCCCCAGGTGTCTCCCTTCCACGCTTTGATGATCGCGAAGTCACCCTTTAGCGCCGTCTCCATGACGCAGGGTCGACCGTCAAAGTCTCGTGTCTCTTTACCGTCTGCTACGACCGTTCCGTAACCAGTCGGCGTATAAAATGCAGGGATTCCTGCGCCACCCGCTCGAATACGCTCCGCAAGAGTACCTTGGGGATTGAGTTCCACCTCGAGTTCACCAGCCAAAAATTGTCGCTCGAACTCTTTGTTTTCACCGACGTAACTCGAGACCATCTTTTTGACTTGGCGCTTTTGCAGCAACACACCGAGACCATCGTCGGTGACTCCAGCGTTGTTGGAGATCAAGGTCAACTCTTTGACACCTTTTTGCTCCAACGCGCTGATCAAGTTCTCAGCATTGCCACATAAGCCAAACCCGGTACTTAAAATGACGGCTCCATCCTCGATGTCGTGAATGGCCTCTTGTGCGTTTTGGAAGACTTTATTCATCGTGGTGCTCTCCTCGCGTGCAGATCGCATAGCCCTGTCGGTGGGTCACTGTCAATCACTTCGGGGCCGTCAAACGCAGAGCGCCGCGTCTTCAAGAGAGGACGCGGCGCTCTGAAGCTCGTTGATTCGCGAAGTTATTTCGCTGGAGCGGCAGCTGGCTTTGCAGCCGGAGCGGCAGCTGGCTTCGCGGCCGGAGCGGCAGCTGGAGCGGCAGCTGGAGCGGCAGCTGGAGCGGCAGCGGCTGGCGCTGCGCCTGGAGCGGCAGCCGGGCCTTTCGGTGGCATCGGACGATTTTTCATCATCACCGCCATAAAGCGGCCCATGAGCGGCGCCATTTTGCTTCGAGCGTAGCTCTCTACGGTTTTCTTCTCTTCGGCCGACATCGCCTTGTTCAAGGCCTCGCCCTCGGTCTTGTTCGACTCAGCGAATTTCTTGAAGTCTTCGCCGATGGCTTTGATCTTGTCTTGGTCGCCTTTGGCAGCCTCGACTTCGCCGAGCATCTTGGTCATGCGAGCGGCCATCGTGTCGATCATCGCTTTGGCCTTCTTGATGTTCTCAGTGTCAGGGCCGGCTGGCTTGGCGGCTTCGCCCGCCTTCGGAGCTTCAGCAGCCTTTGCAGCAGCTGGAGCAGCCTTTTTGTCAGCGGCTTTTTTATCCTCTGCCTTTGCAGCAGCTGGAGCAGCTTTCTTGTCGGCAGCTTTGGCGGCCGGGTCAGCTTTTTTGTCAGCGGCTTTTTTTCCACAGCCGCTAACGGAAAGGCTCATCACGAGAGCCAATGCGGCGATGATACGCCCAGAGTACATGGTCATCTTCGAACTCCACACGGGCACACCTTCGTGCCGCTTGAAACATTTAATTGACGTTCACCGTCTCGGTGGACGCATGGGGGGTTTGTGGTGTCTCGATTGCTTTGGTCGCCGTGTTACGTTGCTCAGACAGATGGACGCGTCCTTGACAAGACGCGCTGCCCAAGAGGCTCATGCAGAGCAAAATACAGCACCCAATTCTTCGAGGCATCCCTTAACCTTTGCCGAGCTGTGGCTCGCTCGCAGCGTCCACAAGGTCGCGACCTGTTCGCGCCCGGCGGGCGGAGGGTACGCACGAACAAGGGGATCGGTCAATCTGATGTATTGGGGCTAGAATTTGCAGCCTCCATATGCGAACTCTTCGGCTAGCTGGAGTCATCTATGAGTGGATTCAAATTGATTGCGCCTTTTGAGCCCAGTGGGGACCAACCCACAGCGATCGAGCAATTGGTACAAGGACTCCGCGCTGGCGATGAGTCGCAAGTACTGCTCGGAGTCACCGGCTCTGGAAAGACCTTTTCGATCGCCAACGTCATCAACGAAGTTCAACGTCCCACATTGGTCCTTGCGCCCAACAAGATCTTGGCAGCTCAACTACACGCTGAGTTTAAGTCGTTTTTTCCCAACAACGCCGTCGAATACTTCGTCAGCTATTACGACTACTACCAACCTGAGGCTTACATCGCCTCGACCGACACGTTTATTGAAAAAGACGCCCTAATTAACGAGGAGATCGACAGGATGCGCCATGCAGCCACCTTTGCGCTGCTCGAGCGTCGTGATGTGATCATCGTCGCGTCAGTTAGCTGCATCTATGGCATTGGCGCGCCGGCAAACTATCTCGACATGAGAGTGAAGTTGTCGGTCGGTCAGCAGATCACTCGGAGAGATTTACTCCGAGCGTTGGTCGATATTCAATATGATCGCAGTGATCTAGAGCTCTCTCGCGGCCATTTTCGAGCTCGAGGTGATGTGATTGAGGTCCAGCCGGCTGCTTCTAGTGAGCACGGTTATCGCATCTGCATGTGGGGTGATGAGATCGAATCAATCGAGCGGATAGACGCCTTACGCGGTAAAGTTTTAGCGACGGTCGATACCGTTCATATCTATCCAAATAGTCACTATGTGACGCCACCAGAGACCGTCTCTCGAGCTCGACAGGCGATTGCTGATGAGTTGACCGATCGCCTAATTGATCTACGGCAACGAGACAAACTGGTTGAGGCTCAGCGTCTCGAGCAAAGAACTCAGTTTGACCTCGAGGAACTGCTGACACGGGGGTTTTGCAAAGGCATCGAAAACTACTCTCGATATCTCACCGGTAGGGAGCCAGGACAGCCTCCTCCGACATTGCTCGATTATTTTCCCGATGACTTTTTGATGGTCGTTGACGAGTCGCATGTGAGTGTCTCTCAGGTCCGTGCGATGTATCGGGGAGACCGATCGAGGAAGATGAATCTGGTTGATTTCGGTTTTCGGCTTCCCAGCGCTGTAGACAATCGGCCTTTGATGTTCGACGAGTTTTTGCAACGAATCCATCAGACCATCTATGTCTCGGCGACTCCAGGCGATTGGGAGCTCGAGCAGACCGAAGGCGTGATTGTCGAGCAGGTCGTTCGTCCTACAGGGCTGGTCGATCCCAGCATTGAAATTCGTCCTGTCGGTCAGCAGGTCGATGACCTGCTCGAGGAGATCCGTCTACGCAGCGAGCGGGACGAGCGAGTCTTAGTGACTACATTGACCAAGCGAATGGCGGAGAACTTGTCGGATTATTACGCCGATTTGGGTGTCAAAGTTCGCTATATGCACTCGGATATCGACACCCTCGAACGCATCGAGTTGTTGCGTGGTCTGCGAGCGGGCGAGTTTGACGTCCTCGTTGGGATCAATCTGCTCAGAGAAGGGTTGGACTTACCCGAGGTCTCTTTGGTGGCAATTTTGGACGCCGATAAAGAGGGGTTTCTGCGCTCAAGGCGATCGATGATCCAGACCATTGGACGCGCGGCTCGAAATGCGCAAGGCCGAGTCATTATGTACGCCGACCGCGTCACGGGCTCGATGAAAGCTGCCATTGAGGAGACCGATCGTCGCCGTTCGATACAAGAGCTTTTCAATGAAGAGCATGGACTCACGCCTCAGACCATTCGCAAGGCGATCTATGGGGTCGAGGCTCTACAAAAGAGTGAAGACGCCTCCGATGGCCCATCGTTTTCCGCAACGATGGACCTCGTCGAACTCAAACAACTCACTGTCGACAAGCGCGCTGAGATGCGAGCGGCGGCGCGCGATCTGGAATTTGAGCGTGCAGCGGCCTTGCGAGATGAAGTCCGCGATCTCGAAGGGCTCTTAGTCGCTCTCGGCTGAGACGTTGGCGACCAGATCGAGAACCTCGCCACCGTAGTAGTCGTCAATGTCCATTTGAATCGTTGGCCGATCGGTGATCGCTTGTATCTCTTGTTCTCCGAAGACGTCGAGATAGCGCTGCCAAACCCCGGCACAAATTTGATCGAAGGCGCAGTCCTTGCACAGATGGTCGGGTTTGACGCGTTCGGGGTCCGCGACTCGACCTTCACCAAAATCCCCGTAAATGTCGAAATGCTCTAGATATTCAGGGATCACGCAGGGTGCAATGGCAGCAGACTGACTCGTTTCGACACGCATGCCGGTCTCGCGACCGATCTCAAAGGCCTCTAAGAAATAGGGCTTACATTCGGAAAAAGAGACCGCCCATTGATTGTTGAGCATGGCGTTACCACGAGGCATTGCATAGCTGAATTGGAGGCGGTCGAGGCGCGAACCCCAGCGCTCCCAGCAGTGACGTGCAAAGTCCGGCACGGACTCGAGATTGGGTCGCATCACGACGCAGGTGATTTTGACCTTAAACCCCATGGCTACGGCGGCGTCGATTGCCTGTAGTTTTTTCGATAGACGTCCGCTGTCTGGACGCTCTCGCTCAGGATCTGGCAGCGCAAGTCCGTCCGCATAGCGTTGCGCCAGAGGTATTTTCGGCACGTCATGAGCGGCCGTCAGTAGATCGGAGGCTTTCGTTTCAAAGGCGTGCAAGGAAAACCCAATACCCAATCGATCTCGATAGGGTAGGTAGCGCTCGAGTACGCCCGGCTTGGCTAAAATCACACCATTTGTCTGTACGATGATGTCTTCAGCACCTCGTTCGTAAGCCAGTCCAACCATCTGAGGTAACGCACGAATCAGGGTCGGCTCGCCGCCCGAAAAAATGACTTGTTTCAGTCCACCAGCTGGCAGTTGATCGAGAATCCTTCGGAGTTGAGACTTAGAGGAGATGACGTTGGTATTGCCTTCTGTGGCGTTGCAGAACACGCAGTTTTCATCGCAGTAGTCAGTTACTCGCAGGTAGAGTTTTCGACCAGACGTGACCTCCAGGAGCTGGGAGACGTCGGGGCGCTTGAAAAATTTATCGAGTAAAAGCTCTTGGGAGTAATCGAGCAGGCTACAAGTCAACTCGAGACGATGAGCGACCTCGCGCAGCAGAGCCTCCGTGATCCGATCGAAGCCTGGCCCCAGGTAGCTGATGTTCCAACGTGGTGTCCTCAAGAAGGCGCCATCTTGATCGTCGCGAGGCCGGATTAAGACTTCTGGGGCTCTCGGCTGTCCGTCATAGCTCCAGGCCATGTGGGCGTGATCGCCTGTTAACTTCCAAGAGGTTACAGTGACGCGTCCGAGCTGATCGCCTTCAGCGATTTCAGCCTTGGTTAAAACTTCCGACACGAACGCGTCCCATTGAGGCAACGCGTCTGGATGCAAAGGCACTACGGCTCGTTCTAAATAGCTCACATCGGTAGGATAGCGGACCCTCAGCCAGAAACGCTAGATTTGTCCGTAGATCTGATCTCTGAGCTGCTTTGTTGAGGTCAACTATACCATTGTATTGGCCGACTTGGACCCAATCGAATACGACGTAGCGTCAGTTCCAATACAAAGAGTCCCAACGCGATCCACACCCAAATCGCCCACCGATCTTGTTGGTGTTGTAGGGACTTTCCACGATTGCTGTGCCATGTCTTCGGCGAACTTTTCGACGCCCCGCCGGTCGCTTTGCAGATGCTATCCATCCGCTGACCTAAGTCGCCGATGCGAAACTCCGCCGGATAGGGGTGCACCAGGGTTGAGCTGCCCTGGGCGATGGGCTTAAGAGCGTTGTCAGCGGACAATTCGACGCGAACGTCATAGGCCCCGACGTCGCTCAGGGGTAGATGGCCTTCGTAGCGCCCAGGCGCAACCTCTTGGAGTGCGTGACGTTTTCGCTCGCCTTTTGGAAGGGTCCAGATCGCTTTGGCTTTGAGCCCAGTCAACCATTGATCATCTTCATCTCTGGCGTCGACAGCGAGATCGATCCGCTCTGGACTCTTGGTCAACTGTAATTGCAAACGAACACCCATGTGTTGTTGCAAAAGATCTCGGATCATCTGTCGGGCCAAGATCGCGTATCCACTCCAATCCAACCAGCGGTGTGCCCACCGGTTTTTCAAATCCGAGGTCCAAACCGAGACGCGACCAAGCCCGAGTCGCCATCGAACCAGCAAGGGCGCTCCCGAACTCAGACGTAGGATCTCTTCAGCACCAGGTTTGACCTTCGACGCAACAAATCCGACCAGAGCAGGAGCGCTTCGCAGTGGGACACCGCGTAGTAAGTCTACGCGACCGGCTCCAGGAGCTCGCCGTGCGCGAACTCGTCGCTCAATCACCGACTGCCCAGCGACCTTGCGGGTCTCCCGAACGAAGATCCTGGGCAGCGTCTCTGGTCGGTCGGTGAAATAAGATCGGCCACCGCCTCGGTCTGCGATCGCCTCAAGCAAATCGCGATCGACGCTCGAGCCGATCCCTACCGTACTGACCGTGATTGCCGCTCGACGCATTTGCTGAACCAAGGCGTCAATACCGGCTCTAGACGCGTGACCGTCCGAGAGCAAGATCACATGTTTGACTTTGGCCTCTGTACGTTCAAGCGCTTGATACGCTTGCTGCAACGCAGGATAGATGTGAGTGCCGCCTCCCGCGCTGACTTTATTGATGCGACTCGCGATTCGAAAGCGATTTCCGGCTCGTTGAAGACGCACAGTCGGGCGAGCGATGTTGTCAAAAGCGATCACTCCGATTCGATCTTCTTGATCGAGAGCCTCGGCTGTGGCTCTAGCGGCCTCCTTCGCCAACTCAATTTTTACGCCCGACATCGAGCCAGAGCGATCGAGACAAAGCATCATGGCGACGCTCGGTTGCTCGGTTGCGCTGTCGATATCCATTCGAACTGGCAAGACATGTTTGTCGAGATAGGTCCCTTGATAGCCGCCAGATCCGAGGCTATTTTCACCCCCTACGACCAAGAGTCCGCCGCCTTGTCGCACATAACTCTCTAGGGCGCGCATCTCTTGATTGGTCAACTGGGGAACGCCAGCTCGAGAGATTCGTCCTACATCAGATAAAATTACCGCTCCATAAGGACGAAGTTGAGCGGCTCTTCGAGGCACTTCGTGTGCTCCTCTAACTACGACCTCATAGTCGTCAGATAGCGCCTTGGTCAGGTATCGAGATTGTCCGGGTGCACCCTCGAGATACAAAATCTTAGGCCGTTGCTGAACGACAACTCTCGCTCGAACCTGATTGTTGGTTTCGAAACGATCTGGACCTTTCAAGATTCGGCATGTGGCCTTGAGATCGAATACGCCACCACTTCGCAACCGTGCACGTCCCATCACCAGGCGTGTCTTGCCAGACGAGATACTTTGACGCACCCGCTTTGGCATTTGACCTGGGCCGCTGATTTGGCACTCGACGCTCGCTTTGTGACTTGAGCGAAGGTCTACATGCAGAGCGAAGGGCAGATTTGCGAAGATTCGTCCTTTGGGCACCACGATTTGTTCGACAACCACCTCACCTGAGGCGGTTGCACTCCAATCTTTGGGGCGATGCACTCGGATTCCTGCGATACGCAATCTTTGGGTCAACGAGGCGAGATCTCCACGGGTTTCAACTCCATCTGTCCATATAACGACATGCGTGACTCGATCCGAAGCGGCCAAAGCGAGGGCCAGATTTGCAGCGCCTTCTAAATCGCTTTGGTCAGCCATGAGTGTTTTGTGGTCTACCGCGTCTAAGAGTGTTGAGGCTCCGGATTTTGTGAGGGTTGTCGGCCAGGGCAACTCTGTGGCTTGTCCAGCGAAGGCCACCAAGTCGACTTGAAGACTGGGGCCTATCGCAGGTTGCCAGGTCCCATCTGTGTTTCTCGAATATCTCTGAAGGCTCGCATCAATACTTTGAGCGATCGAAGTCACGCTGGCTTTCGGCATCGACAGCGACATGTCGACGAGGTGAATCACTTGGGCACCCACAGGAGTCTGTTGGCGGCCCTGAGGAATCGCCAAGGCGATGCAGAGAGCTCCAATCATGGCGGAACGGAGCCCAAGCTGTAGTCCTTGTTGCCACCAGGGCAGGTCATTGAGCGTACGCCACATCAACACCGGCAACATCCATACGCATGCCATCAACCACAACCACTGTGGATGGGCAAAATGTAGACTCCAACGGCTCTGCATGACATCGACGAGTACAGGCATACCAGAGACGAGGAACCACCCCCCTGCAAAAGCCCAACCGGCTCCAATTAGCCACGAAAGCCGATGACTCAAGCGACCCTCCTACGCTGGTAAAGGCCCCACTCAACGATGAGCCCCATTACGACCGCGAAGGACAACCACCACCACACCGGTGTCCGGTCGGTGCTCTGATCACGAGTGGGACGTGTCGAATTCATGGTCCACAGCGACAATGCGGGATATTTGACGATTGGGCGCTCGACCTCAGGTAGACGAGTTGCACGCAGTATCCGCTGTCCTTTGGGTCCCAGCCATATATGGATCCCGTGTGCTTCACTGACTCCTATGAGGTGATCTCCGGCCCTTCTGGCTGACCGTGGCGCTTGATTGGGCGCTTTCCATATCCAACCTGAGATATCGGTGGGTGCGCGGACAGACCAGCGCTGTCCTAGCACTAGGCTTGAGGGGAGCCAGGCTGATCGGCCAACAAGCCAGTCTAGAGCGTTACTCAACAAGATTGGCAAGGCGTATCGACCGCCGATGTCGGTCTCTTGAAGACTGAGGCCCAACTCAACCTCACGCGGCGCTCGACTCCTCGCGACGATGACAGAGCCACCTCCTCGGATAGACACTAGCGCTCTAGTTTGCGGACGCGGATCGATTACACGGACTTTATCGACGTTGGTGTCGTGCAAAGACACACCACGCATCACTGGATGGTTTGAATCGTTGATGATCAAATCATCGGGAGCGACGACAATCTTGGCGTCAGAACGCAGCGATAGATCGAATGTCAGCGAGGGCACATCGAGTGAATATGGACGATTGGCTTGATTGAATACTACGACGTCAGGCCCTCGTTGATTGTTGAGCTTGTCCTGCATGAAGTCGCTTTGTAGATCGACTTCATTGAGGCGTTTGACGTCTAATTGTTCATTAGCTAGCAGCGCCGCATCTAAAAATAGATTCGGCCTCCCCACACGCCAAATACGCAGACGACGACGTTGTTCGTTGACTACGAAGCCCCAATCATCCCAAGTCGCCACATCGTGTTGTGCAAGGGTGGCGGGGGGACGCACTCGAGCTGCATAGTGCGCGTTACTCAGCGCGGTGTTTGGCAACTGCAGCCACTCGGTCGATTGGGCTGGTACCTGCAAGCGATGCAGGGCCTGAACGCTCTTGGTTCGCTCAAATTCAGCCGGGCTCTGAGCCTGGTCTGAGGCATAGATCACGATCCGTGCTTGCATGGGTATCAAGCTGTCATTTCGAATTTTTATACTCAGCGTCGCACGGCCAGGATCGCCTGCATTGGGTCGCAGAGTCATGTGTTCGACAGCGAGGTTGAACACGCCTTGGTCACTCGGAGCGATCGTGTGTGAGCCGATTCGAAGCTCTTTGGTCGGAAGGGAAAGCCTTGGAGCCGGGTGGCCACCGTCGCTAACCCAAACCATCTTAGCGCCTGTTTTTCCGCGCAATGCATCTGCAGCAGCACGTTCAACGCGGTCAATATTGACGCTTCCTTGACGAATTTGGAGGGTGTTCAATGTGTCGGCCAGCGTCTTGATTTCGTTTGTCCAGCCACAGTGGGTCATCACGACGCCCGATGCGCTCATCACCAAAAACTGGTCGAATACACCGGCGTTTTGCAGCATTTCCCTGATGCGCGATTTCGCTCGTTGCAAGCGCGTCGGCGATTTGGTGGCTTGATGGTCTTGCAAGGTCGCCATGGAGGCCGATACGTCGACGACGATCAGCGTGAATCGAGCGTCATGTTTGGGCGCTTGGGTCCAGGAACGTAGGCCAAGAACATCCTCGCCGATCGCGATCATCAACGTGCTGCTGATCAGTAACGAGAGCAACAAAGATAACAAGCGCCGCCATCGACCGCCAAATCTCTGCGCCTCACTGCGAGCGAGAGCTTTTTGCCACAACCCAGCAAACTGCACCGTGACTCGTCGTCGTCTTGGTCGGATTAGGTAGAGTAGACCCACCGTGGCGATGACGGCCGCTAACCATATTGCCCACTGACTGAGGGTTTGCACCGTCGGGCTCATCCGAGAAATCCTCCGACGCGAAACACGCGCATGACCAGTTGGTCGAAGGGTGTTGAGAGCTCAGAGAGCAGATGCCGCGCGCCGACTTGTCGACACATCGCTTGGACCTGATCGGTCAACTCGTCGTATTCATTTCGATAGGCTTGCAGCAGAGCTGGCGTGAGCGTCACATCGCGGCTCTGACCGGTCTCTACATCGACCAAAGTGAGATCACCCCAGAGATTTGACTCGAATCCTTGTGCATCCGTGAGCTGCAACACCAATGTGTCGTGGCCATGAAAAGATAGGTATCTCAACGCATCGCCGACGCCGCGTAGGTCGCACATGTCGCTAATCAACACGACCAATCCTCGCCGTGGGCGATAGCGCGGGAGATCTCGCACCGCCATTGGCAACTGTGTTTGTCCGGAAAGAGACAAGCTCGATAGTTGCGTTAACAATGAGGCGAATTGACCTCGACCACGGAGCGTTTTGGTGGGCCTCGCCATGCCATCAGTGAAGGGCACGAGGCAGACCCGATCCAAATTTGATAGAGACACGTAACCCAGAGCAGCGGCGACTTGTAGCGCCCGTTCAAAGGGAGTCCTTTGACCGCTAGGTCCCATGTTCATCGACGGACTACAGTCGACCATCAGGTACACGGATAGGTCTTGCTCTTCTTCATAGCGGCGCAAGAGCAGTTTTTGTGAGCGTGCAAAGACGTTCCAATCCAAATGTCTCGGGTCGTCACCTTCGCTGTACGAGCGGTGGTCGGCAAACTCGATTCCGGCTCCAATTTGTTTGGTGCGTCGATTGGCTCGCTGCCCAGAACTAGAGATTCGGCGAGCGAGCAGAGCGAGATGCTCGACTCGACGCAAAAAGCTCGTATCGAAGAGGTCGCTACGTACCTTTGGTTGTGGAGCACGAGCCATCAGGGCCTCTACATGGTCGATTTCGAGTCGTCGGGGATCTCTTTGAGTAAGGCGTCAATGACTTGGTGCGGGGTTACACCATCGGCCTCAGCATCAAAATTCAGCAGGACACGGTGGCTCAATACCGCCGGCGTTAACGCACGAATATCTTCGGTCGAGACGTTGGCTCGGCCGTCGAAAATCGCCCGCATTTTCGAGCCGACCACCAGAGCTTGAACCGCTCGAGGGCTCGCTCCAGCACGCAAATATTTCTGTGCTGTCGTTGCGCCACCGTGAGTCGCTTCTACCAATCGGATGGCTAGGTCCGTGACGTGGTGAGCACATGGGCAGCCAAGAGCGAGCCTCCGGATCTCCAAAATGTCGGCCCCGGTCATGACCGGTTGTACCGATACGACCTCCGGAGCCACGGTACGTTCGACGATGGTGTGCAGGTCGGCTCGACTGGGAAAGGGCACCTGCAACTTGAACATAAACCGGTCCAACTGTGCCTCAGGCAAAGGATAGGTTCCTTCCATTTCCAGCGGGTTTTGCGTCGCCATCACGAAAAAGGGCGCTTGAAGACTGTGAGTCTCCGTGCCAACGGTCACCCGTTGCTCTGCCATCGCTTCTAAGAGAGCCGATTGTGTCTTGGGCGTCGCGCGGTTGACTTCATCAGCGAGCAAAATGTGTGTGAATACCGGTCCTGGTCGAAAAGAAAACACTCGTTCGCCTTCGTCTGAGACGTTCAGGATGTGCGTGCCAACAATGTCTGTTGGCATCAGATCCGGTGTAAACTGAACCCGTGAAAAGCTCAGATCGAGAGCGTCTGACAAGGTCCGGACCAGCAGCGTTTTACCCACCCCTGGGACACCCTCCAACAAAATGTGGCCGCCGGTAAAAAGCCCAATTAAGGTGCCCTCTACCACCTCTTTTTGACCGACGATCACCTCTGAGATGGCACCTGTCAGACGGTCGATTTGTGATTGAACCCAAGCGAGTCTGTCCTCGATGGGGGGGTGAGATTGTGGTTTTTCCATACCTTCTCCTCTGGTCGCTACCTGGGACGAATTAGCTCAAAGTACCTACGAACAATCGACTCTTTGCCGATCGGGATACTCTCGCTGTCGAGCATCTCTTCGGCGACTTCGCTGTAATCTGCATACACGACACGCCAGCCTTTTTTCGCAAATCCGTGGCGAGCGGCATCTGTGAAGACTTTTTTGATCGTTGGGCCCTTGCCGTGGACTCCGGCAACGGATTCTGTTCGAGCTATTTTTGTAGGATTGACGGGTCCTTTGGACTGGTCGGGCCCGCCAGCTTGCGAGCCTGCTGAGCGTGATGCTGCACGTCGAAGCATGCTCATACGGCTCGAACGGTCGCTCGATGTTGAGCCAAGCTTGAACCCAGACTTTGATCCCCGTGCAGTTCTCGCTCCCTTTCGGCCTGCTCGAGCCCTTCGATTGTTTGAGCTTGGCCCTTTGGCCCTTTGACCCGTCTGTGCTCGCCGCGCACGTGCTTGACGCTCAAAGTCTCGACGCGACTGTTGAGAGCGTCCCGACCTAGCGAGCGCTTGTCGTAACTGTTGCATCCTGTCGCGCGCCACACGCTTGGCTTGTCTGGCCCTTTGGGCAGCGCTTTGCCGACGTAGTTGTTGCGCAGCCCGTTTGAGTTGTTGACCGATCGAACGACGATTTTGTGCGCGTCGCTGTCGTCTAAGTTCGCGCTCGGCAGCATTTCGCGGAGCTTGATTGAGTCGACTGGCCTGTCTTTGGTTGCGGCGCATCTGAGTCACAGCTCGTTTGGCCTGTCGTTGCAAGCGTTGCAGCTGATACTTGGCGGCAGGTAGGTCACCCGCCTTTTTCTGAAGTTGTGCCAGTTGGCGTCGAGAGCGTCGTAACCGACGAACATTCGATTGACTCAATCCACCTTGCTGAGCCCTTTTACGTTGCAGACGCTCGATGCGTTTGCGGAGCCCATCGAACTTCTTGCTGAGGGTTTTCGGATTGATTTGACCGGCATACTTCTCGGCGACCTTGATCCATCGCTCTAGTTGTTTGTCGGTCATTGTATTTTGTGCACGCTCAGCGAGCTTTTGTAGCAAGCGCCCCATCGCGCCGAGGTCGCTTCGCTTCGCGGCCTGCTGTAGCGCCCGTCGAGCCGGTCCATTCGGCGCTATAGTCAGCGCTTTGGTCATCGCCGCGCTGAGCGCTTTGGCTATGGCTTTGTCGGTTTGAGTGTTCGGTGGTTTGGACGCTGTTGCGGGCGGGGGCATCGCTGCCTTCTGAGGACTCAAGATCGAATCAGCGCTTCGCTTCGCGTTGCGCAGCGATGAGATCCGTTCCAAAGCAGTGCGTTTGTCCACTCGGCCCTCTGTAACGTCCTCAATGAGGTGCTGTACTCGCTTGAGCCACTTGCGTGTCTCACGTTCATTGACTTGTGAAGCAATTGAGCGAATCAGTTCTGCGTCTCTTCGCAGCAAATCGAGTTCATCGATTGAGAGCGTTGTCGATGCCGCTACGAGACGTGGTGCCTCAGGGAGTGCGGTACATCGCAATCCGATGGCGTAAGCCTTCTGTTTTGAATTGGTCAGCCATTGCGTTGGAGTCATCATTCCTGCGATCAAGGACAAGGCTGCAATCACGACCAGACTCAGTGGGGGAGCCGACCAAAGACCAAGCAAGGGCTTCGGCTCAATATCTTGAATCCATTTGGCAGTTTGCTGGACTTGGTGGCGCGCCCAATCGCTGGGGGTGGCTGCGCTCTGTAACTCAAGCGCTGTCAGGGCCCGATCTTGCCCTGCGGCGAAGATGTCGAGTAGTCGCGCTGTCTCGCGAACAGAGGGCCTGCACGACGCGACCCACAGTACCCCGATGGCGCCGATGGCTGCGGTTAGCCCGACGATCAACGCTTCGGTCATCCAAGGGGTTGCGTTTCGGTACAGCAGAGCCGCCGATCCGCTGAGCAAAGCGCACAGACACAACAGTAACTGCAGTCTGCGACCGGCTTCTCGCGTCCAAAGACGCCGTTGAAGCTTTTGGATTCGACTCAGCACAACCGTCCAAGCCTTCAGGGGCTTTTGGGGTCTTTGCTTGCCGCCAAGTCGCATGCAGTCATCTCCTCACTTGTCCACCTTACAACCCCAGTCGAACCCGCTTTGATTCCCATCAAACGGGCTCGTTGGTCAACAGAGCCTAAATGGCTACTCGGCGAAGATTTCGAAATCGTGAAGATCGACCTTCTCTAGGTCCATATCCCACTCGCTCAATGCGGTCTGGACTGTCAACAACGCGCCTCGACGCTGTGGATTTTCCATAATGTCCGCATCGGAGGGAGACTCCTCAACCTCGACCTCGAGGACCTCGGCTAGCTTAGCTGTCGCGACGCGTAGTTGGCGGATTCCAGCGACCGCAATTTGATGTTGAAATCGCAGCCCAAGCCGGCTGTGTGCTTCCAATAGCCGCTCAAATACGTCGCGCGTGAGCTCGAGAGCGATGGTCGGAGTCGCTGCGATTAGTGTGGCCGATCGGTTGGATTTATCGACCAGCGCCATCTGTCCGACGATAGCTCCAGCCTCCAGGGTCGCTAGCTTTTGCTCTTGATGCTCGAAGCGCTTCATGACGTCCACCTCGCCAGTGACGATGACGAAGCACGAAAACGCCGATTGTCCTTCTTCACAGAGACTGTCACCAGGCTTGTACCGCCGCGCAGGCGCGACCGTTGCCAATAGCTTCAACTCCGAGTTGGTGTACGTCTGCAACGAAGGCAACGCTCGTAGATTAATCTCACTCATGTCGATCTACCGACCTATTCCTTTGAGGAGGCGATTGAAAAAGCCTCCTTTTGCTTCCTCACCTTTCGTGTCATTGAGAGCTGTTTTGTTCTTCATGTTGCCTTGCAGGTCTACATTTGGGTCCAGTTCTCGCTCGATCCGTTCATTGACCTTTCGCAGCCGCTTGGTCAGATCCACGATGATCGATGAGACGATCTGAGAACTGACGCTGGGCGTATGTCGACGTAGATCTTCTAGATCGTCTCGAGACAACTCCAAGAGAACTACATCGCTAGCGGCGACCACTGACGCTGACCGTGGTGCTGGATCGATTACGCTCATTTCGCCTACGGACTCGCCGATTTGAATCGTCGCGATGGCTCTTGGTTTGCCGCTTGGGTCATCGATCTCTACACGCAAAATCCCGTCGAGGACGACGACCATCGAGTCGCCTGTTTCGTCCTTTTCATACAGAGCCTGTCCCGAATCGAGCTTTTTGAGCGTCATGCGGTCAAGTGCAGCCTGCAGTTCTACATCGCTCATGGCGCGGAACATACGGAGGCCTCGAAGCGTCGTCTTTTGTTGCGGAGTCATATGGGTATTACGCCTAAAATCACGTCTTTTGTCGATAGCTGTAGAGTGCCTCAATCCTACCATGCGTACCAGATCCGGCTCCGATTCATAGCCAATCCTTGCTCTTGTCTACCGTCTTCGCTTGCGAGCTAGGCGCGACATGAGCATGATCGACGCTATGATCGTGTCGCGCTTCGACCCAATTTTAATGATCTGCGCTCAGCCTCGAGAAGCGTGCATTGGACTAATTGGCTCCTTGCCGAGGTTCGCGTTGGCTCGATGCGCCCTTTGGTTGGTGCTCGTGCTGATGGTGCTCAGTGGGTGCTCCCAGAACAGTAAATGTGAGATCGGACTCTGCCCGATCGGCACCGAATGTGACTCAGGCTCCGGAAAGTGTGTCGAAATCACGGCTAAGGCACCGAATGCCCCCAAATTGCGAGGCGCCTATGCAGTCGTGGCTTTACCTGGTCTGAGTCGTGCCTTCCTTGGCTACGCTTCGGCGGAGCAAAGCTTGGTTTGGATTGAACAACAGGGTGCGAAAATCAAGACCCAGTTCATCGCCGGTCCTGCTGCTGGAGACGGTCCTGGACCCCAAGGCCAGGTCTGTGCAGCCGTCGCTGCGGCCAACGGTGACGTCCATATCGTGTGGATCAGCGATAAAGAGCAGACACTGTGGTACGGACTCCGAACACAAGGACGATGGAAGCGGACGCGAATCGATGCCGTTCCGCCGAAACGAGCCGCTCGCCACGTCGCGATCACGCTATTTCAAGGAGCGCCGCTAATCGCTTTTGAAGATGAGATCAATGGCGGTGTGTCGGTTGTGACCCGTGATGACAAAGGGGTTTTTTCCGTCGAAACGGTACCCTTACCCACGGGAGCAAATGTCGTGCTGCAGGGGGATTTGAGCTTGGTTGGAGGACTCAGCGGGGTCACGCTTGGGATGTACGACGCAATCGAGGGTGATTTGCTCTTGGCCTCGCGGTCATCGACGGGGTGGAAGACCGCACGATTCGCGGGCAATGAACCCAACATGGGTTCCGATGCGGGCTTACCTGTGGTGCTTGGGAGAGACCTTGCTGGTGGCTTGCTCGTAGCTTGGAGAGATCGAACTCGAAACGAGGTCATGCTCGCACGCAGTGTGGGCGGAAAAGTTCAAAAGAGTGTGATCACCGATGGCCTCTATGCCGTTGAAAATCGGCAAATCAGTCGTCGTAAGATCGTTGGAACCGCTCTTGCGATCGCAGTGTTGCCCAACGGCAGAAGCGTGGTTGCCGTTCAAGACGCTAGCCAAGCGCGCATCGTGGTCGCGACCGAGCAAGCGAACGGACAGTTCAAAGCTGCAATAATGCCGACCTCCGATCGGGCGCAGTTTCGGCCTAAGTTGATTGGGCAGGTCGATGGAACGGTGCTTGTATCGTGGCTAGAGATTGACCCAAACGGCAGCGGTGAAGGCCGGTTAACCACGTGGATTTTGACTCAGCCGGGGGAATCCCCATGAGGTGGAGGCGAAAGATTCGACTTATCTGGGCCTTGGTCTTGGTCGGCTGCACCGGTGCACTCTTGCCTCTCGATGCGCCTATCGACCCCGATTTTTGGGTGGAGCGGGGGGCTTGGGTGGTCTTGACCAATCAGGACCTCCAACAGCTTCCTGCGGCGACTCGACTGGCCGCTGGTAAGCAGTTTGCCGTCAGCGTACCTCCTGTGAAGCTGGAGTCAGGTCAGTTGGCTGGTACAACGCTCAACGTCTCTGTTTTGCAAGGACAAGCATCCATCAGCGCGACCCAAGATCTGACCTTGACCTTTCCGGTTACGGCTCCTGTGACCTCGTTGGCCTGGGAGGTGCCCAATCAAGCGGCTTGTGCGCTGCAATGGCAGTGGCAAGGTGCGTCATTGGAGATGAGCTTTCGCTTGGCTCGCGATTTATCAGGCAAGGTTGACGTCACGCTCGCGACTGCGCCGACCCTGCAAGCGAACCAAGCGGCGCTGAACGACCCCTCGAACTGCCTTATGCAAACAGCCGTCGGGTCCGAGGGTTCACTTGAAAAGCAACTCTCCGATATCATCGCCTCGACCTTGACGGCTAGCTATGTCAATGCGGCCCGCTCCATCTTGTTGACGGTCGTGCCTATTGACTACGAATTTTCAGGCTCAGCACAGTTGTCCTCAGATGCTTCTACGCTCGATTTAGCGGCGCGTTTTTCCAAGCCAACCGACAACATCGCGTCACTGCTTCGTCACAACGGCTCTTACGCTGCCACTGCGTTAGATGTGGCGATGAACACCCAGTGTCATCCTTGTGCCGAGGACGTCCCGCCACCGAAACAAAAGGTCAAGGCTCTACCAGTACAGCCAGCCACCCCACCGGTCACATCTGCGGTACTACGCAGAGCCGTGGTCTTTGACAAAGCGTTACTGGCTCACATGGCCTGGGCAATGACGCGAAATGGTCAACTCTGCTCGAGAGTGAGCGCTGGTATCGAGTCGCTGCTACCTACCAGTTGGGCCGCAGATGCGGCGCCGAGTCTTGGCGCCTTGGTGGGAACAGGTCCAGTTGGTGCGAGTTTTTGGCCCGGCCAATCTCCAACGATTCGATTGATCAATCGGGACGAAGCGGCAGCCGTTGAGTGGACGATCGAAGACTCTCTATTGGAGGTCAGTGCGCCCGTCGCTGGCGTCGAGTTGGTCGTATTGCGAATCGAAGGCAGCTTTCGACTCACACTTGCTCCGAAGGTCAGCACCGGTGCTGTGCTTCACGTCGTTGACGCGACCGTTGATTCTGCGGTGTTGTCGAGCCCTCTGGTTCCCGGCGCAGATCTCTCAGCTGGAGGCGGCTTGGTGGCTGTAGTCCAGGCTGCGCTGCGAGGAATATTTTTCAACGGGTTTGGGTTGAGTACAGGGCCATCCAATGGGGTTGTGGTTGGTAGCACTCACTTGGCCGATCAGTTGTGGATCTGGCTCGCTGGAGGCAGCTCGTAGCCAGCGCATCGATGGCTCGCGATTTCGATTTGCTTGCATTGCCGAGTGCCAGGGCCGAAACTATAAAATCTCAGTGAAGAGGAGACAGATCATGTTCGCTCGAGTTCGACTTACCCATCTTTGTGCAATGGCCGTCGCCGGCGCTATTCTTTGCACGGGATTGACGCCTGAGGTGCAAGCCAAAGGCAAACGACGCTTTCAAACGGTCTTAGACTTCGATAGTCGATTGAAAGATGAGCAAAACCGCCCCGTTTCCGGCATTTTTAAGATGTCTTTTACGCTGCGCAACGCGAAAAATCGTCGCAAGATGTGGCGTGAGCGGCATTGGGTGGCGGTGGACAATGGGCGGTACTCTGTCCAGCTTGGTCGCAAGTCCAAACTTCCAAAATCGTTAGATCCAGACGGGACCTCTATTGAGGTGGCGATTTCCGGAGCCGGTGTCGTACTCAAGCAGCTGGTCTCAGGAGCAGGTCAAGTCAATCGAGTTCGAGTGAGTACAAGTCGCGGAAGAGCGATCGTCAAATACGCTGAAAAGTCTGGCTTCGCGTATGACTCCGAGCACGCGACGACCGCCGATCGACTGGGGCCTTATACAAGCAAGTCGTTGAAAGAGACGCTCGACAAACTCAAGAAGCGTAAATCCAAAGTGGTCGTGAGTCGCAACCGAATCAATCTGACCTCTGCTGGTGGAGTTGGCGGCAAGCAGTTTGAACAGATCTGCCCGCCTGGAACAGTCGCTGTTGGTCTCAGAGGCGGGTCGGGAATCTACATCGATAACGTTCAAATTATCTGTGCGCCTCTGAAGTAACGATGGCCACCACCTTCCCCTCAAGGGCGCCGATTGCTCTACTCGGCCTCGCGATGTCTCTCGTCAGCTTCGGCTGCGAGAGCGACAACTTGTTGAGTGGGGTCTGGCGGTCGACGCAAGCGGCGACGGGAGATCTCGTCATTGAGCCGGCATCTGGTTTCAACGCGGTCGGGGTCGAGTTGGTTGTCGGTCATT
>PBTG01000128.1 GCA_002726535.1 Myxococcales bacterium | reverse complement strand
TTCTCGTCGGTCTCTTTGGACGGCAGCGGGGTGGGCGCAGGCGTGGCGGCTGTGTGCGCCATCTGGTTCGCCATCTGCTGTTGCTGGGCGGTAATGCCCCCCAAAGTGTTTCCCAGTTGGTTCTTGAATTCGTCAAACCACTGAGGCGGTTGATCCGCGTTCTGTTCGTCAGCCATTTCCTGCCACCTTTCTTAATTCGACCCGTCGCACTGAGGCGAAAGCCCGTTCCATTTCCCGTTCAACGACTTCAAGGAAACGCAGCATCCGGCGCGATTCTTCCAAAAACGCCCGGTTTTTATCGATATTCTTCCGCACCAGCATCTCTTGGCGGGCCTCATCCTGGGCCTTCTCCAGAGGTACTTCGATGCGCTTTCGCCAATTCGGCGGCGTCAGCATACGCCCCATCCGAATCGCGTGGTCCTCGCGGGAAACGCCCTTGTCTTTTGCGCGGGCGTTTTTAGCTTTGCCCTTGGGCATAGCCGATCCAATGAGATCGCAAATCATCACCAGAGCGTCTAGCTCGTGGGAGATCTCAATCACGCGATGGGCAGGGGAAAAATCCAATTCCCCCATGAGCAACTCTTTCCGACGCCCAAGGATATGGGCAATCGCCTCGCCGTAGACCTTCGGTCCACGCGAGTCTAGAAGCAGGAGCATGTCCCGTTGCCGTTCAAGATCGTCCAGATGTGCGCCCATATTTAAGATGGACCCCGCCACATGAAGCGAAGTCATTCCCTCTTATGACGACGAGGCTCTAGGTCTGCAAGCTACAACCTTGTTTTTACTAGTTTTACCAAGTCTCTTCGATTTCGGCCCGCTTGGCCTCGAACTCCGCGCCAGCCGCTGCCTGAATCTGAGCCCTGGTCGCAGCCGCTTCTTCAACCGCCGCTGCCGCACGCGAGTTGACATCGCGGGCAATCTCTCCGGTAACGCGATCCTTAATCGTCTCCGACATGAAGGTTGCGATATCCAGCTGCGTCCCCTCGCGGGCGTTCACCAAATCAACGACAGTCTGGATATGCTCCAGGTTCTTCGCGTCAACTTCCTGGCAATACTGCGCCGCCATCGAGGTGAAAGGAATAATCACGATAATGATCGATGCGAGAATGATTTTCATAAGTCACCCGTTATTTGAGCAAGAAATGACAACCCAGTCCGAGAGGGAGTCGAGGTAAAGAGCGGTCAACGTGTCACCCGTCGATAGGGAGCAATAATTTACGAAATAGTTTGCGCAAAGCGTCTGGCAAGAAGTTGTCGTCAGACGCATGTTGCTGTTGCTGCCGTTGTGAAAAACCATGTTGCCGGTCCCCACGTTGACGAAAGTGGTGACCTGACCGTCGACCCCATTGGCAAGTAGGATGGGATTTCGGCCAGTAGACGAACTAAATTCGGTTACTGTCTTCGTCACTGTGAAAGAGGTCGAAGTGCCGGGATCGACGGCAGTACCCGGCGAGTAGACCGTCTTGGAGGCGTTCACGATGCCGGTGGTTACGCCAGCGGCGATGTCCACCCCAGTGCCCCCGCCGTTGATGTCGATCGCAATCTGGCCTGCGTCAGGGTTGATCGCGAGCGCCGTACCGGAAGTCGAGTCGATCGTGATGCCCACACCCCCATCGTTAATGTCAATCGCATAAGCGGAGTTGTTCACTTGGATGCCAACCGAAGACCCGTCCGCAATCTTTACCCCATAGTCAATCGTGCCGAGCGTCTCGAAACCCACAGTGTTCGTTGCCGTGGTCTGCGCGTTCGCAACGAAGCAGGAGCGATTCGTAATCGTGCCAGCCGCAACAGGAGCGCCGCACTCGTAGCCCAGCACGCGATCGAGGGTGAACCCTGATTCCACGCTGCCGCCGGTTCCGTACTGCACAATGTCCGAGGTGGGGGCTACCGAACCACCGCCGGAATTCTCCATTTTGAAACCCGAAAAGATGGTGGGGATTCCCCCCAGTAGCGTCAGTGTGGAGCCCCCAAGTGGCTTGAATTGCGGGTTTGCGAAGAAAGCATTCGCCCCCGTTATCGTCATCGCGGTGTCGATTTCGATGGTCGGCTGAAAACTGAAAAAAGACGGCCCAAGGTTTAAGAATGGCTCGACATCGTAGTGGAAAGTTCCAGTCGCGTTAACGAAAACCGGGAAGGCGAGGTTATGGTCAATCTCAACCTCGTCAACCCACTTGATGAAATCCAAAGCGGTGGTGATCGTCTTGTCCTCGGCCATTAATCTAAGCGGGTTGAAAGTCCGGTTAGCGCCGATAAGCCCAAGACCCTTCGGCTTGAGCGTCGAGCCCGATCCAACCTCCAAGGTCTGGCCGGTGTTCTCTCCCGTCGTAATCGCGGAGAACGCACTGGACCCACCGCCACCGCCGCCCGCGATCTCAGCCCAGCCCGAAGCCCCGCAGAAATACAGCTTTGAGTTGCTGGTGTCATAGACACACGCGCTGGCCGCGCAGGCACCCGTGGGCGCAGAGGTAGACTCGACGCAGGGCTGCGACTGAGTGCCAGAGCCCATGTCCAGATAGTCGTTGGTCTTCGCAGTGAGCCTGGAGCAGTCAGGCCCACTGCAATCGAAAACCCGCGTGACCCCGGCAGGATGCGCAGGAGTCGCAAGAAATGAAAAGACCAGCAACGAGATCCAGAGGACCGTCAGCCAGCCAAAGATACGCGCCACGTTTATTTTATGGCCGTGCGGGAAGCGGTCGCGCCGACGCCGAGTGTGCCGAGAAGAATCCCCAGCCCCGTGTCCTGGTAGTTCTCACCGCCTCCGAAAAACAAACCCAGACCCGTGCCGATCTGGAAAAGAGTAGTCATCAGCCAGCGAAAATCGATCTTTTCAAAAAAACTCATTAGTCGTCTCCTGTGTTGTGGCGAATTCTCTCGTGACTAATCAGCGCACGAGATCCGCGTTCATCGATCGCCTCTATCCGCGAGGCGACTCCTTCAAGAATCTTTGCCGTATTTGCCTGACTGGCGGTTAAGCTACGGAAGGACTCCTGCATCTGTTGCTGATAGTGGCGTGAATCTTTTTCCACCAAAGTAATCGAAGCCGTCTGACCCGCGTCGATCCGGTACTGCGCCTCCTGCTGCCAAACCAAAAAGAAAGCGGCAGCACCCATCACTCCACCCATGACCCATTTGAAAATATCCGGCGGCATCATTGTTCTTTCCCCCACACAACTCCACGCAGAGAAATGCCAGACCCGCCCAAGGCTAGGGTCGTATCGATTTTCAGGATGTCATTGACCGGCAAAAGCAGCCCGTCGCCAAACTCTCCCGATGCCAGCCAGGACAACCCACTGTATGCCCCCGCTTCGCAGACCCACAGCGGGGCCAGCGGTACGGCATCAGCCTGAAACTCCACAAAGGCTGGGGCAGTATGCGTCAGGTCGCTCAGTGCCACCCCCGCAATCCGAAAGCCCACCAGATTCACCGACCTGCTCGCAGCAGGATTCCAGATCGTCAAGGCAGGGCCAGTCAGCGTTATGTTGAACGGCTTGTAGACCCAGTTACCGCTAGCCCGAAACCCGCTAGCCCTTGTGCGGATTGCCATTTACCGTTCCGCGCCCATCGGTTGAGCGGCTAACTGCTCTGAAGTGGGAGGCGCAGCAGGTGTTTGTCCGGCATCTGAGACAGGTGGATTCCCAGCACCGGCCTGTGCGCCTCCTTGTTCTTGGTTCATCTGCATCGACATCAGCATCTGCTGATACGCAGCCTCGTCGGGCGGGTAGCCCAGGTCCATCGGGTCGAGGCCAAGATTCGACACGAGGCTATAAAAGATCGGCACCTGCGTGGACGGCGGCATTCCCAACGACTGCGATGCGTTGAGGATCTCCATCAGCTTGCCGTTCATCGCCTCGCGGCTCATCACTTGGCTAATGCCGTGCGCCTTGATCTTTACCGGCTGGTCGAGGATCTTGAACCTTGAGACCGGGTCATAAAGAAGTTGCGGCCCGCCATACTCCGAAAGCAATTCTGTCAGCTTCGGGTTCGAGTCGTCGCCACCCCACTGGATGATGTACTCGAAAATCAGTTGCAGGATTCCTTCGACATCGTTCTGCTCGATCCGGCGAGCAACCTGCTGCAAGTAAGCCGTGCCAGCCTGCGAGCGGGTCTGCACTTCGGTAGCACTGGCTCTGCCTCGGCTCGTCGGCATACCCGGTGCGGTGAACTCCCCGATCGCTGTGCTGCTGTCACCGATTTTCTGGAGGTGCTGGAGGACCGGCCACGCCATGTTGCTCTGCGTTGTGAAATTAAGCTTACCCAGAAACCCATCGCGTCCACGGTAGACGCGACCCGGCTCGATGCTGTCGATATCTCCGGGCTCGTCACTCTTCGACTCGTCCACCATGAAGGCACCCAGCACCGAATACTTGATGTCGTCCAAGATCAGGTTCGTGAGTTGGGTCATCTCTTCCTGCACGTTCGCGTCGGCTTCCACCAAGGAACGTCCCCACAGCATTTCGCGATGCTCCAGCGGGGTAGAGCAGATCATCGGGAATTTACCCGACCACATCGGGTTGGGACCGATGCTCAGAAGAGTGCGCTCGTTCGCAATGACGACTTTCCAGTTCTCACAAACCAGGTCACCGTCCCGGTCATAAAGGTTGCCGTAATAGCACTGCACCAGATGCCGCCGCCGGTCACCGGAAGGGCTCTGGTCCTCGGCCCACGAGTTCGGCGCAATGGAGCCGTCCCGCTCGCCAGGCAGCGTAGACATCGGGGCACCCAGATCGTCGAACTGGTACATGCCCGCATCCCGACCGGCGATCAGATCCTCCTCGTCGATCAGGTCTTCCGTGATCACATATTTGCACTGCTCGAACGTGTTCGCGTAAGGATCTGGGAACACATTGAAAACACTCAGGTTTTTCAGCGAGAAGCGCCCACGGGCAATTGCGTCGGTCTCGACTACTGTCTCGGTTACCGGCATGCCCTGTTGAGCCGCCATCATTGCGGTCTGTTGGTCAGCATAAAGAGGCCGCTCGACTACCCGTGGACGCCGATCCACATATTCCTCGTACTGGAGGCAAAGCCACCCGGTGCCATAGAGGAATGAACTCTCCCAAGTGCGTAGGAGATGATTGATTAAATCGGTGTCGTCAACGACGATATGCATCCATTTCTGAATGAAGTTGACCAAGTGGTCGTCGGCATATTGGGAAGTCTTCTGAATGGTAAACCAGTCGGGGCTATCCACCAAGGCACCCTGCATGGAGGCGACGGCAGAGCGCACCTTCATCAGGATCTCGGGGATCTGCATCTGGGCCTGCCAGTCCTCTTTTTCCGTCCAGTCGCTCGTGGCGTAGTAGTTCGCCTCGTATTTGCGCCAGGCGTTCTCCAGCGGGCGGCGAATCTTTGCCGAATCCTCGCGTGCCCGCCGAACGGTCTGGATGATCTCGTCCTCAGTGAGTTGGGATGCCTTCTCCAGATCGACCACTCCCGCAGGAGCGCCCTCGCCCTTGAACTCGGCCCACGGGGGAGAGGAAAATGGCAACTCATCGCCCGTGTTCACGGGCTCAATCTCGGTGAAAGATTCGGGTGCTGAAGCCGAACCGGGCGAGGGCATGTATGGCGTCATCTATTTCTTATCTCCCGTCGCCTGCGAGCATCCTCCCCAGCGGGTAGCGCGAACCCGGTTGCGCCTGCCTCGGGGCAGGTGCTGCGGGCGCGGCGGGGGCCGGGGCGTTGATCGGCGCGTCAACCATGGGGGGATTCTGACGACGAGATAGATTTTGCGCAATACCCTCTACTATCGCAGACATACGGCTCTCGATGTCGGCCATCGGGTCAACGGTCTGGGAGAATGAGAGCCCCTCGATGCCGGTGGTGCGGAGCCGATGAATGAGCGCCGGATCGAGCCCAAGCGTCCCATCCGGTAAAGTGTGGACGCCCTGCGACTTCAAGAAAATTGCAAACTGATGCTGCGCCAACTGGAGGAAGGAAAGCGTGACCTGTTGCAGGTCGCCGATCTGCGGGTCGTCAAGTCGGACTAACTGTAGCCCCGGCTCGTTGGCGGCTTCTTCCACCGGGGGTTCGCCATTCCCCTCAGCGAGCCTCCCGCTCTGGTGATCTGGCTCTTCTCGCGGTTGCGGTTCGCGTAGCTGCTCGCCAGCTTGCTCCTCACTTGCCCCGACCCCTGCTTCGTCAGTCGGTTCCAGGTCAGGCCCGCTCCCGCCAGATACCTCAGACAATCGACGTAATCCTTCGCTGCCTGCTTGTAGTCCCGCTTCGTCGCTGTCGGGCTCCACACGAAGCGGCTCAGAGCCCACTTCGGGCCGCGCTCCATCTTCGCCACGGCTTCGGTCATTTTCAACTTTGGTTTTCTTTCGTCTTCCAGCATTCCTGGTTGCCATATAGGTTTCAGCCAATCGTGTAAGGCTTGGAGGGGGGTCTCCTCCGAGCGTCTGTATTCGAGCCCGTTTCTTCTGAAAATATCGAACCAAGTTTCTCTGGTCTCTTGGTTGGCAGCGTGAGCCCCGCCTCGGGCGTCCATGATCGCAACGTCCACCCCACGGGCGAACATCTTGCGGATTTTCTTGATCTCGCGGCACATTTCTCCGAAGCCGCTGTTCGGGATCTGGGCCGCGTGAAACACATACCAATCGTCGGTAGGTGAGCAGGTAGCCCAGATGCAGGTCAGTCCCCGACGCGCTGCCGGGTCGATCACCTCGACAATCGGCCAGCTAGGGTAGGGCTCGAAATCAGGGCAGACCCAGTCGTCGTTCACATAGGAGAACTCCACCGACTGGAGAGACATGAACACGCCCTGCGAACGCGCTGCCTTCTCACCCTCGGGAAGACCGGCAAGGAACTGCTCGATCTGCGCGTGGGGCAGGTGGCCGCCGTTGCACTCCTTACACGCATCGTGCATCTCCACCCGGTGATAGCCAACCGTGCCATAAAGCGGTGACTCGGGGTCTTGCGCCGGGAGAATCAACTCATCCAGAAGCCAGGGCTCTTTCAGAGGCGTGGCGGTAATGTACATTCGCCCCTCTTTTGCCATCAGCCCGCGCCGGATCGCATTGAAGATGTCCTGCGGCGGCGGTTCATCCAGCCAGCAGAAGTCCAGCACCGATCCCTCGTAGGCTGCAACCGGCGAAGAATAACTCTGCAACGTCAGTTCACAGCCGGTAACGAAAGACCATTTCGTCTCGATCCCCATGCTGTTGCGTTTGGGCGGTCCCTTCAGCATGTCGGGGGTCACGAGCGACTTGAGCTTCGGCACCAAGTTCTGCGCGATGCTCACCTCGAACGTCTCGCCTCCAGCCAAAACCCTTTTGCCGCGCAATGAGTTCCGCTTCCAACGCTCGCCCTTGCCGCCCAAGGAAATGGGACTCACTCCCAAGCACTCGCGCAGAAGTGCCACCACTCCGCAGGTGCTTTTGCCCACCTGGTTTCCCGAAAAAAGCGCCATCACCTGGCTCTCGTCTTCCAACCAAGGACGCTGGTAGGGGTGGGGCTCGAAATGCAGGTAAGCAGCCGACTGCTTCAGCTTCTCCGCTTCGTCGGTCATGCCCTCAACTAGGGCAGAAAGCTCCTCGGTGGAGAGTTCGCTGAAATCCGGGGATGCGGGCTTTTTCTTAGGCATCGTATTTTATCGGCAAGATCTTATCGACGTTCGACTCGACGAAAAGCGGGGAGACGCCGAACTTCCCCTCAAGTAGCAACGAGTATGCATGGACATGCTCGCGGGCCTCGGCGCGAGTATCGAAGCCACCATCCTGTGTCAGGAAGTCGAGGGTCTTCTCCATGCAGTAAACGGATCGCTCTCTCCCCGAAGACCAGTCGATAGCCGTTCCCAGCATTGTGTCGCGGAAACGCTTCTCTTCGTTGGGGCTGAAAGCCTCGAAGCCGAATAACTTAAATTTTTCTTCAGAGTCCATCTCGCCAAACTTCTCCCCATTGTGCAGCCATCGCCGTCGCCATCCCGACAAAGAAACGACTGCGCTCCTTCTGTCGCTCCGGGCCGGGTGGCATTCGCCAGACTCGTGCCTCCCGCCCTTCGACGACATCTGTCGGAAGCAGCGGGGGGAGCCCATCCAACCAGAGGCAGGTGCGCTTCACTTCACCATCGCCAAATTGCCACGGCTGCACGGATTGCGTCTGCCGCTGACCGATCAACTTCGCCGCATGTCCGTGCATCACCGGGTTCTCGACGCAAATCAGCGGGATTTCGCAGTCCAGAAATTTTCGGAAAAAGGCAGCAGCCTCCCGCATCCGACTCCACCGCTTTTCGTCCCTCTCTCCGGGCGAAGAATAAAGCCAACGGACGCCACTATTTGCCAGGAACGTGCAAGGCGGGTGGGCAATCAGCATATCGAAACGGTCGCGATCCAAATGCTCAAGCGCATCGCCCTGTATATGCGGGCCGAAATCCGACTCACTCGGCAAAAGATCCACCGAAACAGCATCGTGACCCCTGCGAATGAAGGCATCCCGAACGGTGCCGCTGAATTCGCAAGCCACAAGAACCCGCAACATCACTCGCCTCGCTTCAAAAGTTCTTCAGCCGCAGCCCGCAGCATCTTGGCCCGCTCCGCAATGTCCTCAGAACTCGAAACCCGCTCCGACTCCGCACCCCGCTGGAGCGCCTCCAACTTCGTCACGATCGTCACCGCCTTGTCGGCAATGCCCGCCAAAGCAGTCGGCTGGAGGTTGTGGTTCTCATCGAGCTTCTCCTGCAACCGACGCATCGAGATCTGCGCGATCCGGGCAGCAGTGTTCGATAAAGCCGTGTATTTCCCGGTACTTACGCCGGTCTCGATGACCTCGGCTACCGGCGTGTTCTCAGTGATCCGCTTGCCCAAACCCCACCTCAGTCCACATTGTTGAAAAAACTGTGGGCACCGATCACCACAGTCGGCTCAACGCCCTCTGCCCAATGCGTCCGGTCGGCAATCTCGCTCACCAAATAATGGCAGGAGCCGTCAGTCGGGTCGGGCAAAAAGCCGAAATAAGCCCCGCAGCAAACCTTCAGACATTCCTTCCAAGCGGGAGACTCGTGGATGGCCTCAAGTCGGTAAGCCCTCCAGTTGTCCATGCCCTGGTCGGAATTCCAGCAGGAAAACTGGTACGGCTGGTGGACTACGGAGCGGATCGTACCCGGCCAACGCTTGTCCTCGACGCGATTCAAAATCACATGCGCCACCGCCAACATGCCGCAGAATCCCTCACTGGATGACTCCAGCCAGGTAGTAATCGCAAGCTCGTGAAGTTCGCTCTCTATGTTCAGCATCAGCACTCCGAGAGCGGCGAGAGGGGCCAGGAAAACTGAAAGGAAAACCCAACCCCTCCCGCCAGATAGAAAAGAGGACCGTCTGCTGAGGAGGCAACACGGCTAGGCACTTCTACTACCAATAGCAAATCGAAGCAAGTTGGAGCTAGGAAAACCTAACCAAACTACGAGCAGCAAGACGCCAGACTTGGTGTCTTGGTGCGAGTTGCCTCAGACTCCACTTCCAGTCGCGCATCACCCCTCGCTGGGCCGTTTCCAACTAAGGAATGAATCCGATTCCTAATCTAAAGTCTTCGGATCGAGCGGAGCGAGTGTCCGAACCCGCCGGGAGGGCAATCTGCCAGCACTACCGAATTTTGCTAGCTGCCAAAAGTCGGGAAGCACTGTCCCCGATCCCTTGCCCAGCTACCAGGAACCAAGCTACTCTACGCCTAATCCCCAAAACCCATTCCTGTATGGGTTTATCACCACCAATTCACTACGCTTTTTGGCTAGTAAATCAAGATTTAACTAGCTTAAACTTGCAAGTAGCTAATTTTACTCGGGAAAAATTTGCGGTGGATTTGGCCCCGATCTGCGGGCCTGGGATCGGTGAAGTGCTTTTTTTTTGATTTTTTTTCAGAAAATTGCGTTTTTGTTTGGAGACGGGGAACAATCTCCGGCTCCGGGGGGCGAGGGCAAAGCGGCGGCGCGGACCCCTTGCCACGCACGCACGCACGCCTGGCGCGTGGCGTCGGTCGGTCGGCTCTCAGGCTCGACAAGGGCTAGGGGACTAGTCCACCTACTTCCCCAACTCCCCTCTAACCCAAGCTCCATCGCCAACCCGCAACCCCTGTTAGCCCTTGTCTACCCTGAGACGGCTAGCGCCTAGAATCCTGGCAAACCGTCAATATTTTGCCACAAGTTCGCGTTACGCTTAGAACGTTTATCAAGTAAAACTAGCCGAAACTGTTGCCTTTACCCTAAAACTAGCGTAACGATACTGCATCAATCGCAGGTTACAGCCTGCCCAAACGAGAGGAAGAAGAGGAAGAACAATGCAAAACGTAAATGGAAAGCTGACTCACCACGCAGGAATCCTTAAAATCATCAAGCGTTTGCCCAACACTACATCTGGCAATCCCCGCTACGAGGTCGAGCTTGACGGTTACCGGATGGTTACAAAACCGGATGTATCGGATGCCTACCTAGTTTCCGATTTGGGCGGATGCCCAGTAGGAGTCTTGGCAGGTTACCATTACGGCAAATTGAGTATTTCCCAGATTTTCCCCGGTACTGAGCGTTCTCACCCCGAGGATGCTCGCCGTTGGAAAGAGAGCATA